>NZ_CP181499.1:319166-638333 GCF_052186135.1 Methylocystis sp. JAN1 | reverse complement strand
TGCAGGGTCCCGATCTCAAGGAGTGTCGGCCGGCAAAATCCGTCGACGCGCGCCATGAGCATTGGGCGAAACAATTGCCCGAAGACCCCGAGGACTTGTGGGAAGCGCTCATCGGCTTCGACGCGGAGAGCCGCATGGCGCTCTTTGCTCATTGCGCCTCGCTCACCGTCAACGCCGTGCAGGAGCCATGGAATCGCGCGCCGGGGCGCAAGCGCCATGCCGATCAGCTTGCGCGGGCGTTGACCCTCGACATGGCCGCCGCCGGCTGGAGGCCGACCGCCGAGAATTATCTCGGCCGCGTGCCCAAGGCGCGCATTCTCGAAGCGGTGCGCGAAGCGAAGGGCGCCAATGCGGCGGAGCTCATCGCCCACCTCAAAAAATCCGACATGGCGCAGGAGGCCGAGCGTATGCTCGCCGATTCAGGCTGGCTCCCCGAGCTGCTGCGCACGCCGGGAGTCGAATCGTCGCCGCGAGCAGAAGCGCCCGCGTCATCGGCAGCGACGGCTACGGAGCTCCCCGCCTTCCTCGGCGCCGCCGAATAACGGCGCTTTCCACCCGAACCAATCCCTGTGAGCCCAGCCGCCGCTGGTTCGCCGACGCGGCGCCGGGCACTCATCTTTTCGAGGAGAACAGAAACATGTCCATCCACACGCCCTGGGGCGCAGCGGACCGTGAGAAGTTCTACGCCGAGGGGATCGTTTTCTACAGCACGCCCTCGCATGGCGGCTTCAGGCTCGACGCCCTACGCAACGCCAAGGTCCATCCGCTGTTGCGGGAGGCCGATGGCTATTACGAGGAAGACTGCGCATGGGCGAAGGTCGCGTTCACTTTCCCGGAGCTTTTTTCGAAAGACCATTACGACGCCGCCGTCGCGACGATCAAGAATTGGTGTCCCGACGCCTATGAGGAGATCGCCGGCGTGACGCTCGCGCCGGGCGAATCTTTCGGAAAAGACGAGCGCCGCTTTCGCGAGGAACATGCCGACCACTGGATCGTAATCTCTGCGATCGCGTCCGATTGCCACCCGGGCATGGTCGAATGCGTCGCCGCCAGGGGCGGCGTCCGCGGGCGAGGTCCCGAGCGCGCCTTTCTCGTTCCGCAAGACGAATATCGCGATCGCGGCCGCTTCGGATTCGTCATCGACGAGGCGCGTCATGCGCTTTGCGACAGGCGGCCCGAGTCCGAAACCTAGCCGATCCGAGAGGGAGAGCGGGGCCAGGAGCGGGCGAGCCGGAAGGGAAAAGAGAGAGCTCCTCCGGTTCGCCCGATTCAGCTCTCCCTTGAGGACTTTCCCCATGAATGCGATTACGCCTTCAAGCGCGGCGAAAGCCGCCGCGCAATGTTTCGCGCCTGCGGCCTTCGCCTCCCGCATCTTTAACGCCGCACGGCTCCTTCTTCCCGCTCTCGAACAGGGCCGCGCCATCGACGTTGCCCGTCTGCGCGCCGCGATGGAGCAGGCCTTCGGCGCTTCCGACGCCGAGGGCGCATGGTTATGGAAGGACGCCTATGAAGCCTGCGAAGTTGCGCAGCTGCTTTTCTTGCGCAAATTCGGCGCCGCCATGCGCGCCCGTGCGCAATCGGACCAATCCATGCTGGCGATGGTGGAAAAGATCGCCGGTCTTTTCCCGACGCATACGCGGCGCACGCCAGAGTCCGAAGCTCTTCAACAATTTTCGACGCCGCTCCCGCTCGCGTTTATTGCGCGGGTCGCCGCGGGCGTCACCGACGACGACGTCGCGCTGGAGCCTTCGGCCGGGACCGGCCTGCTTGCGATTTTCGCGCAGCTTGCCGGCGCGCGCCTCGCGCTCAACGAGATCGCCGAGACGCGCGCGGCGCTTCTCTCGTCGCTTTTTCCCGATGCGCCGCTCACGCGCCACGACGCCGCGACGATTCATGACCGGCTCGACGCGGGCGTGCGGCCTTCCGTCGTCATTATGAATCCGCCTTTCTCGGCGCTGCTCAATGTCGATCGCCGCATAAACGACGCCGCCTTCCGGCATATTGCGTCGGCCTTCGCGCGTCTCGCGCAAGGCGGCCGACTCGTCGCGATCGCCGGCGCAAGCCTCTCCCCCGACAATCCGGCGACCAGACCGCTGTTCGTCCGCCTCCAGGAGAAGGGCGGCCATGTCCGCTTCTCCTGCGCCATCGACGGCGCCCTCTATGCCGGACACGGCACGACCATCGAAACGCGATTGACGGTCATCGATAAAGTCGCGATCGCAAATCCTCAGGTCATTTTGCCATCCTATTCGCCGGCGCGGAGCGCCGTGGAACTCCTCGCCAACGTCAATGAGGGCGTTCCAGCGCGCGCGCAACGTGCAGGCGCGGTTGGGATCGCTGACACTCGCCCGCTTGGCGCGCCCGCACGCTCCCAGCCGATTGTCCGTCAAGGACGGCCCGTTGCGGCTGCTCCCCTCGACGCGGTCGAACTCGCTTACGAACATGTCGAGTGGAGGCCCGGAAAAAGCTGCGCGCTGAGCGATGCGCTTTATGAATCCTACGCGCTGCAATCGATCCGCATCCCGCGCGCGAAGCCGCATCCGACAATGCTCGTGCAGTCGGCGGCCATGGCTTCGGTGGCGCCGCCCAGGCCCGCCTACCGGCCGCATCTTCCGTCGAAACTCGTCGAAGACGGCCTCCTTTCCGACGCCCAGCTCGAAAGCGTCATCTACGCGGGAGAAGCGCATGCCCGTCATCTCGCAGGATCGTGGATCATCGACGAAACCTGCGACAATATTTCCACGGCGTCCGACGGAGACGAAAAATCCGTGCGCTTCCGGCGCGGCTGGTTCCTCGGCGACGGCACCGGCTGCGGCAAGGGCCGCCAGGTCGCGGGCGTCATTCTCGACAATTGGCTCAAAGGACGGCGCAAGGCGCTGTGGATTTCCAAATCCGACAAGCTGATCGAAGACGCCCAGCGCGACTGGTCGGCGCTCGGCCAGGAGCGGCTTTTCATCCAGCCGCTGGCGCGATTTCGCCAGGGGACGCCGATCAAGCTCGACGAAGGCATAATATTCTGCACCTACGCCACGCTGCGCTCGGCCGAGCGCGAGGGAAAGGCGTCACGCTCCCAACAAATCATCGACTGGCTCGGGCGCGATTTCGACGGCGTCATCGTCTTCGACGAGGCGCACGCCATGGCGAACGCCGCCGGCAGCAAAGGCGAGCGCGGCGAGGTCGCGCCCTCGCAGCAGGGCCGCGCGGGATTGCGACTGCAGCGCGCCCTGCCCGACGCCCGCGTCGTTTACGTTTCGGCGACGGGCGCGACCGACGTGCGCAATCTCGCCTACGCCGAGCGGCTGGGGCTCTGGGGCGGCGCGGATTTCCCCTTCGCCAACCGCGCCGAGTTCGTGCAGGCGGTCGAAGCCGGCGGCGTCGCCGCCATGGAGGTGCTGGCGCGCGATTTGAAAGCGCTCGGCCTCTATGCGGCGCGTTCTCTCTCTTATGAAGGCGTCGAGGTCGAGATTGTCGAGCACAGGCTCACGCCCGCGCAGACGGCGATTTACGACGCCTATGCGCGAGCCTTCCAGATTATCCATCACAATCTCAACGCGGCGCTGGAGGCTGCAAACATCACGGCAAAGTCCGGGACGCTCAACGGCCAGGCGAAAGCGGCCGCCCGCTCGGCGTTCGAAAGCGCCAAACAGCGCTTCTTCAATCATCTCATCACCTCGATGAAGACGCCGACGCTGATCGCGAGCATCGAGCGCGATCTCGACGCCGGCTGCGCCGCCATTGTCCAGCTCGTCTCGACGGGCGAAGCGCTGATGGAACGGCGGCTCGCGGATATTCCCGCGGACGAATGGAACGATTTGAGCGTCGATCTCTCTCCGCGCGAGCTCGTACTCTCCTACCTCCAGCATTCCTTCCCGACGCAATTGTTCGAGCCCTTCACGGACGATGAGGGCAATCTCTCCTCGCGCCCCGTTTTCGACGACACCGGCCAACCCGTTCACTGCCGCGAGGCGGTCGAGCGCCGCGACCGCATGATCGAGCAGCTCGCCGCGCTCGATCCCGTTCCCGGCGCGCTCGATCAGATCGTTCAGCGCTTCGGCGCGGACATGGTGGCGGAAGTCACCGGGCGCTCACGGCGTATCGTGCGCAAGGGCGAGCGCTTCTGCGTCGAAAACCGGCCGGCGTCGGCCAATCTCGCCGAAACCCAGGCCTTCATGGACGACGAAAAGCGCATTCTCGTCTTTTCCGACGCCGGCGGTACGGGACGCTCCTACCACGCCGACATGGGCGCCAAAAATCGGCGCTTGCGCGTCCATTATCTGCTCGAAGCCGGCTGGAAGGCCGACGCCGCCATCCAGGGGCTCGGGCGCTCCAACCGCACCAATCAGGCGCAGCCGCCCCTGTTTCGGCCCATCGCCACCGATGTGAAGGCCGAAAAGCGCTTTCTCTCGACCATCGCCCGCCGTCTCGACACGCTCGGCGCCATCACGCGCGGCCAGCGCCAGACCGGCGGACAGGGGCTCTTTCGCGCCGAGGACAATCTCGAAGGCCCGCAGGCGCGCGCGGCGCTGAGGCAATTCTACATGTTGCTCCATCGCGGCGGCGTCGAAGGCTGCTCCCTGCCCGACTTCGAGCAGGCGACGGGATTGTCGCTTTTGGATCGCGACGGCTCGCTGCGCGAAGAACTGCCGCCGATCACGACCTTCTTGAATCGCTTGCTGGCCTTGCCGATCGTTTTGCAGAACGCGCTCTTCACGTCGTTCGAAGAATTGCTCGACGCCCGCATCGAGGCGGCGCTCGCCGCGGGCGTCTATGACATCGGGCTGGAGACGATAACGGCCGAGAGCTTGCGTATCGCCGAGCGGCGCGCCGTCTGGCGCCATCCCGAGACCGGCGCCGAGACCTTGCTGCTCGAAATCCTGCGCAAGGACCGCAACAAGCCGCTTTCGCTCGCCGACGCACTTCGCCTGCGCGATGGCGCGCTGTTAATCAACGCCCGCTCGGGCCGCGCGGCCGTATTGACGCCGGCGCCAAGCCTCATGCGCGACGATGGCGAGATCGAACGGCGCGCGCGCCTCATTCGCCCGCTGGAGCGCATGAGCCTGCCGCTCGACGCGCTCGCACAGACGCAATGGCAGGAGGCGGACGCGGAAAGTTTCGCGCGCGCCTGGGAGGTCGAACTCGCCAACGTCCCCGAGTTCACGACGAGCGTCGTCCATCTCGTCACCGGTCTGCTTCTTCCGATCTGGCGGCGTCTCCCGGACGAAAATTGCCGCGTCTATCGCCTTCAGACCGACGAGGGCGAGCGCGTCATCGGCCGCCTCTTGTCGCCGGCCGAAGCGCAAGCCCTCTGCCGCAATCTCGGCGTCGACGCTGCGAAAATATCGGTCGATGACGCCTGGGCCGCGCTCAACGAGGGCAAGGCGATCCTGCATCTTGCAGATGGGCTGTCCCTGCGCCGCGTGCGCGTCATGCAGGATTACCGCTTGGAGTTCGCGGGCTTCACCTCCGGCATGGTCGACGCGCTCAAGGCGCGGGGGCTCATCGCCGAAATCATGTCCTGGAAACTGCGGCTCTTCGTTCCGACCGGTGAATGCGGAAAGGCGGTCTTCGAAAACCTGATCGACCGCTGGCCCCTCTCCGAAATCGCGCAAAAGGGGTGAGCCATGGCCAAGGCCGCCGAACTCGCGCGCCGTCTCGGCCAAAACGCCGAGGCGGTCTGCCGCCATTATCTCGCCAATGGCCGCAGGCAGGGCCGATACTGGCTCGTCGGCGACGTCACGAACGCGCCGGGCCGCAGCCTTTATGTCCGCCTATCGGGAGAACGCGCTGGGAATTGGGCCGACGCCGCGACAGGGCAATTTGGCGATCTCATCGATCTCATCGCCCTCAATCGCGGCCTCGACTTCCGCGCGGCGCTCGACGAGGCGCAAAATTTCCTGCGCTTGCCGATTGCGTCGTCCGCTCCAAATTTGCGCGAACCGCCGGCGCCGAGCGGCTCGCCCGACGCCGCGCGGCGATTGTTCGCCGCGTCGCGCCCGATCCGCAATACGCTCGCGGAATCCTATCTTCGAAGCCGCGGCGTCGTCTTGCAGGCGGATGTTTCCGCCTTGCGCTTTCATCCGCGCTGCTTCCACCGCACGCCCTCTCGCCGCGAGGTCTGGCCCGCGCTCGTCGCCGCCGTCACCGATCTCGACGGCGCCATAACCGGCGTTCATCGCACCTGGCTCGACCCCTCGGGCGGCAGGGCGCCGCTCGCCCAGCCGCGCCGCGCCATGGGCCATCTGCTCGGCAATGGCGTGCGCTTCGGGCGCGCCGTCGACGTGCTCACGGTCGCGGAAGGGCTCGAAACGACGCTGGCGCTCAAAACCATCATGCCCGCCATACCCATGATCGCCGCGCTTTCCGCCGCCCATCTCGCCCCCCTCGATCTCCCCGCGACGCTGCGCCGTCTCTATGTCGCGCGCGACGATGACGAAGCCGGCCGCCTCGCGGAGGAAAAATTGCGCGAGCGTAATCGCCACAGCACTATCGACATTCGCGCGCTTACGCCGAGAGCGGAGGATTTCAACGCCGATTTGTTGACGCTCGGCCCGGATCGGCTCCGGGCGTGGATCGCCGGGCAATTCGTCGCGGACGATATTCCGCGCTTTCTTTTCGCTCACGATGCAGCGTGACGAAACGCGTTTTCGCCCACAGGCGCCGGCCGGCAAGGAGCGAGAACGCCCCGGCGGCTCCCCTCACAAGAGGGCCGCGCCGCGGCCTTGTCCTATTGGGGGATCTGCCGGAGGCCGGCCGGGCCGCAACGGCGCCTTGCGCCGTCCTCCACTTCGTTTCGGCCCTTAAGGGTGCGGCCCGGCCTCAAAGCCTCCGGCGGGCGATCCTCAGGACAAGGCCGCGACAGGCGCGGCCTCGAGACGGGAGAACCGCCATGCCGCACGATCTCTTCTCTTCCCGCGACGCCGCCAGCGAGCCGTTTCACGCGTCGTCCCCCACCGCCCATCTTCTCGAAGAATTGCAGCTCTACGGCTATCGCCCCAACGCCGACGAGCCCGATCCGCGCCCCTTGCCCGAAGCCGACCACGCCGCGCTCGAAATCTCCAACTGCGTCGAAAGCCTTTCCGCTCTCGTCTCCGGCACGCGGCTCGAAGACGATCTCGCCGATCTCGTCTGGGCCTTCGTCAACATTTTCCACCGCAAGATCGCACGGCTCGATCGCGCCCTCGACGACAATGAGCAGGCGCAACGGCGCTCGCAGGCCGAACAGGACGGCTCCGAGGTGAGGTCCGTCGAACTCGAGCGCCTGACCGCGCAGGGCGTGTCGCTCATCGAGCGCCGCAACGCGTTCGAAGCCTTCCGCGACATGGCCGCCGAAGCGTTCGAGGCGACGACCGGCTCCGCCTGGCGCCCGCGCGCCGGGTCGGTTGTCAACCGCAAGGCGCTCACCGCCGCCATGATCGACAGCCGCGATTTTCTCGCCGCCAAACGCAAGGCGGAAATCGAGCCGCTCTTGCCGAAAGGCCCGCGCATCGCCTTCACCGGCGGCGCCGAATGCAACGATCACATGCGCATCTGGGACGCGCTCGACAAGGCGCGCGCGAAACATCCCGACATGGCGCTCGTCCATGGCGGTTCGCCCAAGGGCGCCGAGCGTATCGCCGCTTGCTGGGCCGAAAATCGCTCCGTTCCGCAAATCGTTTTCAAGCCCGACTGGAAGCGCCACAAGAACGCCGCGCCCTTCAAGCGCAACGACGCGATGCTCGAAACGCTCCCCATCGGCGTCATCGCCTTTCCCGGCTCGGGCGTCTCCAAGAACCTCGCCGGCAAGGCCCGCAAAATGGGCATTCCGGTGTGGAATTTCGGCGATGGCGGCGCGTAGTGCGCCGCTTCATCGACCGGGCAGCGCATCGATCGGCAGAACTTTCCCGCAAAGGAGCGCGCGCGGTCTACCTCTACCTCGGCCAGCCCACAAGCGGCGCGGAACAGCGTTTCGCCGTTCCCCGTCGCAATCGTCGCCCGTGAAGAACCCACAACCATTTGACAGGAGGCGTGTTCGAGCGCCGTCGGCGTCTGTTGTTTTGCAAGGTTTGGGGGCGTTCGGGCTGTTTTCTTGCAAATTGATGTTGGCTTCGCGGCGTGATTCTGTTTCTCCGAGAGGGTGAATCGGAGGGCTTACGATGCGGCCGAAGGAGCGACGCGACAGCGGACACGTTTTCATGAGTGGCTCGCGGGTCGAGCAATGAGAGGGGTCTCCTTGGGAACCGCTATTCCCTTGAAGGTGACCCTAATGACGCAGCTACATCACCAGAACCATGCCACATGGGAGTGCAAATATCATGTGGTTTTCATCCCGAAATACCGAAAGAAGGCGATTTTCAGGGTCATCAAGAAGCGCCTTGGCGACGTGTTCCACGAATTGGCGCGGCGCCGCGAGAGCAAGATCGAGGAAGGGCATCTGATGCCCGACCATGTTCACATGCTCATTTCGATCCCGCCGAAATATTCCGTGGCGGAGGTGATCGCCTTCATGAAGGGCAAGAATTCGATCTGGATCGTGCAAAACGGCGAGCGCAAGGCGTGCAATTTCACGGGGCACAAGTTCTGGGCTCGGGGCTATTTCGTCTCGACAGTGGGACGAGACGAGGAAACCATCCGAGCCTACATCAAGAACCAAGAGCTGCAGGATCGTGAAATGGACCAGCTTGCCCTGATCCCATAGTCCCATCTCAAAAGCAGCAGAGTCCTTTAAAACCGCTTTTAGCGGTTCCCCATCAAACCACCAGCTTAGCTGGTGTTTCTGACTCTTTATCCAATCCGGACGCAAAGAGGGACGATCGGCGCCGTTTGTCCGCGCCGCGGCAGCCCGGCCGCGGCGCTCGAGAAGCGATCAGGCGCCGTTCTATGTGTGATATGAGAATCTCAATAGTAGCGCCAGTTGGGCCAACACCGGCGTCCGTATGGCCCGAGGTGGAAGCCAGGCGGGCAGGGGCGGCCCCAGCGATAGCCTCCCCACTGGCCACCTGGGCGGCAGCCGCCATATGGACCGCGATGGCCATAGGGGCCGCAGCCGCCCCACACCTGAACGATGGGCGCCTCTGGCGATGGCGCCGGCGCCAGAGGCATCGCCGCCGCCGGGATAGAGAATCCCACCGTGAGCGTTACAGCAGCGATAGGCATGAGTCTCATGGTCGTAATGTCCCTTGCCGAAGGCTGATTTGATCTGCGTCAGCCAGCGAAAGCCGCGCAGCGTGTGGAGCTTGGCGCGCAGTCGATTAACCGCGGCTGAACGCGATTGTGAAAGGCTTTGCGCTTTCGCGAACCGCCTGTTCTTTCATTGGAAGGCGCGGCGTCATTGGGTCCCGACCGCCTTGAGATTGTGTCTTTTGAGCAACAGTCAAAGAATAAAATAATTGACGCCCCCCGTCATGTTGACGCGTAAAAGTCAGGAGGCCTATTCATGAATTTATGAGGAAGGCCAGTCTGACAGCGAGAGAAACGGCGCGCGCGTTTATCGCGGGCGCCGTCGCTTGCCTGTTCCTTCTGCAAACTCTTGCCTTCGTTTTCACTTCGAACGGGCGCATCGCTTTTGCGAGCGGCGACGCCGCGGCGTCGATCGCCATGGCGGGCGAAATCTGCCAAGCCAAGACGGATGCCGACGGCGAGACGCCAGCGCCTCATAGCCATCATCGCCATTGCACTTTGTGCTCCCTTGGCCATCGAGACCAAGCGACCGATGTGGTCGCCCTTTTGGCGAGCGTCATTGCCGTGTTGGCGCCGCGATCGGACGACACGCTGGCGGGGCTTGTCCATGACGAGTTCACGCCGTTCCCGCCCGGCTGGACCAGCTCCTGGTCATCGCGGGCGCCTCCGTCTTTCTCCTGACCGACTGAACGCGGCGCGAGGGATCGCACCCTTGGCCGCATCCCTTCGTCTCGGCTCGCGCGGGCGTATGACGCCGCGCCAGGAGAATTCCAAATGGTTCGCACTGCCCTGTTGCGCGGCGTTTCCGCCGGCGCGCTTACATTAACGTTTATTTCAACTTCCGCTGTCGCGCAGGAAGCCCTGCCGCCGATCGAAATCGGCGCCGCGCAGAGAGCTCGGTCCTCGGAGCCTCATCCGAGCGGCGCACCCATCCCTGCGGGCCGATCGGTTGACGCGCGCACCGCGCAGACAGGCGACCGCGTCACCGGCTACAAGACGGACCGAACGGTATCAGTCAAGCTCAACAAGCCGATTTTGCAAATTCCGATCGCGGTGCAGACCGTGACGCGCCAGACGATGGACGATCAACAGACGACCAACGTCAGCCAGGCGATCATCGGCAATGTCAGTAGCGTGGCGCCTCTGCCCATGAACTGCACGCTCTTTCAAAATCTCATGATTCGCGGTTTCCAGACCGGCACGCTGTCGATGGCGCAACTCTACCGCAACGGCGTTCTTGTGCCGAACGAGCGTTGCCCCAGCACCGCGAATCTACAGTCGCTCGAGGTTGTCAAGGGGCCAGCCGCCATGCTCTACGGACGAATCGAGCCCGGCGGCCTTGTCGACATGATCGTCAAACGCCCCCTGGAGACGCCCTATTACTCCGTGCAGCAACAGGGGGGCTCATTCGGCGTCGCGCGCACGACGCTCGACGCCACCGGCCCTTTGACCGAGGATAAGAGCTGGCTCTATCGCGTAAACGCCGAATATTACCATAATCCGTCCTTCATCGATTTCGCCCAGGACGATAGATGGTTCGGCTCGGCGACGCTCACCTATCATCCCACCCAAAATTTCAAGCTGAACATCGACGCCGAATATCAGGACCTTTATTACGTCGACAATAATCCGAACATTCCCGCCATCGGCTATAATGCGGCGCCAATTCCAATCAGCCGCTACATCGGCGATCCAAGCATCACCGTCAATAATCCCGACCATGATATGCGCAGATTCGTCGGCTATGATTGGAAATACGACCTCAATGAAGATTGGAGCGTCACCAATCGATTCGCGTATAACAATACGCGCTCGATCCAGTCGAGCATGTTCACCATTTGCGTCAACGCGCCGCCCGTTCCCAATCCCGCCCTGCCGCCGGGCGCCTGCCCCGCGAACAGCCTTTTTGGAACCTCCACTCTTTCGCTCAATTACGGGCCGGTCGCCCTCAGAACCATCACCGGCAATCTCGATCTGAACGGCAAGTTCTACACGGGGCCGTTACAGCATGCGGTGCTGTTTGGAACGGATCATGTGAGCTTCGCCAATGTCGCCAATATTTATCAGGCGAACATCGCCCAAAATATCAACGTCTTCGCGCCGATCTACACGCCCTTTGGCCTGTCGCGGTTCCTCATTCCCGCGAACGGCGCCGCCGCGATCAGAAAGCAGGAATGGCAGGGCTTCTACGCCCAGGATATGATCTCCGCCTTCGACGACCGCGTGCATTTTCTGCTTGGCGGGCGCTACGACTTCGCCTCGGCGCTCAGCTCGATCGGACAGTCGAATTCGACCATTATCAACAATGCGCTCGATCGCGCCAATGTGTTGGGCGTTACGACGAAGGATCGCTTCTTTAGTCCCCGCGTGGGCCTTGTCGTTCAACCGTGGCCCTGGCTCTCGGTTTACGGCAATTACACGCAATCCTTCGGTGTTAACAACGGCGTAACGCGTGCGAATACGCCACTCGGGTCGCAGCAGGCGATTCAATGGGAAGGCGGCGTGAAGGGCGAGTTCTTCGACAAGCGCCTGCTCGCCACCGTCGCCTATTTCGACATAAAGAAATACAATCTGGCGCAGAATACGCCGACCGCGCCAAATGCGCTCAGGGGCTTTGTCGTCGATCTGCTGGACGCCGAGAGCCAGGGCGTGGAGTTGGACGTCACGGGGAAGGTCGACGACAATTGGAGCGTGATCGCGAATTTTTCGCATTTGAGCACACATGTCACCAAGGGGTCGATCCTTCCGCTCAATGATCCCTTCGACATTCGCACGCAGGCGCCCGTCGTCGGCAAGCGAATGCCCGCCGTGCCGGACAACATGGGAAGCCTCTGGCTCAAATATGACGCCGATGGCGACCTTAGGGGCTTGAGCGTCGGCGGCGGCTTCACCTGGATAGGGAACTCCTGGGTCGATCCGGCGAACACCTACCTCAATCCGGCCTATACGCTGGTGCGGGCTATGGCCTCGTACCGCTTCGCGCTCGGGCCGGCGCATGTCACGGCGCAGGTGAACGTCGATAATCTTCTCAACCAGAACTATTATTACGGAACTTCCAATTTTCCGGGCCGCTACGCCGGCACGGCCGGCGCGCCGCGAAATATTTTGGGTTCGCTGCGCGTGGAGTTCTAGTGCGAGTTCCCAAAAAAGTTGACAGACTTTTTCGATCAGAACTTGTGCCAGTTTATGGATGTGGCGCGATGAGGCCGCGAGTGGTAAGCTTGCGGCCTCAATCGCCGATCCAGAAGCGCAGCAAAACGCGTTTGTCGCCGTCGAGTTCGCCGCGGCCATGCAGCATGCGTCGGTTGTCGATGATGAGCAGACTGCCGGGCCGCAGCGGGATCGCGACGCTCGCGTCGCCGCCGGGAAACTCGTCGAGCGCCGCGACGAGGGCCCGCCCCGCCGGCGCCAATGTGTCCTTCGAGATCAGCCAGGGCGCGTAATTGAGGCGCCAGCCGCGGCGCGAATCGCCCGAAAGCGCCGGCAGCCTTCCGGCCTCATGCGCGCCCTTGATCGCAGGAAAGCGCACCATCGCGCGCCGCAACGCGTCTGTCTGCGCAAGGGGCGCAGCGTCGAAGAGCGGCTTCGTATCCTTAAGACGCATTTCGCCGCCAATGTCCTGCTGGGCCTCGCATCGCCAGGCGACATAACGCGCGAAAGGCGAATCCGTATGATAAGGCAACGGATCCTTGCGCTTGAAATAAGTGGTCGCGCCCGCCTCGACGCGGATTTCGCTTTTGTTGATGATCGGGCCGAGATCCGCGCAGACGCGTTCAAAAGCGTCGCCCCCGATCGGTTGCTCGGAAAAGAAATAGCCATCCTCGTCGAGCTTTGCTCGGATAGCGTCGAGAGACGTCGCATACGCCACATCGATGGTCAAAGGCTGTGCTCCGAAACGTAAGGCACGGGAGAGGCGCATGGCGACGGAGACGGCAGACAGCAAACGCGCGCCAGCGCTTCTTCCAACGCGCGCGCGGCGTCTTCCCGTGCGCTTGGCGAACGCCATGCGATATAGCCGTCGGGACGCGCGAGCAGCGCGCCGTCTTCGGCGAGCCCAATCTTGTCAAGAAAGCTGTTCGATTCGTCGATCGCGTCGACGGATAATCGCACGCATTGGAGCGGCGCGCCCGACGCCGCAAGGCGCCGCGCCGCCTCGGCGAAGGCCAGGCCGCGAGGGCCGACGAAAAGCGCGAAGTCGCGGCCGATGAAATCATGCGTCGAGAGGAGATGACCATCCTTGCGCAGTTCGACATGAGGCAAACGCGTGCCTGGAGAGCCGGACGGTCGCAGCGGGCTTTCGGTCTCCGCGCCATCGTCGCTGGCGTCGAGCGCGATAGCGGCGGAGCGATAGCGATAGCCCATCGCCGCGCTGACATAATCGGCTTCATGCGCGCGTATTCTCACATCGTCGCGCTCGGGCTGCAGCCTCTCCACATAATTGGCGAGTTGGCGCGACAGGGCGATATGGGCGACGGGCAGGCGCTCGGCCTGGTAAGTCTCGAGCAGCGCTGGTCCGGCGTGGCCTTTCAGCACATAAGCAAGCTTCCAGGAGATGTCGGCGGCATCCTGCAGCGCCGTCTGACCGCCGAGCCCGCCGACCGGCGGCATGAGGTGAGCGGCGTCGCCCATGAGGAAAATGCGCCCACGCGCCATGCTCTCGGCGATTAGGGCCGATTTTCGCCAGAACAAAATATCGAGCACCTTCACCTCGATCTCGCCGACTCCGAGCGCCGCGCGCACGAGCGCGGCGCAACGCGCCGCGTCATAGGACTCGGGCGATTCTACCTCGGGATCGAAGGCAACGTTGAGCTGTCCTCGATTGGGATCGTCGCAGCTCACGAAAACGCCGGTGAAGGCGGGATTACGCAAATAACACAGCGTGAAGCCGCCATTCGGCATGACCTTGGACAGATCGGCCTCGAACAGAATCGAGGCCGAGTGGGAAATGACGCCGGGCCCCGCCATCGCTATGCCAAGCGTGTCGCGCGTGACGCCATGCGCCCCATCCGCCGCGATCATGTAATCCGCGCGCACTTCATACTCCCGCCCATCTTCGGCTTCGCGCAGAAGGGCCGTCACGCCGTCCGCGTCCTGCGCGAATTGCGTCAGCGTCGTCGAAAACCGCACATCCGCGCCCAGCGCGCGCGCATGTAAGAGGAAGATGGGCTCCACCCGATCCTGGCCGGCGGTGCAGATTTGCGCCGGGGAAATATTGGGACGGTCGAAATCGCTCTTTGCAACGAGCGTCCTTTGCCTTGGACCCGCTACTGTCTCCGCAATATAGACGTCGACGTCATTGGCGGCGCCGCGAGAGGCCGCGAAGAGATCTTGCTCCAAACCCGGAATGACCCGAAGCAGCTCCATGCTGCGCCGATTGACGCCATGCGCTTTCGGGTGGCGAGAAACGGCGGCGTGACGTTCCGCCACGAGACAGGACACGCCTCGCCAGGCTAGCAGCATGGCCGCCGCCAGCCCCGCATAGCCGCCCCCGCGAATAAGCACCTGCGTGCGTATAGGTTTCATGCGCATCGCGCTTTCCTCCCTGACCGGCGACGCTCCGCTCATCGTCGCCCCGCGTTCAAAGCTGCAGAACCGTTTGCGCCCGCGCGGCGCGCGCATCCGCGACGCGGTTCCAAAGAATGGCGGCGCAGAGCGTTTCAGGTGCGACGAGGGCGAGATAGGCGATCGCCGGCGTGTCGAGATGCAATCCGATCGCCGTCAGCGGCAACGCGACGAAGGCGGCGGCGAAACCATCGGTCGCCGCCGCGTCGGCGAAGCGGCCGCCCGACTGCAACGCGCCGCGCATGACATTCGCCGCATAGCGGATCGGCAGCGATAGGGCGAGCGCTTCGACGAAAGCCGACCACCAGCGCCCCTCGCGCTGATAGATCGCCGCCCCGAGCCAATCGCCCCCGATCAGCAGCAGCGCCGCGGCGACGAGGGCGATCGGAAGTCCCTGTCGCAATAGGGGGGCGATCGCCTCGCGCGTGGAGCCCGTGAGGCGCATGGCGAGAAAACGCGTGAGCGCCGTGAAAGGCGTGAAGAGGAACAGGACAAGGATTTGTCCCGCAGCGTAAGAATCGACGCGCTCCGGCTCGAAACGTCCAAGCCAGGGCGCGGCGAACAGCGCGAGCGAAGCGAGGACAAGCAGCTGCGGAGACAAAATTCTCGACGCCTCCCACATCGCGTCGGCGAGAAAGGCGCGCGCAAAGCTCCAAGGCGGAAGCCGCGGCGCGGCGGCGCCTTCGGCGCAAACCATGCCGAAGGTCGTCGCCGCGCCGGCGACGGACGTCGCAAAGCCCGCCACGAAACATCCGGCGAATCCGAAGCCGAACGGATAGATCAGCGCATAGGCGCCGATCGCCTTCAGCGCGACTTCGAAAAGTTTCCAGCTCAGCGCGAGCCGTCCGCGCTCCATCGCAAATAGGATGAACAGGCCGACGCCGGACAGAATTCGAAAAGGAATCGCCGCAAGATGCCAGCCGAGCGCCGCGGATGCGAGCGCGACGACCTCCCGCGTTCCGCCGATCAGCCGCAGGGCAGTCGGATAGACCGCGCAACCGACCGCGCAGGCGCACAACCCCACGGCGAACGCCGCCGCCCATAATTGGCCGATTATGGCCAATTTGTCGCGACGATCCCGCGCCTTGGCGACCATCACGGAGGCGACGACGCCGACCGCGGCGACGAGCGTACTATCTAGAAGCGCGATCCGCGCGAGCAACGCATAAGCCGCCGGCGCCCCCACGCCGAGCTTCGCGACCATCGCCAAATCGACCTGAAACGAAATTGGCGCGATCGACAGAGATGCGAGCAGCGGGAAAAATCCCCGCCACAAGCTCGCTTCCTTCATAAGGGAAGACTCCGCCATCCCGGGAAGGTTGAAATCTCCGGCGTGGAAATCGTAAAAAAGCCGAAGAACTCATCTCCCGCCGGAATGGGCTCCTCGGGCTCGATCAATTCGACTTGTCGTCCCGCGCTTAGACTATTGCATTTCCATCCGACGACGAGATTTCGCGTCGCGGCGCAGCCGATCGCAAGGCCGTAGGCGGCGCTGCGATCGCGGATGGCCCAGCGCGCCGCCGACGCGCCCATCAGCGACTGCAACAATTCATCGCTCAGCCGATCGCCGAACTTGGAACGCTCCAGCCAACGATACAGCCATAGATAATACGACCAGGTGAAACGAACGCCGCGCTCGCGCGCCCATTCCATGAAGGGCGAGAAAATCGCCATCCCGTCGGGACCCGACAAATCGAGGAGCTCCGGGCAAGCGTCGAAGGTCGAATGCCAATAGGCGCGCAGGCTGACGTCTATGCGTCCGTAAGCGAGCGAATCTTGCGGATAATCCCGGATCGCCTTTGGCGAGGCGAGAACGTCGTACAATTCCCGGTCAGTGCGCGGAAGCGATGTCGGGCTCATTGCGCCGTTCCTCCACTTTATTGTTGAAGATTTCGCGCAGGCGCCGCAAGTCGGCGACGATCGAGTCATATTCGATATTGCCGTCGCGTTCGTATGTCATCGTTGCGTCCGGCTTGTCGAAAATATGCCGGCGGCCGCGCAGGAAAGAGAGCGTCTTTTCCGACATTTCCTCCGAATGGGAATCGTGAATGATATGCGGCGGATTGACTGCTCGACTATAGCCGGCGACATGGAAATGCGGCGTCGCCGCGATCACCTTGTCCCAGGCTTCGAGCGGCGCGCCGCAATTGAGATTGGCGCATACCGCATTGGAGGCGTCAAAGAGCGCGCCCGCTCCGGTGTCATGCATGAGGCGCTCAAAAAAGCGGGGCGCTTCCCAACCGCCGTCCATGATGGAAGGGTAATTCTCGATGAAAAGGCGTTGGCCCAGCATTTCCTGCCATAGGTCGACGCGCGCGCGCACGCGATCATAGTCGCGCACATAATCGAGCTCGCCCAGATGGAATAGATTCACGCCTTGATGCGTGAAGCTCGCGCCATGATCCGATACATAAAGCGGCCGCATTTCCTGAATGAACAGCCGAATGCGTTTGCCGAAATCCGCGAGCGCATCGATATCCGCGTCGATGAACTCCGAAAACATGATATGGAAGCCAGTCGGACAATCAAAGGCGCGCGCGAGCTCCGCAGGGCGCACGCAAAAGAAATTGTCGATCAGCAATTCGCAGTAGTCGATATGGCCTTCGGCGAACATGCGCCGAACCATATCGGCCGTTTCGACGAGCGTGAAATTGAATCCAATCCGCATCTCAACCGCCTCGCGCGCGACGCTTGAAAAGAAATTTTGCGTGCGCCGCCCGCAAGGACGACGCACGCGTTTGTCTTAGCCCCAGCAGGCGGTGCCGCAGTCGGCACCGGCTCGGCCATTGACGGCGAGGGTCGTGCGCTTCGCGATCTTGATAACCATGATAGCCTCCTATAGTCGCATGTTGAAACAAAGCCTCATCTCGCGCTAAGTATAATGCGCGTCCATAAGGCGCTACACGATTTATATGAAGAATCGCGTAGCGATTTATTTTATCACATGCAGCATACCTCGTCAATAAAAATATTGGTTATACTTTGGTTATGTAACCGCGTGACGGATATTAGTTCGCTTGTGATCCTTTACTGTCGATGCCCGCCTTTCGCTTTTCGGCCCATGGGTTGGAAAAGCGCGGCGCATGCAATAGCTCGTCGTCGGTCAAGGTCTTGAGGAAAGCGATGATATCGCTCTTCTCCTGGGAGTTGAGATCGATCGGAACGATGAGTTCGCTTTTGTGCGCATTGTAACGTCCATCCCCTTTCAGAGGACCGCTCGCCACATCGCGTCCGCCGGCCGCGTAAATGTCGATCACTTCTTCTAGAGTCGCGACGCTGCCGTCGTGCATGTAGGGGCCCGTCACCGCAATATTCCTTAGGCTGGGGGCGCGAAATTTCCCCATATCGTCGGGCGCGCCGCTCGACTCGAACACGCCGCGATTAGGCGCGGGATAGCCGCCCTTGCCATCGATGTCGTAGAGCCCGGTGTTGTGGAACGGCGTTTCGATCTCGCGCGTCGTCGCATGATAGAACTGGTCGTCGAAATTGACGCTGCCATGGCAGTGATGGCACTCCGCCTTCTCGCCAAAGAACAAGTCCTTGCCGCGCGTTTCCTCAGGGGTAAGCGTCGCCTTGCCTTGCAGATAGAGATCATATTTCGAGGAGGCCGACACGACGCCGCGTTCAAACACAGCGATCGCCTTGATGATGTTTCCGAAGCTGATCGGTTCGGCTTCATTGGGGAACGCCAGCGCGAAATCGTGCCGATAATCCGCATCGCTGGCGAAGCGAGCCAAAATTTCCTTGCGATTGTTGTCATTCACGCCCATTTCAATCGGCGCCTCGCCGAACAGCGGCCCCTCCATTTGACGTTCCAGCGTCACCATCGCGGGGTTCGCCCAGGTCAGCGTCGCCCGCCAGGCGGCGTTGGCGATACTCGGCGAATTGCGCGGCGTCGTTTCGCCGGTTGCGCCGACCGCAACTTTCCGCCCATCGGTGAAGGCGAGAGCCTGGACATGGCAGGAGGCGCAGCTCTCCTTGCCATTGCCCGACAGCCGCGTGTCATAGAAGAGTTTGCGGCCCAACTGAAAGCGCGTCTCCGACATTGGATTGTCGATGGGAACGCGCGGTGGCGGCAAATAATCGGGCAGCGACCAAATCCAATTCGTTTTGATTTCGGCCGCATTCGATAACGCGCCCCATGCGATCAGCGCCGCCACGAGACTGAGGGAAGAGAAGAACGCCTTTATCACTTGCTGGCTCCCATGAGAGTCTTCGACGCCGCGCGGAAGACCTTGCTGACGCGCCCTGAAGGTCTGCCGGCGTCATTTGCATCAGGAGCCGTTTCCGTGAGATTGAGACCGATATTTTCGAAGATTGGCGCGCACTCGGGGTCAACAGGCCCGCTCATGCAGCCGGTGGCCCCACCTTTATCGTGACTGAGATCGATCCCTGCGACCAACGCCTCCAGATCGAGAACGACCCGCTGTGTGGCGGGATCGAAGGAACTGAGCTTCACGGGAATTCGGTTAGGGCTCGCGCAGGAAATGATCTCGCCGGTGAGCGGGTCGCCTTTACAGCCGGTTGACCCAAGATGCAGCATCCAAGTCACGACGGTGATCGTTCCGTCAGCGTTCACTTTCACGGGCTCTGTGGGAGGGGTGTCCGCCTTGGCGAGATCGGATTTGGCGTCGGGCGCGCCTGTGGGCGGCGTTTCCCTTGAAGCGGGCTTGGGAGGCGGCGGCTTGCGGGTCACCCCGCCTTCGGGATCGACCTCGATCTTCATAAATTTCCGGCCCGCCTGCCAGTTCCAGCTCATTGACTGAATATCCAAGGGCGCGGGCGCAGTCGCAAAATTGGAGTGGTTGAGCGCAACGTCTTTGCCGTTTTCGCCCTTGGTCATGCTCGGCACGCCGACAACAAAACTGAAACCCTGGTAGCGACCGGGCGGCGCCGTTCCCTTGACGCTGTCGTTGAGAGCCGACATCCCCTTGCAGCTGCCGGATTTGTCGGCGAAATTCAGCAAGGCGACGTTGGCGTATTGCCAATCGTTCCTCTCCAGTTCGATCGGAACTTCCTTGCCCGCTTTATCGATCAGCGCCGGCGCCGAGATATAGAATCGGGCGTCGCGTAGTTTCGCCGGCAGCTTGGCGGCTCCCAGCTCGGCAATGTCGTGGCCGCAGTCGACGCTCTTGCCGCCGGCGGCCAAGCCAAATGAAATAGTGATGGGTTGTTTTGCGGGAGAAGCGGCCTGCGGCGCCTCGATCTGGACCGCCGCTATGGCCAGTCCGAGCGCTAAACTTCCTATGCGCATTTCGACTCCTTTTGTCCGGCCCAATCATCGTCGCCGATCACAGCCTCGCCGCGGGTGGACCTTTGCTGTAGTATGAGACGTTTCAGGAGCACAAAAGACGACACGATATTTTGCCGTCGATCCGAATTTTTTTAACCAGGATGTTTCGTTCCCGTGGCGGCGCGCCGCCACGGACAGAGGGGCTCGTTCCGGTTCCGGCGCCCGGCGCCCGGAGTCATGGGATGGATTGCTGGCCGGCTCGACGCCGCAAATGTTCGTGCGCCTTAAGCAGATGACGTTGGACCGTTCTCACTGTGACCCCAAGCCGTCGGGCTGTTTCCGAATGGTTCAGATCATTGATCCAATAGAGGAAAAAGGCGTTGCGGCATTGCGGCGAGAGTTCGTCCAGAAAAGCGCAGAGTTGGCGGAGTTCAACGGAGACTTCGATCGCCACTTCCGAACTGTGGGCGTTTCCGACGAGAACACGGAGCGTCCCTTCGTTTTCGGCGTAACGGGACCGAACTCGCTCACGACGCTTTGCGTCGATCGCCAGATTGGCGGCGATACAGAAAAGATACGCCTTGGGTTCCCTAGCCAAGGCGATGTCGTTTTGCTGGAGCGCATGAACATAGGCCTCTTGCGCGATATCGTCAGCTTGCTGCGCGCCGACTCGACGGACGAGAAAGTCATGCAACTCCCGTCCATGGAACCGGCAGAGGTTCTCCACGACCAAGTTTAACGGCGGCATGATAGGCCTCCCTCGGCTGAGCGGATAAAACCTCGAAAGGGAAACTCGGGGCGAACGTCCTTGCGCCGCCTCAAATCCTTTCGGTGCGACATTGGATGGCCTTTAGGCAGGGGCTGGAACACTTGATCTGTCTCAGCCACGTTGAAGGAAAGGCGCGATACGCGCCGCCCGAAGCGGCCATGCTTCCCGCCTCGATCAAATCGCAATCAGCACATTCGTAAGCGCCGCAAATACGCGGAATCGCTCAGGTTGCCGTGCAGCTCAGCTGATGACAGGGATTCGAGCGAGGTGCGCGCTAGAAAATCGCCGGAGGCCCGCGCGCTGAGAAATCGCAATGCTTCAGCGACGCGATTGGACCAGCATCACAATTATCCCAAGCCCTGGAAAGCGCGGAACAAACGGCGCGATCTACAAAGATGCAAGCTCGTGTGATATCGCTGCAACCGCAGGCGGCGCATGAGGAAATACAACAAAACCCCGAATGATGACGCTCAAGCGGCGCATCCGAATTGGAAGCGTCCCCTGAGCAAACGACGCCGGTGATCGGGCTGAAAACGCCGTCTTTCGCTACTACGGGCGCCAGCGCCTGAATCAAAAGCAGGACGAAGGCGATAACGCGCATCGCCATACGGGTTGCAATTGATTTTCCAGCCTGCGGCCGCATGACAGAAACTATACCTTTCGATTTGGGCCTCGCATAGGGCTGTTTGGTTTCCGAGATTGCACGGCGGCAAAGATTAGAATAACTTTAAGAGCCTGCTTATCGGCCTCCCTGGGTCACAATCTGGCGCAGTTTAGGATCAAATAGACGGCTGGCTGGGAAACGGAGAAGAGTTCCGCCAAGTCGCTAATGGAGTAATCGCCACTGCCGTGCATGCGGCGCAGCTCGTTTTGCTGTCCCATGCAGGACGCGCCGGTCAACGCCAGGCGGAGGCGTAATCTTGATCCAGAAATGTTTTGTTTTGCCTTGGACCGAGATGTCGGACATCGGAATATCCCCTCCTGGCAGGAGACGTAGCTAGGCGCGCGGCGCGCCGCTTGTGGAGATTAGGAGATCACGCCGGCGCCTTTGCGAAATTCGACGCGGCTTTGTCCCAGTTCACGATGTTCCACCACGCCTTCAGATAGTCGGAACGCTTGTCTTGATATTTGAGATAATAGGCATGTTCCCAAACGTCGACGGCGAGAACGACGCGCCTGGCGCCCTGTTCCAGCGGGGTGTCCTGATTTTGCGTCGAGATCGCCTGGAGTTCGCCCTTCCTGTCGACGACCAGCCACGCCCAGCCGGAGCCGAGGCGCGTAACGCCCGCGGCGATGATCTTTTCCATCATATTGGCGACGCTTCCAAAAGCGGCCTCTATCGCCGATCGCAAATCGCCGGACGGCTCTTTGGCGCCGCCGGGCATCATGATGTCCCAATAGAAAGAATGGCTCCAATGGCTGCCGAGATTGTTGCGCACGCCGGCGCGCACGGCTTCTGGAACTTTGTCGAGTTCCGAGAGGATCGCGACGGCGGATTTTTTCGCAAGATCGGGATATTTTTCGACGAGAACATTCGATTCGGTGACGGCCGCAGCGTGATGGCGATCATGATGCAAATGCAGGGTCTGCGAGTCGATATGCGGCTCCAGCGCCTCGAATGGGTAGCCAAGATCGGGCAATTTGAAGACGGCCTGCGTTTCGGCGCGAGCGCTCGCGACGATGAAGCGCTCCCCGCCGAGCGCGGGAAGGAAGCCGAGGGCCAAGGCCGACTCTAAACACTCTCTACCTGTGATGATCGCCATGCTCCATCTTTCAGTTTCGTCCGCGCCTCGTCAGGCCGAGGCGGCGCGAGGCGCGAGCCCAAGCCAGCGCGCGACGCCCGGCATGAAGCGACGGGCCGCGGCTTCGAAGCACAATACGACGATGAGCGATGCGCCGAGCGTCGGCAGGAAAACGCCCAACAGCACGATCAACAGCACGAGCGCCGGCGCGAGACTGGGTTTTTCGGCAAGCGCCGGCGGCGCTCCGAGCGCGCCCGCCTGTCGGCGACGCAGCCACATCAAGAGCGAGGTGACGACGAGCGTCAGAAAGGAGAGCGCCGTCACAAGGCCAAGCAACTGATTGGCGAAGCCAAAAAGATGCCCCTCATGGGCTGCGACGCCGACGCCGACAACCTTGTCGATGAACGCTTTGCCAGAAAAATCCTCGCGCTTGACCAATTCGAAGCTTATTGGATCGAAGCTCAGCGTCTCGCGCAGTGGACGATTTTGCGACTCCGAGCGCGCCTGCCAGTTCGGATTTTTCGGCGATGGCGGAACGAGCGTCACCGGCTCGGCGAGGCGATAGCTGCGCGCGATCGCCGCAAGCTTATCAAAACCTTCGATGCGCGTCGGCGCAGCGCCATGGTTCATGCCCGCATGGCTTTCATGGCCTTCATGTTCGCTCGACGCCGCTTCGCCGCGCGCCGGCGGCGCTTCGCGATAGGCGGACACGCGTTGCGCCCGAGCCGAAGCGGGACCTGTCGTCCAGTCCATCTTCGCCTGCTGCGCCGGCGTTATGCCGCGCGACATGCGAAACGCCTCTCCCCAGACTTTCGTCCACGGCAATCCTGATATGAGCAGGAACAATGCGAAGAATGACACATAGAGACCGGTGACGGCGTGCAGATCACGCAGAAACGGCCGACCCCCACGCGGATAGAGCACGCCGGCGAGGCCCGTGGCGTTGCGCGGCCACCAAAGATAAAGTCCCGTGAGGATCATCACGATCGCCCATGCGCCGGCAAGCTCCAATATGATCGCGCCAGCATCGCCGAGCAGCATTGAGCCGTGAATGTCATGCATCAGCGTCGACAGACGCCATTTCTCCGCCTCGACTTTTAGGATTTCGAGCGTATCGGGCCGCACCAGGACGCGCTGTTCGCGCCCCTGCGCGTCCACGACCTGCACGCGCGCCGCGTCGCTCGCATCGTTGCGCAGCGCCACGCCTTTGAGGCGCGACTGCGGCAAGGCGGCGAGCGCCGCTTCGACCTGATCGTCGATACTGCGCGCCGGTCCCGACAGCGCCATATGATTATATGGTCGGTCGAAAAAGGCGTCGATTTGCGGCTTGAACAGATAAACCGAGCCCGACAGGGCAAGTATCGTCACGAAGGGCAAGCAAAAGAGCCCCGCATAGAAATGCCAGCGCCAAATGGTCCGATAAATAGCCGCGTAATCGGCGAGCGCAGCGTCACGCGCGGTTTTGACGGTTGCGGTCATCTTGGCCTCCTTATCGAGCGTGACGCGCATCAGCCTGCGCGCGACGCGTCTGAACGCGGACTATGCGCGACTTGCCTTTTGACATCCTCGAAAAGCCATTCGTCACGATGCTCTGACTTCATCACGACGCTCCCCTTCTCTCTTGTCGCCGAAACCATCAATTTCTGGTCTCAGGGTGGCGCTTTACAGACAGAGTCAGGCCCCCATCAGTGGAAGGAAAATTCCTGGAGGGCGGCGAACGACCCTCCGGGCGGCGGCGGCGTTTGCACGGCGGCGAGAATCCGGCCGACAGTCGCCGCGAGAGCTGGATCAGACGCATATTTGATCTCATGGGAGACCACGCGGCCGCTGGCGCCGACGGTGAATGCGACCTTGACCTTGCCGGCCCGGTCGACCGACTTTGGCGCATGTTTCCGAAGGGACACAGCCAATAAGCGAAGATATTCCTTCTTCGATATTGCCGGCGCTGGCTTCCTCTCAACCATCTTCGACTTGTCGTTCGCAGCCGGCTTGTCCATCGCCTGCGCTTTCTCCAACGACGCCGGAGCGGCCTGGTCATTGTCCTTTGCCATTGCCGCGCCAACCGCGAGGCAGGCAGCGAATATGAGGCCGATACGCTTCATCTTGTGATCCTTTCGTTAGCGAGCTATTTGCGAGAACGCGAACCTGTTCGCTTCGTATGGAGCCGAGCCATTCGCGACACCACGCGGCGGGAGAGCGTCATCTCGCGACAAAACATCCGATCTGGCGACATCGCTCGCCGGCGCGGAATCGATCGCAGGATAGCGTGAATGCAATTGTCGGCCGCCGGCGAGCACACGGCTCCGCGCCGCTTCGCGCAACCCCGCGACGGCGCAGATTGTGACAATTTCAGCTCGCGACATTAACAGATGAGAGGCCCGATCTCGGCCGGCCGCCGCCACTGACCAGCCGAAATGGCCCGCCGCCAATGCCGCGATGAGCGACAACACTCGAATATACATGATGGTCGTCCTGAGAACGGCGCGAGCGGCCGTTAAGACCCGGAGCAGACGCGAGCAGCCCGGGAGGCCGCGAGGGGTCGATCAGGACAAAGCGGGAGGCGCGCGAGACGACCAGGAACTGGTCCAGCCAAGCGGGAGCGGCGCCAATTCGTCATGAATGAACCACGTCGGCGCGGCGTCGGATCCCGGCGCGAGAACGATGATGACCTTCGCCAGATCGGCGACGGCATCCACCGTGTCGTCGTAATTCCCGATGGAGCAAAGAGCGCAATGATGATGGTGCGGTTGCGCGGGCTGCCTATTGCCGTCGTCGATCTTGCCGCCGCAAATTTCTCCGGCCATGGCTATCGAGACGCCGCCGTCGCCGCTCGAAAAAGCGACGCGCCCATTCGATGAAACGACAAAAGCCAAGACTTGCACGAGAAAAAGGCCAGCGACGACGCTCGAAAGGAGCGCGCGCGCCATCCCATGCGGTTTTGGCGAAAGTCTCATGATCTTCCATTGTCCACATGAGAGGGCGCGTCGTCAACGGAAAGGATCGACATCCTTCGCGCGCGGACCAAAGTGCGCCCAGGGTTGACCGGATTTGTTTTCCTGAGCCAGTCGGATTGGTGCCGCGCTGCGATTTCTTGGCAGATCGACAGGCGAGCATCGGCGAGCAAATATCAGCCCGCATTCGCCGGATGACGAAGGATTTTGCTGTACAATTTCGCTATTTATGGCATGATTTTCAGAGTGTTATGCTTCTTTGAGCAAGGCGGCGATGACGAACTCGGCGGGTGAAACGAATGATGGCGTTCTCAGGCTCGATTTCGACCGCCGCCTGAAGCTGGAGTTTCGCGGCTCGGTGGTCACCTCCGACGCCGGATTGCTCGCCTACCGCGAACTCGACGACGCGCTCTTCACTGACAGAAATGGCGAGCGAGGTTTTGGCCGACGGCCGCACCGGCAAGAACGGGCGGCGCGCCTTGGCCGGATTGTTTCGGCAATCCGTTTTTGGCCGCCTCGCCGGCTATGAGGACGTCAACGACGCCGAGCGGCTTCGGCATGATCCGGCGATGCGCTGGGTCGTCGGCGGGAGAGCCGCCCTCTCCGGCGCGGCGTCGCCGAGTCAGATGGGCCGCTTCGAAACAGGCTGGCTCGCCGCCGAGAAGAACCTCTCCGCCCTTGCCGATCTCTCCGGTCAATGGATCGACCGCGTCCACAGCCGCCGACCGCCAAGAGGCATTCTGCTCGACATGGATTCGAGCGTCAGCCCGACCCATGGCGAACAGGAGAAGAGCTGCTGGAACGGCCATTACGAATGCATGTGCTATCATCCGTTGTTCTTGTTCAACCAGTTCGGCGATTTGGAGCGCTGCGCGCTGCGCCCCGGCAACGTCCACAGCGCCAACGGCTGGGACAGCGTGCTCAAGCCGGTCGTGGCGCGTTACAAAGGCCAGGTCTCACGCATCTACTTCCGCGGCGACGCCGGCTTCGCCAGTCCCGTGATTTACGACTGTCTCGAAGCCGAGGGCGTCAAATACGCGATCCGCCTGCCGACGAACCGCATTCTACAGGAGAGGATCGGCCATCTGTTGACGCGCCCCGCGGGACGGCCGCCACACGAAGCGCGCCGCTACTATTCGAGCTTCAGCTATCAGGCAGGAAGCTGGACGAAGCCTCGCCGCGTCGTCGCCAAGGTGGAATGGCGTCCAGGCGAGCTTTGCCCGCGCGTCGGGTTCATCGTGACGAACATGTCGCGTCGAGCCTCTTCTACAACAAGCGCGGAACCTGCGAACAGTGGATCAAGGAGGGCAAGGGGGCGATCAACTGGACGCGGCTGTCATGTCACGCTTTCGCAGCCAACGCCGTGCGTCTTTAGCTTCACGCGCTGGCCTACAACCTTGGCAATTTCCTGCGGACTTTGGCGACGCCGGAGCCGATCACGGACTGGTCGCTGACAACGCTCAAGGAGAAGCTGGTCAAGATCGGCGCGAAGGTCGTGAGCCATGGCCGCTACGTCGCGTTCCAGATGGCGGAAGTCGCAATTCCGCGGGGCCTGTTCGCCGAGATTTTGCGGATGATCGCGGAGCTTCGGCCGCCGCCTTTGGCGTCCACGGCGTGAGGCGTTCGGGCGTCATGAGTTTGAGCCAATCGACAGGAGAGGCGCGTCCGCATGGAGAGCGACCCGATCATAATCGAAGCCAAAACAGCCTGTTTGGCCGATCGTCCGCCGTCCTACGCTTCGGCGACGCTTTCCGCGACTGCGCGACCTTGTCAAAAAGAGCATTGGTTGCAACGACGTGGGGCCGTTGCGCGTCGAACGTGATGTGCGTGACGTTTGCCGCAATCTTCCGCCTTGCAAATCTGGCGCGTCGCCTCCTGCTTCCCATCGGCAATTCAGCGCGTCGAGTGCATTGTTTTGGACCCCCATCCATCCGCAGAGCCGATGCGGATGTGCATCGTTAATTCGGGCTTTGAGCGGCTCGGAAAACGCTACGTACGCGCAGAGGAAAACGCTGGGGTGAACACGCCATACATCTCCTTTCTCGCACGCGTCAGGGACCATTCCCCGCTTGTCTCTCGAAGGCTTAAGCCCGCCGCGCCCGCTTCCAACCCTCGTTTCGAAAAAATTTCCCCGCCTCCCGGATCGCCCCATCGCGCAAGGCGCGACGCGGCCCCGATCCGCTCGGCTTCCTCGCGACCGTTCGCTTCGCTCACTCCCAAATTTTTCCGCCTCTCGGGTCCTCCGCTTCGCTTCGGCCCTTCGCCTGCGGCGGCGGGTGAAAGCGCGCGCTGTGGCGGGCTTTTCGCCCGAGCCATCGCAGGGATGGTCCCTGCGACGAAAGCGAAGGAGACTTCAAATGGCTATCACCCTCGGCGCCTTCACCAAGCTCGCGGACGGCAGCTTCACCGGCACGCTCAAGACCCTCAACGTCACGGCCGCCCTCACCATCGTCCCCGTGACGAAGGCCTCCGAAAACGCGCCCGACCATCGCGTCTTCGCCGGCAATGGGCAGCGCTACGAGGTCGGCGCCGGCTGGAGCCAGGTCGCGAAATCGAGCGGCGAGACCTACCTCAACCTCAAGATCGGCGCGCCGGAATTCGGCCCTAACTGGGTCCGCGCCCGCCTCGTCAAGCTCGAAACGCCGACCGACGACGGCGTCACCCACATCGCCCTCTGGGAGCCGCGGGACCGGTAATCCGGTCCCTTCCCAAAGCCCCGCCGCGGGAAGGCCCGCGACGGGGCTTTCGCGCGTTCTCGTCGTTCGCGGCGCGGGGGATCGTTTTTCGACCCTCCCCCTTTTCGAGCGTGCTAGAGCGCGCTCATCGCCGCCATCCTCGGCCCATCTGCGGCGGATTTCGCCGCTATGCGCGAGGCTCACGACGATGGACGACGACGAAATCACGCGCGCCGCCAAGGCGAAGCGCGGCAGCCCGTTTCTCAATACGGCGCAGGCCGCGTTCTACATCGGCTTGTCGCGCCGCACGCTCGAAAAGATGCGCCTCACCGGCGCCGGTCCGCGCTTTCGAAAGCACGGACGATACGTCCGCTATCACATCGACGATCTCGACGCCTGGTCGCTCGGCGAGCGGAAGAAATCGGCCTCCGAGGAAGGGGACGAGCGATGAGAAAGCGCGCCGTTTCCATCCTTGGCGCCGCCGTTTCCGGCCTTGCCCTGATCGGCTTTTCCACCTTCGCGGACATCGCGCCGAGACTCGTCTGGAACGTCTCGGCAAGCGCGCCAATAGGCCTTTATCGCGTCGCTTCTGGCGACGCGCGGCGCGGCGATCTCGTTCTCGTCCGCCCGCCGAATGAGATCGCCCAGCTCGCCGCCGAGCGCGGCTATCTGTCTCTCGGCGTCCCGCTCGTCAAACGCATCGCGGCGCTCTCGGGCGACGATGTTTGCGTCTTCAAAGACGCCGTCATCGTCAACGGAAAGGTCTTCGCCCGCCGTCTCGAAAAGGACGGCGTGGGCCGATTGCTTCCCCGCTGGCATGGCTGCCGCGAGCTCGCCAGCGGCGAAGTATTCCTGCTCATGGACACCGTCCCCGATTCCTTCGACAGCCGCTATTTCGGGCCGGTTTCCTCCGCCAATGTCATCGGGAGGCTCGTTCCGCTATGGACCGAATGAGCCTTCTCTTCGTCGCGGCGGCGAGCGCCATCGTCGCCCCCGCCGAGGCTGTAGTCGCTGAACGTTGGCAGGCGCATATCGCCGAAGCGTCGCAGCGGTTCGGCGTTCCGGAGGCTTGGATTCGCGCCGTCATCGACGCCGAGAGCAAGGGCGATCCGCGCGCGGTTTCTCCCAAAGGCGCGATGGGGCTCATGCAGCTCATGCCCGCCACATGGGAGGAATTGCGCGCGCAGCATAAACTCGGCGCCGATCCGTTCGAACCGCGCGCGAATATTCTCGCCGGGGCGGCCTATCTCAAATCCATGCGCGAGCGCTTCGGCTATCCGGGCCTCTTCGCCGCCTATAACGCCGGACCGGCGCGTTACGAGGAGCATCTGCGCACCGGTAAGCCGCTTCCAGAAGAGACGCGCGCTTATCTTGCCGGGCTCGAAAAAGCGCTGTCGAACGCGTCCAGGCCGCCTGTCGTTTTCGCCTCCCGAGGCGCGACCTCCCGCGCGTCTGGCGCAGGAAAATCGCCTCGACTCGACGCGAAAACGCGCTTGTTTTTTCCGCTTTCGACGGCGGGAAACGACTCCAAGGATGACAAATACGATGCGCCGCTCAGCGAGCTTTTCGTGCCGCTTTCGACGCGAAAACCGAGCGAAAATTGAGCCTACAAATGCATCGGCGCCGTTCGATTGCCGACGTGATTTTCGCCGAATTCCACGCCGGACGCCGCTGCTTCGCGCCCGCAGCCCCACCCCCCATCGGAGCATGAAAGCGCAAATGGTCGCGGTAGAACGCAGGAAGCTGAGGAACGCCGCGAAAGGCCGCGAAAGGCAAGATAAAGGTCGGCCTCCTCGTCGCGGCTATCCTTCTGTCTGCACATCCGTTTTTTTGGAGGCCGACAACTCCGCCGGAGGCTTGTTCCCGCAAGTCATTGATTTCGCAACGCCGCACAAGAGGCAGACATGACGGACGACGATTTCGAGCCACGACTTGGAAGAATCCGTTCGCACGGCTCGAAACGCGACAAGCGTTATGCCCATCAGCTGCGCGCGGCGATCAACCGCGCGGGCGGGAAGCAGACGCGCAAGCCCGGTTCTACTCTCAGCCGCATCGGGCGCGGCGGCGCCATAGGCGCGGCGCTCGCCAGTCGCGACCGCCTCAAAGCTCTCCGCCAGCGCCGCGTCGTGGTCAAGGCGCGCATTGTCAAACTCGCCGGAAAGGGGATGGATGGGGCGCGGGCGCACCTGCGCTATATCCAGCGCGACGGCGTGACCCGCGAGGGGGAGCGCGGCGAACTTTACGCGGCGGATCGGGACCGGACCGAAGGGAAGGCATTCCTGGAAAGAAGCAATGGGGACCGACACCAGTTCCGCTTCATCGTCGCGCCGGAGGACGGCGCCGAATACGACGACCTCAGGCCGCTCACCCGCCGGCTGATGGCGCAGATGGAGGAAGACCTCGGGACGCGCCTCGACTGGTTGGCGGTCGATCATTTCAACACCGGCCATCCGCACACGCATATCATGCTTCGCGGCAAGGACGAGCAGGGCGCCGATCTCGTCCTCGCACGTGATTATATCTCGAACGGCATTCGCGAACGCGCCGCCGAACTCGTCAGCCTCGACCTCGGCCCGCGCACGGACAGAGAGATCGAGGTTCGACTGCGCGACGAGATGGAGCAGGAGCGCCTCACCAGCCTCGACCGGCGACTGCTGCGCATGCGGGACGACAATGGCGTCGTGCTACCGTCGGAGCGCGACGCCTTCCGGCACACGCTCCTCGCCGGCCGCCTGAAGAAACTGGAGCGCCTCGGGCTCGCCGAAGAGCTGCGACCTGGCCAATGGCGGCTCGCCGACGATCTGGAAGACACTTTGCGGCGGATGGGCGTGCGCGGCGACATCATCAAGACGATGCATCGCGAAATGACCGAGAAAGGCGTCAACCGCAGCGCCGCCGACTATGCGATCCACGATCCCTCGGCGCCCGGCGCCGCGCCGATCGTCGGGCGCGTCGTCGCGCGCGGGCTTTCCGACGAACTTCGCGACCGCCATTATCTCATCGTCGACGGCATGGACGGGAAGGTCCATCACATCGACATCGGCAAGGGCGAGGCGGTGGAGCCGACGCCCGAGGGCGCCATTGTGCGCGTGGCGCCGAAGCGGCCCGAGCCGCGGCAGGCAGACCGGACCATCGCCGAAATCGCCGCCGCAAACGGCGGACGCTACAGCGTCGACATTCATTTGAAACACGATCCGCGCGCCACAGAAAGTTTCGCCGAGACTCATGTGCGCCGGCTCGAGGCCATTCGCCGCGCAACGGGCGCCGTCACGCGCGAACCGGACGGCTCATGGATCATCGCGCCCGATCATCTCGCTCGCGTGGCGGAATACGAACGCCAACAGGCCAGAACGGCGCCGGCGGTCGTCGAGACGCTTTCCAGCCTTCCATTGGAGCGACAGATCCGCGCCGACGGCGCGACCTGGCTCGACCGCGAACTCGTCGCCGATAATCCCGAGTCCCTGGGCCCCTCGGGATTCGGCCGCGACGTGCGGGAGGCCATGGAGCGCCGCCGGCAATGGCTGATCGCCGAGGACCTCGCTCACGAAGACCAAGACCGCGTCGTCTATCGCGCCAACATGCTCGCCATTTTGCGCCGGCGCGAACTCGCCCGCGTCGCCGGCCAGCTCTCCGACGAACTCGGCCTCCCCTATGTCGAGACGCATCCCGGTGAGCCCATCGAAGGAACGCTTCGCCGCTCCCTCGAACTTACGAGCGGAAAATACGCCGTCATCGAAAAATCCCGCGAGTTCACGCTCGTCCCCTGGCGCACGGTCATGGACCGTCACATCGGCCAGCAGGTCTCTGGCGTCATGCGCGAGGGTGGCGTCTCATGGACCATTGGGCGGCAGCGGGGAATTGCGATCTCATGATACACAAGCCGCAGACAGTGCGACGGTTAAAAAATCGAACCGTAACCCTTGCAATTTTTCCGACCTGTTACCACCTCAGCTTCGCCCTCGGGAATTGGCCAGAGGGTTGGACTGTTGAGACTGTCAAGTCTGATCTGGATCACGGGCGGCAGGATGCCGAAGTGCATCGCCACCGTCGCGACCAGGACAGATGAGACGAACTTGAGCATGGCTCGAGTCTCCTCGGTTACATTATACCGCCAAGCGTTCTTTAGACCCGCACTGGCTACGTTTAGTCGAGACGCTGAGCAGAGTCCGGTGGATGGCGGCGTGCGTTCGGGGGACGTCTGGAGCATTCCGGGGCTCAGGGTCAGGGCCAGTCCCCCGAACTCTGCGATATTGAGAAGGCATATGGCTCCGGAATGGTTTAAGCGGAGAGGATATCGTCACTTCGATCGGCCGGTCTGCGAGGAATTTGCAAGAAAAGCTGCAAATCCAAAATTCGTGGCAAGGCATCCCTTCTCTCCGCTCCTTCACTACTCGAAGGAGGAGAAACGCTACAAGCGCAGCGAGCGCAAAACCATTTTCAAGAAGCGACCAATCAAATTCGCCTCTCACCGTGACGCGTGTATACTCGCGTATTATTCGAGTTTGTTGGGACAAAGGCTCGAAGAATTCTATATGACCCACGGACTGAATGACAACGTGATCGCTTACCGCGCTTTAGGGAAAGCTAATTACGATTTCTCCGCTGAGGCGTATGCCTTTGCCAAGACGCGTTCTCCTGTCGCGATATTGGCCTTCGATGTCTCAGGTTTCTTTGATAATCTAGATCATGCCTTGCTCAAGGGGCGCTTAAAGCGCATCTTGGATGTCGAAACGCTGACTGACGATTGGTTCTGCGTATTTCGGTCCGTCACTCGCTTTTGTTATGTAGACCTGAATGATTTGAAAACGCACCCAACCTTTGCGCTGCGTCTCGAGGAGAAAACACAGACCCCAATCGCGACCATCGCCGAATTGAAGGCAGAAGGCATCGTATTCCGCTCAAATCCTACCCCGGGCAAAGGCATCCCGCAGGGAACGCCGATCAGCGCGACACTGTCCAATCTCTACATGATCGATTTCGATATAGCCGCGCGTGCCTATTGCGAGCGTATCGATGCATGAGCTGCGTCCGGTTTCGTGGACAGCCCGTTAAGCTAATCCCAGCTTGCGTTCGAACTCAACCGGGCTGAGGTAGCCGATGGTCGAATGGCGCCGGACGGGATTGTAGAAGCGCTCGATGTAATCGAACACGTCGGCTCTGGCGTCATCGCGCGTGCGGTAGACTTTTTTGCCGATGCGCTCGGTCTTCATCGAAGAGAAAAACGACTCCATCGCCGCATTGTCCCAGACGTTTCCGGAACGGCTCATCGAACAGATGACGCCATTGCATTCGAGCAGCTTTTGGAACTGTTCGCTCGTATATTGGCTGCCCTGATCCGAATGATGCAGCAAGGCGTCCGGCCTGCCGCGCCGCCAGATCGCCATCAGCAAAGCGTCCGCCACGAGTTGCGCCGTCATCCCCGCCTTCATCGACCAGCCGACGACGCGGCGCGAGAACAAATCGATCACCGCAGCGACATGAAGCCAGCCCTCCGCCGTCCAAATATAGGTGAAGTCGGCGATCCATTTCTGGTTGGGACGCTCTGCCGTAAACTGCCGATCGAGCGCATTCGGCGCGACCGCCGCGCGCTGGCCGTCGTCCTTCGGCAAGCCGCGTCGCCTGGGACGCGCACGCAAAGCGTTCTCCCGCATCAACCGCTCGATCTTGTGCAGGCCGCAGGACACCCCTTCGGCGAGCACATCCCGCCACACCCGTCGCGCGCCATAGGCTCTGTCGCTGGCGACGAAACTGGCGCGGATCTTTTGCGTCAGCTCCGCGTCGAGCCGCGCCCGTTCGCTTGGCCCGCGCCGCAAAAAGGCGTGAAAGCCCGAACGGGAGACATCCAGCGCTTCGCACAGCCACGCCACCGGCCAGATATGTCGGTGCTTCGCAATGAAAGCGAACCTCATTTCGCTTCCCTCGCAAAGAAGGCTGCGGCCTTTTTTAGGATGTCGCGCTCCGCCCGCAGCTTGGCGACTTCGCGCTTCAGCTTTTCGATCTCGAGCTGTTCGGGTTTCATTTGCCCGTGGCCCGGAAAAGCCTGCGCCGGATCGGCGGACAACTCCTTCATCCAGCGCCGTAACATGTTTTCATGCAGATCAAGATCGCGCGACGCCTGCGCCACGCTCACCCCCCGCTCCTTGACCAGCCGAACAGCCTCGACTTTGAACTCCCGACTAAACTGACGCCGCCCCATGCTCCACCTCCGGCTTCATCAAACACCTTTTCTCGGTGTCCACGAAACCGGACGCAGCTCAGCACTGTATCGCCGATACTCGGACGACATTCTGGTTATCTGTAGACCTGAATATGCGGCAGCAGCTGAGGAGGAGATTGCTCGATTGATGAATTCGGAGAAGCTCGTATTGAGCGAGGGAAAAACTGAGCGCACGGTATTCGATCTCTCCTCTTCGACATCTACGACGACGCGCGCAGCGCAATATCTAGGATTTACCTTTGGGAGGGATGCAGCTGCGATCAGGGCCAGTTCTCTGTCTCGGCAATGGCGCAAAATGCGCCGGGCCGTTAAACGAATTCGGAAAGTGGCGGAATCAGAGATTGCCACAGGGCGGGCAACCAAGGCATATACCAAGCGATTACGACGGAGATTCACCGCGTTACAATTCCGAAATTTTTCGTCCTACGCCAGACGCAGCGCTTCCGCTTTCGGCCCCCACGAAAACATCACGCGGCAGGTGCAGCGGTTCGAACGTGAAGCGGAGCGACAAATCGTAGACTTGAACAATACCGCTTCTCGTAATTCATTTTGCTGATCTCCGGGAAAGTGGTCGCGTCGGAACGTACACAAAGGTCATAAGCGTTTCCGCCCTTCCGCCTCATGCTCGTTCCGTTTGCCTTTACCAACGGAACGGCGCCCATGACTCCCACCAAGCTACTGATCGGCCAGATCGCCGTCGTCTTCGCCATCGTCATCCTCGGCGTCTGGGCGGCGACGCAATGGTGCGCCGACATGCTCGGCTATCAGCCGCAATTGGGCGCGCCGTGGTTCGTCGTGCTCGGCTGGCCGGTCTATGAGCCGTGGAAACTGTTCGACTGGTGGTATCACTACGAAGCCTATGCGCCCGAGATTTTCGACAAGGCCGGGATGCTGGCGGGCGCGAGCGGCTTCATGGGCTGTGCGGCGGCGATAATCGGCTCGCTGTGGCGGGCGCGGCAGAGCCGGCTCGTTACCACCTATGGCTCCTCGCGCTGGGCGACGAGGCGCGAGATCGGCAAGGCCGGCCTCTTTCGCCCGGCCGGCGTCTTTCTCGGCCGGCTGAAGGATCGATATTTGCGTCATGACGGACCGGAGCACGTCATGGCCTTCGCGCCGACTCGAAGCGGCAAGGGCGTCGGCCTCGTCGTGCCGACGCTGTTGTCCTGGACCGGTTCGGCGGTCATTCACGACATCAAGGGCGAGAACTGGCAATTGACGGCGGGCTGGCGCTCCAAATTCTCGCATTGCCTGCTGTTCAATCCGACCGATCCGCGCTCCGCCCGCTATAATCCGCTGCTCGAAGTGCGCAAGGGCCCGGACGAAGTGCGCGACGTCCAGAATATCGCTGATATTCTCGTCGATCCGGAAGGAGCGCTGGAGCGGCGCAATCACTGGGAGAAGACGAGCCATTCGCTGCTCGTCGGCGCGATTTTGCATGTGCTCTACGCCGAGGAGGAGAAGACGCTCGCGCGCGTCGCGACATTTCTGTCCGACCCGCAAAGGAGTTTCGCCCATACGTTGCGGCGGATGATGGCGACGAATCATCTCGGCTCGCCGGAGCATCCGAGAGTTCATCCCGTCGTCGCCTCGGCCGCGCGCGAGGTGCTGAACAAATCCGAGAACGAACGGAGCGGCGTCCTCTCCACCGCCATGTCGTTTCTCGGCCTCTACCGCGATCCGACGGTGGCGGCGACCACATCCGTCTGCGACTGGCGCATCGCCGATCTGATGGACGCCGAGCGGCCGGTGTCGCTCTATCTCGTCATTCCGCCCTCGGATATTTCCCGCACCAAGCCGCTGGTGCGCCTCGTGCTGAACCAGATCGGGCGGCGGCTGACGGAGCGGCTGGAGGGCGATCCGAAAAAGGGCCGCAAGCATCAACTTCTCATGATGCTCGACGAATTCCCCGCGCTGGGGCGGCTCGACTTTTTCGAAACGGCGCTCGCCTTCATGGCCGGCTACGGCATTCGCGCCTATCTCATTGCGCAGTCGCTCAACCAGATCTCCAAGGCCTATGGCGAAAACAACGCCATTCTCGACAATTGCCATGTGCGCATCGCCTTTTCGTCGAACGACGAGCGCACGGCCAAGCGCATTTCCGACGCGCTCGGCACGGCGACGGAGCTGCGGGCGCAGCGCAACTACGCCGGCCACCGGCTGGCGCCGTGGCTGTCGCATGTCATGGTGTCGCGCCAGGAAACCGCCCGCCCGCTGCTGACGCCGGGCGAAGTGATGCAACTGCCGACGGTCGACGAACTGGTTCTCGTCTCCGGCCTGCTGCCGATCCGGGCGAAAAAGCTCAAATATTACGAGGACGCAAACTTCACCGAGCGCGTTTTGCCCGCGCCGCCGCTTGGCGATGGCCCCTATGCGGATCGACCGGCGCCGCGCGCAGACGACTGGAGCGGCCAGGTGCGTGGGACGGATGAGCGCCTGATGCCGTCCGACGAAGAGGATCCGCGTTCAATGCTTCTCGACGAAGGCGGGCCGCAGCAGCAGCGTCATCCGGGCCTTGCCGAAGACGACGCAATGGCGGCGAAAGAGCCGGAGCAACAGGACTTCTTCGCCTTGGCCGAGGACGACGGAGATTCGGCCGCCGACAAGAAGATGATCGATGCGGTTTCCACCGCCGCGCGCGTCTACGGCGTCAACGAAAGCGTCGATTCCCACGACGACATCCTGCCGGGCTTTTGACGAAGCCGCATTCGGGCGCAGTCGAGCGTACATAAGGGCCGTAACGGATTTCGGCCCTTTGCCCGATGCTTGTTCCAGACAGAGCGCCGCGACGGCGCGACGCTGGAACAGGCGCCATGAAGGCCGAAAGAATCCGCCACCAATTCCTGCTCGAGCCGGCGCTGAGCGACAAGCTCGAAGCGCTCGCGCGGCGTCCCGGGGCCACAAAGTCAGAAATCGTCGCCAAGGCGATCGAAGCCTTCATCGAGCGGCGCGGCGAGAACGAGCTCGACCAGCGCTACGCCAGGAGGCTCGACCGGATTTCCCGCGAGATCGAGCATGTGCGGCGCGACGTCGACGTCGTCATCGAGAGCCTCGCGCTCTTCATCCGCTTCTCCATCACGCTCAACGCCCATACGCCCGCGCCCGACAAGGCGACGCAGGCGATCGCGCAAGAGCGCTTTCAAAAATTCGTCGAGCAGGTCGGCCGGCAGATCGCAGGCGGCAAGAGATCGCTCGGACCGAAGGGCGAGGAGGACGGCCAATGACGATCAACGCGCAAGCCGAGGAACGGCGGCGCGCCATGCTGCGCACCGCCATGGGACAGGCGATCGCCATGGCCCTCGCCGACGCCGCCGTCGTCGAAGTCATGGTCAATCCGGACGGGGCGTTACGCCTCGATATGCTGGGGCACGGACGCGTCGACACGGGCGTGCGCATCATGCCCGCCGAGGTCGAACGCATCATCCGCCTCGTCGCTTCGCACATGCGCATCGAGGCGCATGCGGACAACCCCATCGTCAGCGCCGAGCTCCCCACTGGCGAGCGGTTCGAAGGGCTGCTGCCGCCGGTAGCGCTCGCCCCCTGTTTTTCGATCCGCAAGCCCGCGGCGAAAATCTATACGCTCGCGGATTATGTTGCCGACGGCGTCATGACGCCGATCGAGGCGGCGGCGCTGAAAAAGGCCGTCCGCAACCGCTGCAACATTCTCATCGCCGGCGGCACGTCGTCGGGCAAGACGACGCTCGCCAATGCGCTTCTTTCAGAGATCGCCGAATGCGACGAGCGCGTGATCCTCATCGAGGACACGCGCGAACTGCAATGCGCCGCCAGGGATTGCGTCAGTCTGCGCACGCGGCGCGGCGTCGTCACGCTCGCCGATCTCGTGCGCTCGACGCTGAGGCTTCGCCCCGACCGCATTATCGTCGGCGAAGTGCGCGGGGCCGAGGCGCTCGACATGCTCAAGGCGTGGAATACCGGCCATCCGGGCGGCGTCGCCACCGTGCACGCCAATTCCGCGCGGGCGGCGCTCTATCGCATCGAGCAACTCTGTCAGGAAGCCGTCGCGAGAGCGCCGCGGCGCCTGATCGCGGACGCCATCGACATCGTCGTTTTCATCGCCGGACGCGGCTCGGCGCGCCGCCTCGAAACGATCGTCGAGGTCACTGGCCTCGACGCAAACGGCGACTACGCCGTCGCCGCGCTCACCCCTGCCCGTTTGCAAGCTCTCTAGACGAGGAATCATCATGCGCAAAAAGCTTCTGCTTCTGTCATCCGCCGCCGCTTCCCTTTTGCTCGCGGCGCCCGCCCATGCGGCGGGCTCCGGCATGCCCTGGGAAGAGCCGCTGCAGAAGATTCTCGATTCGGTGCAAGGGCCGGTCGCCAAGATCATTGCGGTGATCATCATCATCGTCACCGGCCTCACGCTCGCTTTCGGCGAAACCGCTGGCGGCTTCCGGCGGCTCATTCAGATCGTCTTCGGCCTTTCCATCGCCTTCGCGGCGAGTTCGTTCTTCTTGTCCTTCTTCTCCTTCGGCGGCGGGGCGCTTCTTTGATGGCTGCATCCCGTCACATCGAAGGGTTCGAAATTCCCGTCCATCGGGCGCTCGCCGAGCCGATTCTTTTGGGCGGCGCGCCGCGTGCGGTCGCCATCGTCAACGGCACGATCGCCGCCGCCATTGGCCTCGGGCTCCAGCAATGGGTCGCGGGGCTCGTCCTTTTCGTCGCCGGCCATACGCTCGCGGCCTTCGCGGCGAAGCGCGATCCGGACTTCATGCCCGTCATTGTCCGACACCTACGGCAAACGGGGTGGTGGTCGTGCTAAATCTCTCCGAATATCGCCGGCGCGCCGACCGCCTCGCCGATCTTCTGCCCTGGGCGGCGCTCGTCGCACCGGGCGTCGTTCTCAACAAAGACGGCGGCTTCCAGCGCACGTTCCGCTTTCGGGGCCCCGACCTCGAAAGCGCCACGCAAGCGGAGCTCGTCGGCGTTTGCGCCCGCGCCAATAACGCGTTGCGGCAACTCGGCTCCGGCTGGGCGCTGTTTTTCGAGGCCGAGCGGGTCGCGGCGCAGCTTTATCCGCGCTCCTATTTTCCCGATCCCGCCTCCTGGCTTGTCGACGCGGAGCGGCGCGCAGCCTTCGAGGGCAAGATCGCCCATTTCGAAAGCCGCTACCATCTGACGCTCCTCTTTCTCCCGCCGCCCGATGCGCAAATGCGCGCGGAGAGCGCCTTTCTCGACGCGGGCCGGAAGGGGGAAGGCCGGAACTGGCGCCAGGAGCTTGCGGGCTTCCTGGACGAGACCGACCGGCTGCTCGATTTGCTCTCGGGCTTCCTGCCCGAGATCCGCGCGCTCGACGACGCCGAGACGCTCGCCTTTCTCCACGGAACCATTTCGGCGAAGCGTCACCCGGTCGCCGTCCCGGAAACGCCGATGTATCTCGACGGCGTGCTCGTCGATACGCCGCTCACGGGCGGATTCGAGCCGATGCTGGGCGAGACGCATATGCGCACGCTCACCATCCTCGGCTTTCCCAATCTGACGCGCCCCGGCGTCCTCGACGCGCTGAACCATCTGGATTTCCCATATCGCTGGGTGACGCGCTTTCTGCCGCTCGACAAGACGTTAGCCGTCAAGACGCTCACGACGCTGCGCCGCCATTGGTTCGCCAAGCGCAAGTCCATTACCGCGATCCTGCGCGAAGTGCTCTATAACGAGCCGGTTCAACTCCTCGATTCCGACGCCGAAAACAAAGTGGCGGACGCCGATCTCGCCCTGCAGGCTTTGGGCGGCGACCACGTCGGCTTCGGCTATCTCACCACGACCGTCACCGTCTGGGACGAAGATCGCGAAAACGCCGAAGCCAAGTTACGCGCCGTGGAGCGCGTCGTCAACGGCCTCGGCTTCGCCTCGATCCGCGAGAGCGCCAATGCGGTCGAAGCCTGGCTCGGCTCCCTGCCGGGGCACGTTTACGCCAATGTCCGCCAGCCGCTCGTCCACACGCTCAATCTCGCCCATCTCATGCCGCTCTCCTCGGTCTGGGCGGGGCCGGATGGCGACGCGCATCTCGGCGGGCCGCCGCTGCTCTATGCCGAAACCAGCGGCTCGACGCCGTTCAGGCTGTCGGTCCATGTCGGCGATGTCGGCCATATGCTCGTCGTCGGCCCGACCGGCGCCGGAAAATCCGTGCTTTTAGCGCTGATGGCGCTGCAGTTCCGGCGCTATGACGCCTCCCAGGTCTATATTTTCGACAAGGGCAATTCGGCGCGAGCGGCCGTTCTGTCCATGGGCGGCGCTCATCATGCGCTCGGCGCCGACGCTTCGCTCGCCTTCCAGCCGTTACGCGACATCGACGATCTCGCGACGCGCAGTTGGGCGACCGAATGGGTCTGCAATCTGCTCGCCCACGAGAAGGTCGCCGTCACGCCGGAAGTCAAGGAAGCCGTCTGGTCGGCGCTTTCCAATCTCGCCACTGCGCCGCTCGACGAGCGCACGCTCACCGGTCTTTCCGTCCTCATCCAGTCGAACGCGCTCAAATCGGCGCTCATGCCCTACACGCTCGACGGACCCTTCGGCCGTCTGCTCGACGCCGCCGAGAGTCCTCTCGCGCTCGCCGACGTCCAATGTTTCGAGATGGAGGAGCTGATGCACGAGCAGGGCGTCGTCCTGCCGGTGCTGACCTATCTCTTCCATCGGCTCGAAGAACGCTTCGATGGGCGCCCGACGCTGCTGATTTTGGACGAAGCCTGGGTCTTTCTCGACAATCCCCTGTTCGCCGCGCGCATCCGCGAATGGCTCAAAGTTCTGCGCAAGCGCAATGTCTCCGTCGTCTTCGCCACGCAGTCGCTCGCCGACATCGCCGAGAGCGCAATCGCGCCGGCGATCGTCGAAAGCTGTCCGCAGCGCATTTTCCTCCCTAACGATCGCGCCATCGAGCCGCAGGCGCGGGCGATCTACGAGCGCTTCGGGCTGAACGAGCGGCAGATCGAATTGATCGCCCGCGCGACGCCAAAGCGCCACTACTACCTGCAATCGCGGCGCGGAAACCGTCTGTTCGAGCTCAATCTCGGTCCCATCGCGCTCGCCTTCTGCGGCGCGTCGGACCCGGCCGCGCAAAGGCTCATCGACGCGGTTCTCGCCGAACGCGGCGAAGAGACCTTCGCCGCCGAATTCTTGAAGGCGCGCGGCCTCGATTGGGCGGCCGAGCTTGTTGGCGATTTTTTCAACCCTTCGACGGAGGATTTTCAATGAAGCGCAAACGGCTTGTCGCTTGCTCCCTTTCCGCCGCTCTTTCCATCACTCTTGGCGCCGCGCTCGTCCCGCCGCACGCCGCGGCGCAATGGGTGGTCTTCGATCCCTCCAACTACGCGCAAAACGTGCTCACGGCGGCGCGCGCCCTGGAGCAGATCAACAACCAGATCAAATCGCTCCAGAACGAAGCGGCCATGCTGGAGAATATGGCCAAGCACCTGCGACGCCTCGATTTTTCCTCGCTCGGGCAGATGAATGCGGCGCTCGGCCGGATCGACGCTCTGATGAGCCAGGCCGATGGATTGAGCTTCGACGTCACGCGCCTCGAGTCGCAATGGCGCGCGCAATATCCATCCTCGTACGATGCGACCCTCACCACAAGCGACCTGGCGCGTGCCGCCCGTCAGCGCTGGCAAGACGCCATGAGCGCCTTTCGCGACACGATGCGCGTGCAGTCGCAGATCGTCGAGAATGTGCGCGGCGACCAGCAGCTTCTTAGCGATCTCGTCAACCAGAGCCAGGGCGCCGTCGGCAGCCTGCAGGCTAACCAAGCGATGAACCAGCTCGTCGCGCTTTCCACGAAGCAGCAGATGCAAATCCAGAATCTGATGGCGGCGCATTATCGCGCGCAGGCCGAAGACGCCGCGCGCAAGGCGCAATCCGAGGAAGCCGCGCGCGAGACCACGAAGCGGTTTCTCGGGACCGGCAAAGCCTATTCGGGAAATTGATTTCGCGGCGACGGCGAGGCGAGGGAAGACCGGCTCATGAAGGATCTCGGCGTCATCGACGGCTTCATGGACACGTTCGGCCGCTATATCGACGGCGGATTCGGGCTTCTCTCGGGTGACGTCGCCTTCCTGTCCAGCACATTGATCGGCATCGACGTCACGCTCGCCGCGCTCTTCTGGACGCTCGGCGGCGAGGACAATGTGCTGGGGCGGCTCATCAAAAAGATCCTCTATGTCGGCGCCTTCGCCTTCATCCTGAACGATTTCAAGAATCTCGCGGACGTCGTGTACCGCTCTTTTTCCGGGCTCGGCCTCAAGGCCTCGGCGAGCGGCATGAGCGCCGCGGATCTGTTGAAGCCCGGCAAGATCGCGGCGACGGGCTACGAAGCGGCGCATCCTCTTCTGCAGCAAGCGAGCAATCTCGTCGGCTTCCCCGAGATTTTCGGCAACGCGCTCACGATAGTCGTGCTGCTCGTCGCCTGGTTCCTTGTCGTCCTCGCCTTCTTCATTCTCAGCATTCAGCTCTTTATCACCGTCCTCGAATTCAAGCTGACGACGCTCGCAGGCTTTGTGCTCGTCCCCTTCGCGCTCTGGGGCAAGACGGCCTTTCTCGCCGAACGCGTGCTCGGCAATGTGATCTCCTCGGGCGTCAAGGTCATGGCGCTCGCCGTCATCGTCGGCGTCGGCTCGACCCTGTTTTCGACTTTCACCGGCGACCTGCAAGGCCAGGACCCCGATCTTGCCGCCGCCATGTCGCAAGTGCTCGGCGCGCTGGCGCTGCTGGGCCTTGCGATCTTCGCGCCCGCCATCGCCGCCGGCCTCGTTTCCGGCGCGCCGCAGCTCGGCGCTGGCGCGGCGCTCGGAACGGCGGGCGCGGCCGTGGGCGCCGTCGCCCTGACAGGCGGGGCGGCGCTCGCCGGCGCACGCATGACGGGACAGGGCGGTCTCGCCGCCATTCGCGCCGGCGCATCGATGGGCTCTTTCGCCACGACCGCCTACGAACTCGGTCAGGCCGCTGCCGGCGAGACTGGCGCGGCGGGCGTCGCCGCCGGCATGGGCGGAATCGCGCGCGCGACAGGCGGCGCTGCGCTCGCCGGCGCGCGCAATGTCGCGCGACGCGCCGCCGCGTCATTGACGGAAAGCGTCGGCGCCGGCCGCAGCGCCGCCTGGACGGCGACGGGCGGCGAATCCACGACTCGCGGAAACGCGCCGCCATCCATCGCCGCCTCGGCCGACCGCGCGCCTTCCTGGGGGAAGCGCCTGCACGCGGAGCAATTCGCGCACGCCCATGCCCACGCTGCGCGGCAAGCCATTCACGAAGGCGACCGACCCGGCCACGGCGCCAATCCCTCGCTTCACGACAAGGACGACTGAATGCTCTTCAAGAGACCGATCGAGCGTTATGGCGCGACGCCGCAGCCGATCACGCCCTATCAAAAAGCGGCGCAACTCTGGGACGAGCGTATCGGCTCGGCCCGCGTGCAGGCGAAGAACTGGCGCCTGATGGCCTTCGGCTGCCTCGCGCTGTCCGCCGGCCTCTCGGCGGGCCTTCTGTGGCAATCGATGCAAAGCCGCGTCGCGCCCTATGTCGTCGAGGTCGACAAATTCGGCGAAGCGCGCGCCGTCGCGCCCGCCATCCAGAATTATCAACCTTCCGACGCGCAGATCGCCTGGCATCTCGCGCAGTTTATCTCCAACCTCCGTTCGGTCTCCACCGACCCGGTGCTGGTGCGCAAAAACTGGCTTTCGGCCTATGACTTCGTCACCGGCCGCGCGGCGCTCTTCCTCAACGACTACGCCCGGAACAACGATCCCTTCGGCCAGATCGGCGTCAAAAGCGTCTCGGCGCAAGTGACGAGCGTCGTGCGCGCCTCCGACTCCTCCTTCCAGGTCAAATGGACCGAGCAGCTCTTCGAGCGCGGCAGTCTCGCAAAGACCGAGCGCTGGACGGCGATCCTCACTGTCTCGATCCAGCCCCCGCGCACGGCGGAGGCGCTGCGCAAAAATCCGCTCGGCCTCTTCGTCAACGCCATCGACTGGTCGCGCGAGCTCGACGCCGCCGCGCCGTCGCCCGCCTCCAACAAGGAGATTGCCCCATGAAACATGTGCCGCCCGCCTTGATCGCTTCCGTCTCCGCGCTGACGCTGTCCGCCTGCATGACCACGACCCCGCCGCCGCAAATCGCCTACGATTCGGAGGACTTCAAACCCGCGAAAATCGAGAAGGAGCCGAAGAAGTCGGTCAGAGTCGTCCAGGTCCCGAAGGTCCTGCCGCTGCCCGGCCAGCTTCAGCCGGCGCCGGGCGAGATCAACGACGATAAGCGCCCGCCGACGGCGCGCGTCGACGACGCCAACAAGGCCGCGACGCAGGAGCCGACGAAACACGGCTACATCAACGCTATCCAGGTCTATCCCTTCACCGAGGGCGCGCTCTATCGGCTCTACGCCGCCCCGGAACGGGTGAGCGATATTTCGCTCGAACCGGGCGAAAAGCTCACCTCGGTTTCCGCCGGCGACACCGTGCGCTGGGTGATCGGCGACACGCTGAGCGGCGCGGGCGAAAGCCAGCGCGTGCACGTGCTCGTCAAGCCCTTCGCGCCGGGGCTCAAGACCAATCTCGTCATCTCGACCGACCGGCGCTCCTATCATCTGCAACTCGAGAGCACCGACAGGACCGCCATGGCGGCGATCTCCTGGACCTATCCGCAGGGCGCGCTTCTCGCGCTGCAGCGCCAGAACGTTGAGGCGGAGGCCGCAGCGCCCGTCGCCTCCAACCTCGCGCTCGACAACATTCGCTTCCGCTATGCTATTTCCGGCGACGATCCGCCCTGGCGTCCGCTCAGAGCCTTCGACGACGGCCACAAGGTCTATATCGAATTTCCGCGCCGCATCGATCAGGGCGAGGCCCCGCCGCTCTTCGTCGTCGGATCTGAGGGCGGCGCCGAGCTCGTCAACTACCGCATGCGCGGCAATTACTACATCGTCGACCGCCTTTTCGCCGCCGCCGAACTGCGCCTCGGCGCCAAATATCAGCAGGTGGTGCGCATCTATCGCACCGAGGGCGTCACTATCGCTGACGGAGGGCGCTCATGAGCGCGTCGCCGAAAGCCGATCCCGAAAGGCTGCAATTGCGCGCGCCGCCCCAGCGCGTCGTGCGCTTCAGGCGCGGCCTCCTCATCGGCGTCACGGCGCTCGCCTCGGGTGCCGTGCTCGGCGTCGCCATTATGGCGCTGAGAGGTCCAGCGCCGCGTCTCGGCAGCCCCGAAGAACTCTACGATACCGGCAAGAAGGCGACGCCCGACGGCCTCGCGGCCCTCCCGCGCGATTATTCGCAAATGAAGCCGCGCCCGCCTTTGCTCGGGCCGCCGCTGCCCGGCGATCTCGGCCGGCCCATCCTCGCGCAGCAACGCGCGCTCGGCGGCGGGCAGGAACTGTCGGCCGAGGAGCAGCGTCTCGCCCAGCAGGCGTTGCATGCGCGCGAAGCGGGCGTGTTCTTTCGTATCGAGAACAGGCCGCAGCCGAACGCGCTCGCGGGAAAATCGTCGCCATCGCTGGTCGCCGCCGCGCCTGCGCAGCCCGAAGCGAACCGCCTCGCGCTCGATCCCGAGCGCGACCAAAACAATCAGCAACGCAAGCTCGATTTTCTCAATCAGCGCGACACGAGCGGCGTCTATAATCCGCACGCGCTGCAAACGCCGATTTCGCCCTATCAGGTGATGGCGGGCAGCGTCATCGCCGCGAGCCTCATCACCGGAATCAACTCGGACCTGCCGGGCCTCGTCGTCGCGCAGGTCACCGAGAACGTCTATGACACCGTGACGGGGCGCGCGCTGCTCATTCCGCAAGGGTCGCGTCTCATCGGAACCTATGACAGCGTCGTCGCCTTCGGCCAGTCGCGCGCGCTCGTCGTCTGGCGGCGCATCGTCCTTCCCGACGGCTCCTCCATCGAGATCGACAATCTTCCGGCGACGGATAATGCCGGCTACGCGGGCCTCGAAGACGAGGTCGACCATCACACCTGGACGCTGCTGAAAGGCGTGGCGCTCTCGACGCTCCTCGGCGTCGGCACGCAATTGAGCATCGGCTCAGACCAGAGCGATCTGGTTCGCGCCATTCGCGAATCGACGCAGCAAAACGCCGCCATGACGGGGCGCCGCATCACCGAGAAAAATCTCAACATTCAGCCGACCATCACTGTGCGGCCCGGCTTTCCATTGCGCGTCATCGTCCACAAGGACATCGTCCTCAAGCCCTACCGCGGAGGCTGACCTATGCTGAAGCTCGGCAAGCTTCCCGACCGCACTCATGCGAAAATCACGATCACGCTTGCGCCCGAACTCAACGCCGCGTTGCGCGATTACGCTGCGATCTACCGCGAGACCTACGGCGAGGCGGAATCCGTCGCCGATCTCATTCCCTTCATGCTTCAGGCCTTTCTCGACAGCGACAAAGCCTTCGCCAAGGCGCGCAGGGCGAGCCCGCCGGACGCAGAAAAAGAGAAGCCGTCGCGCCGCACGCGCAAGCCGCGCAGCGGCGACGTCACTTCGTCATCATCGTCACCATCGTCGTCGTTACCACCAACGCTGGAGATTTGAACCATGCACATCGGCACGTTCTCGCCCGCCAAGGAGGGCGGCTGGATCGGCTTCATCCGCACACTCACCATAGACGCCAAAGTGCGGCTCGTCCCCAACGACGACCGCAGTTACGAAAACGCTCCGGACTTTCGCGTCTTCGTCGGCAATTGCCGCATCGGCGACGCCTGGGAGTCGACGAGCCAGGGCGAGAATCCGAGAGATTATCTCCACGTCCGGCTCGACGATCCGAGCCTGCCCAAGCCGGTCGTCGCGGCGCTGTTTCCCTCCGAGAACGGCGATAGAGCGACGCTCGTGTGGAACAGGCGGAGAGGCGAGTGACAACAGACGGAACGATTGCTCAAACTTCGATGAGCGTCTCTTCGATCTTGACGCCGATTTCCTGAGCAATCGGCGTCCATATGTCGACGCCTTCCGCGTCAGTTTCGATAGTAATGATCAAGGAATAACGAGCGCCGAACTGGCTCCGGTCGCGTTTGGGTTGATCCTTCCACCAACCGGAGACGGGATAAACGCCTATAACGCCGCGCCCTGCGAGGTCGGCGGCCGTGCCGACCCATATGTCCGAATGAAGCGAGCCCTTGTTGCGAGCCTCGCCAATAAACCAATCGGCGAGGTCGCTCCCGCTGTCCGGTTTCGCCTCGTCCTCTTCCAACGCCTTGTTGTTGAGCCGCTTGTGGAATTCGTCGATGCTTTCGGTCGGCGACTTCATGTCGAAACGCAAGCCGTGAGAGGCATAGCGGTGGCGCGTCTTCCATCCGCGCCGTCCGGGGTTGGGTTCTATGAAATATGACAAGGTCACGCGCAAACGGACAGGCGTTTCGCCCATCTCGGCCAACACTGCGGTCGGCCAAGGGAGCTCATGCAGGTGCATCTCGCGCATCTTCCCGTCAGCGAATGGACGAATGGAGGTTTGCGCGATCAGAGTGAGCGCGTCTCCCGCGCTCCGAAGCGCGCGGGCGAGATCCGGCGCGCCATAGCCGTAACGGCGAACCAATTTGGCCCGCGCCTTTTTCCCTCCCGCGCCGTCGAGATGCGTGCGCATGGCCTTCGTCCATCTCGCTGACTGGACGATCAGACCACGGACGCTTTCCGGCCAGAGGTGCGGATATTCGGCGCTGATCACGGCTGCCATCCGTGCGATTTGCGCCGTCGCGGCGCTCGTCGCCCATGAAAGCGCAAAGCTCTTTTCGGCAGGCTTATGGTGCGTCGAAAGCAGGGAAAGGTCCGGTATGGGAAAATCGATGTCCTTCCCGTTCATGGCGAGATTGCCGCCTTCGCACACGATGTCCGGCTTGAGCGGCCAGCTTTCCTGAAAGGTGACCGACGTCGTGCTCCAAGGCGAGAGGTCGCCCGCCGGCGCCAAGGGCGACCAGCCTGCGTAAGAAGCGTCGCTGATGGACGCCTTTTCCGTATACGCACCCACGGTCAGCGCATTCCACGCATGGGCCGGGTCGTGAATAGCTTCGACGTCGCTGCGAACAATATGATCTTCCTGCAAATGAGCGGGATCGACGTTCCCGGCGCTCAGGATAAAGAGACGGGGCGCATTCGCCGCAGCGTCATCCAAATAGACGAGCCCCTGGTTCGACGGATCGAAGGAGCGGCCTGCGGCAAGCGCGTCGATGGCAGCCGACCAAGACGTCGGTTGTCCGCGATCGCGCTCGTCGGTCGCGGTCACAGCCATTGAAAAAACGCGTTGCCGCTGTGGCGCCTGAATTTCGGGACGCATGACGGCCTGCGCCGTGATTGCGCCATAGAGTTCCGGGGGGTTGGCGCCGTGAGGCGGAAGAATCTTGACGGATTCGAGCCGGTGCCGGACGACGACAGGCGCACTCGACGCCAGCACACCGGTCAAGTCGCCATAGCCGGCGAGGCCGGCCATTTCCGTGCCGTGGCCATGGTGGTCATGCGCGCCCCAGTCGGGATTGACGGCCGTGGCGTCCTGCGGAGCAAGGATGTCTTGCAGCAGGGGATGGCCATGCGTGACGCCGGTATCGAGAATGCAAACCGCGGGCGCCCCCTGGCCGGGCAAGACGATCCTGTTCTTGAGATTGTTCACCCAGTCGGCCTGCTCCGTCGGCGACAGACCGTCCACGAAGAAGGCAGCGCTATCCTTTGCGCGACGCAGCTCCGCGAAGTCGTTGAGCACATCCAAGGATGCAGAAAGCTGAGCGGCTGTACCTTTCACCAGGATCACAATCCGATCATCGAAGCCAAGACGGCGCTCGCCGACCGAGAGGCCGGTCTGTTCGGCGAAATCAAGAAGGCGCGCAAGCTCGGCGCCATCGTGGCGGCGCAGCCAGACCTCCCACCAGATCACCTCCCCATCGGCGGGGTAGACGTTCTCCGTGTCGGTCCATAGCGCCCGCAATGTGGCTTTGCGTAATGCGGCGATCCGGTCCACGAGATCCTTGTGGCTAGGCTTATCGCCATCGGCGGTTTCCGCATATTGCTCGAAGCGATCGAAGAAATGCTTTATCGCGCCATCCGGGATGAAGACAGTCGCGAGCTGTATGCGGTCTCCGTCTTTCGGCTGGCCGTAGCGGACATTGAGCAGCTCAATACGCTGTTCCGCCTGTTTCCGCTGGGTTTCGAGGGACTGGAGTTTCAGGTCAAAGCCGGGCGGACTTTCGAATTCGACCGTAATGCCGGAAGTCGCGCCAGTCACGGTTATGCGGGCCGCCTGCCGAGCGGCTTCGGCCTCTTCTCGGATTGCCGTCAGCGTATCGCGAAGAGTGGCCGCATGCGCGACGCGGTCTGCCGGTCCGGGATAGGCAGGCAGATCAATCTTTTTCGGGTGGGGACGATAATCCTCCGAACGAGGCGGGTTAGGGATAAGCAGATGTTTGCGGTTTCTCGGCGCCGCCATCGTTTCGCGAACTCCCGAAGATCATCGATGAGCTGCGCGCCGCTCGCGCAACGCTTCGACAAGTTCGTCGTTGTCAATGCGCGTGTGTCGCTGGAGAATGGCGTTCTTCGCCGCCTGTTCGCAGGAGCGGGTCAGATCGGAATGGCTCAATCCTTTCCCCGCGTCCAGCACATCGCGCCAGTTCACCTGAGATGTATCGAGCAGCGCCAAGCGCGCGCGCATGACCTGTTCAGAAATATCAGGCGATGGCAGGCCGTATTCGATCACGGAATCGAAGCGGCGGAACAAGGCTCGGTCCAGAATTTGCGGATGATTGGTGGCGGCGACGACAATGCTGTCGGAATCATCCTGTTCGAGGAATTGCAAGAACGAGTTCAGCACCCGGCGTATTTCGCCGACTTCGTTCCTGGTCGCCCGTTCGCTCCCCAGAGCGTCGAATTCGTCGAAAAAATACACCGCCCTTGTCTGCTGAATGGCCTCGAAAATCAGCCTCAGCTTGGCGGCCGTCTCGCCAAGATAGCGGGTAATCAGCCCATCGAGCTGGATCGTGAACAGCGGAACGCCGAGCTCGCCGGCCAAGGCCGAAGCGGTCATGGTCTTGCCCGTGCCCGGCGGGCCGATGAGCAACAGCTTACGAATCGGCGACATCCCGTGAGCGCGAATGTCTTCGCGCTGGCGCTGCTCGAGAAGGATGCGCGCGAGGCGAGCGCGAACCGAACGATCGAGCGCCATGTCGGAGAGCCGGATCGACGGGAAGGCGGCGCTCAGGAGCCCGGCCAGCTCGCCGCGCGGCTGCACGATTGGAACAGGCTTCGTCCTCTGCCCAGGCGAAGGGGATTGGCCGCGTGCTTTCGCGCGGTCCACCAATTCACGAAGTTCCTGCGCGAACTTCGTGTGCCCTTGCCGAGCGGCCTGAGCGGCGACCTGCAAGGCGATCGCATAGAAGCGCTCGTCGTCACCCTCCGAGTGACTCCGAATCAGCGCTTTGACATGATCTGCGGTCGCCATTTTCCCTCGCCTATCCGGTAAGAATCTTCCTTCCTCGAATTGATATGTCCATATCCTTTTGTATTTATTTCTATTCTTACCGAAATCCTGCCGCCGTTCTCGATGTCGTTCGCAAATAGAGCCTTACTCCAACGCCGTTCTTCGGTCCATCATGGAAGATAGCCATGCCCGGCGTCCTGCGGATCGGGCCCACTTCGGCGCGGCCGTTTCAACCGGATGGCGGCACGCCATCGAAATCCGAGCCATTTCCGGCGCCGGGTTCCGCGGGATACTTGACGGGCGGGCATTGTAACTGACGCGCGACCGACGCCGCTTCTTGAAGACCGTTCGAATTCGTGCGCCCCGACGTTTCCACGTTGCCGGTTCACGACGCCACCGTCGGTCCGAGAGCTGTCTCCAGCGTTCGGCCCTCCGGAGCGGACGCCTTGAGTTCGTCGAGATAGCCCGCCCACCATTGCATCATCTTCACGCGCTCGTCCCAGTGCTCGCCTCGCGCGTAAGCCCTGCGGACGTCGTTGTTCTCCACATGGGCGAGCTGGCGCTCGATGGCGTCAGGATGCCACTTGCCGCATTCGTTGAGCAAGCTGGAGGCCGTCGCTCGAAAGCCGTGCGCTGTCGCCTCTTCCTTGCCGTAGCCGAGACGTCGCAAAGCAGCGTTGAGGGTGTTATCGGAAATCGGGCGATCCGGCGCGCGGACGCCAGGGAACAGGAGTTCGCCTCGCCCAGAAATTCGCTTCAATCGATCGAGGATCGCGATGGCCTGGATCGCGAGGGGCACGCGATGCGGACGGCGCATCTTGGCGCGCTCGGCGGGAATGGTCCAAACCGCCTTGTCGAAGTCGAATTCGGTCCACTCGGCCGCTCGTAGTTCCCCGGGGCGCGGAAACAGCAGCGCCATCAGTTGCAACGCGGCGCGAACGGTCGGCTGGCCGTCGAACCAGTCAATCGCGCGAAGCAACGCCCCGAGGGCTTTCGGGTCGGTCACGGCGGCGCGCGGCGTCACGATCGGCTTGGTCAGGGCGTCTCGAAGGGCGAAGGTCGGATCGTTTTCCGCGCGCGCCGTTGCGATTGCGTAGCGGAACACGCCGCCGATGGTGGACCGCAGCCGGCGGGCGGACTCGTAGCGCCCCCGCGCCTCGACCTGCTGAAGCGCTTTCAAGACGGCCGGCGCGTCGATTTCCCGGATCGAACGATCGCCGATCGAGGGGTAAGCAAATGAAAGCAGCCAGTCGACCTTTGCGATGGTCGCTTCCGCCCGCCCTTCGCGCCGCAACTTCGCCACATATTCCTCCGCGATGGTCCGGAAGGTCTCCTTGGCGCGTTCAGCGATGGCCTTTTTCTGCTTTTTCTCCTCGGATGGATCGCACCCGCCGGCCAGAACCCGCTTGGCCTCGTCGCGCGCTTGCCGGGCGTCCGCCAGCGAAACCGCGGGGTACGCTCCCAGCGCCAAGAGCTTTTGCTTTCCGTTGAAACGGTAAGCAAACCGCCACAGGCGCGCGCCAGACGGCTGCGCCCAGAGCTGAAGTCCGCCGCCGTCGGAAAGTTTTTGAAGTTTCGCCGCAGGCCGGACGTTCCGGCACTTCATGTCCGACAAGGCCATGGTCGCTGCCGCCGCGTTGGTATCCGATACCAACAGGAGGATAGGCGATACCAACAGAAATACCAACAATCCCGCTCGTTGGACGACGTGCGACGGCCTACCCGCGGCTGCGCCGACGTGCGACGAATTTCATCTTTTTCTTTGATTTTCAGTAGATTATGGGCGCGAGAGCGCGCAACGGGAGGCGAGAGGGAGAGCGGGGAGTAAGGGGGATGGTGCCCAGGGGCGGAATCGAACCACCGACACTGCGATTTTCAGTCGCATGCTCTACCAACTGAGCTACCTGGGCTCGCGCGCGGCGCGTGGAGGGGCTTATAGAAAGGGCTTTGGCTCTTGTCCAGCGCCCTCTGCAACTTTTGTAGCGCGGCAAAACAAATGGCCATGCGCGACAGATCAGATGGCCTAGCCCCATATACCCCCGCCAACGGGGTTTATATCCCGTGCTGATCGTTAAGCAGGAGCCCTTCGCGGGCCTCCCGCGCTGCGTGCTTCGGCCTCGACATGCCCTCCGCCTCAGGCGAGCCGGCCCTCCCGCTCCCTTCAGGCTTCCGCCCCTGAGGGTGAACAATAAGCTGCCTGCCGAAGGCGGCCGAGAGATGCAGCGCATGGCCCAAGGCTCGAAGCCTCGTCATGGTTCGAGGCCGGAAGCAAGCGCAAACCGAGCCGAGCTTTAAGGCCACGCGCTGCGGCAGTGAAAACTCTGGTTTCCGGCCGGCGGTTCCCCACCTGTCTTTTTAAGGCTCCGAAGATTATCTTGAGGAATGGAGCGAACCCGACGCGAGCAGCATCTGGCGGAGGCCGAAGCGCGGGTCGCGCTGGGCGAGCGGCACCTCGCCCAGCAACAGGAACTCATCGCAAAGCTGGAAGTCCTGAACTTCGCCCTTACCGACGCGCGGAATTTGCTGCGGTTGTTCGAGGAAATCCAGATCCTGCACGTGGCGCACCGAGACCAGCTCCGTAGGCAGCTGGGCGGCGGGTAATGCCGGCAAGCGCCATGGCGCCCGCTCTATGGACTCAGACCGTCGCGCCGAACCGCGGCGCACGTCACGCCAATCCGCGAGAGGCCGCGCGGTGCGGGAAAGGCCTTGGTCGCACCAAAAATAGGTTCCGCGAGCCTCCCTGGCGGCAGGATAACAGCCGTCTCTCGGTAGGACGAATGACAGGCGCGGCGAGCATCCGTCTCGGTTCGTCCTTTCGGACCGCCTCGTCGGCGACCCCGACGCGACGCGCGATCCTACTGCACCACCCAGTTGGCGCCGTTGCACCTGACGCCGACAACCGATGTGCCCGCGCCTGCGACAGCGCTGTTCCAGGCTGGGGAATTGGCGTTGACAACGGCGGAATAGACGCTCCCCTTCATGTTGGCCTGGCAGGTCGGAAGCTGCGAGACGAGCACTGGCAGCGAATATTTAACGACCACGTTCGTCGCGGCCGGGTCGACCGAGAACGCGGGCGGCGCGGAACCATTTGCATTGCCGCCGTCAATGTTGACGTCGACGCCCGAGGCGGCGACGGTATAGGCTGCTCCAGACAGATTCTGGACCAAGTTGCCCGCAACCATGACGTCTCGCCCGCTCACGCGGATGCCTTTCGCATTCGCGGAGCCGAGCAGGATATTTGAAGAGATGTTGGCCTGATTGCCGCACGCGTCGATCATATACCGGCTGTTGAGGCCAGTCCCGTCGAGGAAGACATTGCCGCCAATAAACGTCTGCAATCCGCAAATTTTAACGCCCCCGCCAGTCGACTGATAGAGCGAAAAGTTGCTGGACAGGATTTGCACGCCGACGAGGCGGGAGTCATAAATGGCGGCGGGCGCGACCGGGAGGTCAATGTCGTAGTCGCTGTTGTTGCCGAACTGCGAGTTTATGACGGCGATCTGACTGATATTGGACGACGGCGAAGGGGTCATCGCGACGCCCTTCGTCCCCTGGGTGCAATTCAGCGCGTAAACCGTGACGCCCTGTATCCAGTCGTCGATATAAAGACACGCTCCAACCGACATTGTTCGCACATTTCGAATGTCGTAAACGACGCCATAAGTCGAGGATGCAGGGAGTCCGCGCAGGTAAATCGTCTGGCCGTTCCCCACGCCGGCAATATATGCCCCTTCCTCAAAAACATCCGTTATCGACACATTTGAGACGTTCTCAATGTCAATCGCTCTTGCGAACCATTGCGTGTTTGCGCCGTTCCCAGCCTTGGGACCGAAGGTCAAGTCATGCAAATTGCTCTGGGCTGAAAGCGCAGGGTTGGCGTTAGCCGTGGTTTGCGAAAGCACAATCGCCTTCGCCGCATTGGTCGTGTTGTCGGTCAGAAATTGCAGCTGGCCAATTTCCGCCGACGAATATTGGTCAGCGTAATTGAGGGTCAGCCCGGCAATCGCGCCTGTCACCCAAATCCGCGCGCATGTTTCCGATGCGCCGATGATCGACAGGCGGCCGCGGGCAGGGATCGTGACAGATAGAGCGGTCCCCACCTTATAGGAGCCGCATGGAAAGCGGATAGCGCCGCCATTTACCCCCGCCGCCGCCGCAGTCAGCGCGCTTTGAATCGCCGCCGAACTGTCCGCTACGCCCGTTGAGTCCGCTCCGAACCAGACCGGATCGATCGGCAGGCTAGCGGCGCATATCCACGCCCCGGAGGCGCGAACGACGATGCGGCCAACCGTATTGCAGTAGGCGTTGTCGAACCAGGTCGCGGTGGCCGCGACGCCGCCCGCCGCATTCACCCCGTTGGCGGCCGCGCTAGCGACGCCTGAGCCCATCGAAAAGGCGCTCACATGCCCCGCGCCGTCCCCCTGCGTCACACCGTTGACGCCGCCGGCGCCGCCCTTGTCCTTCGGCAGGATCTCGTTCCCGGAATCGGCGTCGAGCGCCTGCCTGGTCGCGAGCGCGCCCGCGGCCGAGGCGGCGGCCCGCGTCGCCGAGGTCGAGGCCGCCTGCCGGCTCGCCGCCGCGGAGGTCGCGCTCGCCGCCGCTGTGGCGATGGCGCTGGGATAGGTAGGCGCCGTCTCCAGCGCGACGGCCTGCGCGGGCGCCGCGACGCAAAGGGCGAGGAGGGTGAAAAGGCGAGAGATCTGCATCTTCGTTCCGTTCCTTGTTCCATAACGAGCGCGATGCGCGTCGCCCGACCCCGAGATGACCGACGCTTGCCGGCGGCGGGCCGCCTCGGCCTGAAAGGCGCGGACGATCTTAGTTGATCCGGAACCTGGCTGCCGGCGGACAGGAGCGGGGCGTCGCGAAGCGGAGCGCCGCGGGGCGCGCCTTCCGGCTTCAAGGCGACGCCGAAATTGCCGCCCGCGGCGCGCGCTGCGCATCGCGAAGACCGCGGGTCAAGCATTTCACGACGCTCGCCGTCTTGCCGGCGGCGCCGGCTTCCCCTAAACCGGCGCGGAACGGGAGGGATTATGAGCGATATCAGGCGAATTGGCGCGGGTCCGCGCATGAGCAAGGCGGTCGTGCGCGGCAAGGCGATCTATACGGCCGGGCAGGTGGCGGAAAAGACCAAGGGCGGCTCCGTGGCCGACCAGACCCGCGAGATCCTCGCCCTCATCGACGAGCTTCTGGCCGAGGCGGGCAGCGAGAAGTCGAAAATTCTTTCGGCCACCATCTATCTTTCCGACATCTCGACTTTCGCCGAGATGAACGGCGTCTGGGACGTGTGGGTCGACAAGGAGAACCCGCCCGCGCGCGCCACCGTGGAAGCGAAGCTCGTGGCGCCGGACTACAAGGTCGAGATCGCCGTCATCGCGGCGAAGTAGTCCCCGTCAGGGGATTGTCCGGGTCGAAGGCGTAGCGCAGCGTTTCGAAGCGCATGGCGAGCGTGTCGATCAGCAGGAGACGGCCAACGAGGCCTTCTCCGAAGCCGACGATCTGGCGCAGGACTTCGAGCGCCATCATCGCGCCGGCGATCCCGGTCAGCGCGCCCAATATCCCCGCCTCCTCGCAGCTCGGCACGGTTCCGGGCGGCGGGGGCTCCGGGAACAGGCAGCGATAGGTCGGGTTGGGCTTGCCGTCCGGCCCGGTCTCGAAGGGCCGCAGCGTCGTAAGCGAGGCGTCGAAGCCGCCGACGGCCGCCGTGACCAGCGGCTTTTTCATGTAGAAACACGCATCGGAGACGAGATAGCGCGTCGCGAAATTGTCCGACCCGTCGGCGACGAGGTCGTAGCCCGCGATCAGCGCGCCGGCGTTTTCTTCCGTCAGCCGCAGCGGATGCGGCTCCACGCGCACATGCGGGTTGAGCCGGGCGACGGCCGCCTGCGCGCTCTCGACCTTCGGCCGACCGACGCCGGGCGTATCATGGATCACCTGCCGCTGAAGGTTGGAGAGCGACACGACGTCGTTATCCACGACGCCGATCGTTCCGACGCCGGCGGCGGCGAGATATTGCAGCAAGGGCGCGCCAAGCCCGCCGGCGCCGATGACGAGCACCCGCGCGGATTTAAGCTTTTGCTGTCCGGGGCCGCCGATTTCGCGCAGCACGAGGTGGCGGGCGTAGCGTTCGATCTCCTCGGGGCTGAGGCTCATCCGGTCTCCGGCGCTTGCATTAAGAGACGAGCTGGCGATGCTGCGGATTGCCCCGATTCGGGCGCGGGCATCGGGCGATTTTCCATGACCATAGCGGCTTCGCCGCCGGGTCTCCAGCCGGAGGAATATGACGAGATCGAAGCGGCGGCCATGTCGATCGAGCGGCCGGGCGCGCGGTTAGAGGCCCGGCAGGCGCTGGCCCCGGTCGAGTCCCGCGCCTTGGCGGATCGCCTGACCGGGCTTTGCTGGTCGTTGTGCGAGCGCGGCGTCGACGATTTCGTTAAAATCGGAGCTTTGGGCGGCGAGCGCGCCTGTCGCGCCGGAGCCCGACGCCCCTCATTTCCGGGCGGACGAGCGCCTCGCGGCGCCGTCATGGCTGGACCGTCTGCCCCTTGTCGGCCGCTTCGCGCTTGTCGCCTGATTTCTTGAGGGCTTCGAGACCGACCGCGCCGAGCGAGGCCGCGCCGCGCGCATAGGCGATATTGTCGAGAAACTGCCGGGCGCAATTCTCCCAGGTGAAAGTCAGCGCATGGGCGCGGGCCGCCGCGCGCGGAATGTCGAGCGCCGCAAGCGCCGCCGCGCGCAGATCCTCGTCCAGCGCGCCGGCGCCGCTGCCGCCGACGACGTCGAGCGGCCCCATCACCGGGAAGGCGGCGACGGGGAGGCCGCAGGCCATGGCTTCAAGCAGGACGACGCCGAAAGTGTCCGTTCGACTCGGGAAGACGAAAACGTCCGAGGAGGCGTAAAGCGCGGCGAGCTCCACCGGCGTCTTCACGCCGACGAATGTCGCTTGGGGGTAGCGCGCCTCGAGCGCGGGGCGGGCCGGCCCGTCGCCGGCCACGAGCTTCGCGCCGGGCAGATCGAGCGCCAGGAAGGCTTCGAGGTTCTTCTCGACGGCGAGCCGGCCGGCGTAAAGGAAGACCGGGCGCGGCAGGTCGAGCGGGATCCTGGCGTCCGGGGTGAAGATCGCGTGGTCGACGCCGCGCGACCAGCGCAGGAGACGGCGGAAGCCGCGCGCGTCCAGTTCGCGCGCAAGGCTCGGCGTCGAGACCATCACGCCGCCGCCGGCATTGTGAAAGCGGCGCAGCGCGGCGTAGGTCACGCCGACGGGAAACCCGGTCCGCGCATGAATATATTCGGGAAAGCGCGTGTGAAAGCTCGTCGTGAAGACGCGCTTGTCGCGCAGGCAGACGGCGCGCGCCGCGAGGCCGATCGGCCCTTCGGTCGCGATGTGAATATGGTCGTAACCCGCATCGAGCCGCCGGCGCACGGCGCGGGGCGTGGCGAGGGCCAGCGAAATCTCCCGATAGGTCGGCATCGGGAAGGAATGGAAGTCGCGCGGCGTCAGAAAGTCGATCTCCGCCCCGAGCGGCCCGGCGGCGCGCGCGACGGATTCGAGCGACCGCACGACGCCATTGACCTGGGGGCGCCAGGCGTCCGTCGCGATGAGTATCCGCATCAGGCGGCCGCCGCGCGCGGCGCGGGCAGCGCCTTGATCTGCGGCGCGGCGCCGGCGTCGCGCTCCGCCATCGTCAACCAGTGCAGGATCTCGAAACTTCCGTCCTCATGCTCGGCGACGGCGGTGCAGCTTTCGACGAAATCGCCCGTGTTGACATAGCGCACGCCGTCGATGACCTTGATCGCCGCATGGTGGATATGGCCGCAGACGACGCCGTCGACGCCGCGCCGACGCGCCTCGGCGGCGAGCGTCTCTTCGAAGTCGCCGATGAAATTCACCGCCTCCTTCACCTTCAGCTTCGCCCAGGCGGAGAAGGACCAGTAGCCGACGCCGAACATGCGCCGGAAACGGTTGAGAACCGTATTGACGGCGATGGCCGCGTCATAGGCCCAGTCGCCGAGGAAGGCGAGCCAGCGGGCGTTGCGCACGACGATGTCGAACTGGTCGCCATGGATGATGAGCATCTTCTTGCCGTCGGCGGTCTCGTGCACGGCGTGCTCCACCACCTCGACGCCGCCGAAAGTGAGGCCCGTATAGTCGCGGGCGAATTCGTCGTGATTGCCCGGAACGTAGATCACGCGGGTCCCCTTGCGGGCCTTGCGGAGCATTTTCTGAACGACGTCGTTATGCGCCTGCGGCCAATGCCAGCCCTTTCGCAGCTTCCAGCCGTCGACGATGTCGCCGACGAGGTAAATCGTCTCGGCGTCGTTGTGCTTGAGGAAATCGAGCAGGAGATGCGCCTGGGCGGCCTTGGCCCCAAGATGCAGGTCGGACAAAAAGAGCGTGCGGTAGCGCCTGGGCTCGGGCTCGACCGCGCCTTGCGCACGGAAACTCGTGAGGTTTTGTTCGGCCATTCGCGCGTCCCTCCCCCGTCGCCGGATACGACGCTTTTCACCAGATTCAGGTCACAGTCCGATGACACCGCGCCCCGCGATTGGACATTTGACGAGGGCGGCGATCGTTCGATATTTCGAACGGAATCGGATAACATGGCGTCCGTTTGAAGAGGCGCGGGGCGATGGGCGTCGAAGGCAAGGAAAAGCACAAGATCCTGGAAGCCGGAGCGCTGGCGCTCTCGGGACAGCTCGGCGCGACCATTCAGCGGCTGCGCAAGGCCTACAACCTGTCGCTGTCCGAACTCTCGCAGCAATCGGGCGTCGCCAAGTCGATCATCAGCCAGATCGAGCGTAACGAGACCAACCCGACGCTCGCCACCATCTGGCGCCTTGCACAGGCGCTCGACGTCTCGATCGAGCGCGTGCTGCAGACGACCGAGGACGAGCCCTTCCTCGAAAAGACCAGCAAGGCGGATACGCCGATCCTGCTGTCCGACGACGGCAAATGCCGGCTCGCCATCATCGGCTGGATCAAGACGGTGGAGTGGCTCCAGGTCTACGAGCTTTCGGCCGACCCCGGCGGCGCGCTGGAATCCGACCCGCATCAGCGCGGCTCCGTCGAGAGCCTCTCGGTGCGCGAGGGCGAGCTTGAAGTCGAGGTCGCGGGCGTCAAGGAGACGGCGAAGGCGGGCGAGACGCTGCGCTATCGCTGCGACCGGCCCCATGTGATCCGCAATCTGGGCGAGGCGCCGGCGCAGGCGACCATGGTCTGCATCCTCAAAGCCGCCGTGATGGAATAACGGACTTGGCCCCGGAACTGAAGGACGACGCCCGGCGCCCTGAATTCGAGGAAGTTTCGTAGATCAGGCGGCGCGCCCCGTTCCGAAGGTCCGGAGCGCGCTCCCTGCGGCGCGTTCCAGAAGATCAGGAAAGATCGCCCACGTGCTTCTGGCTGTAGAGCTGGACGCCGAGCTGCCTGATCAGCTCCTGCTGGGTCTCGAGGAAGTCGATATGGCCTTCCTCGCTCTTGATGATGCGCTCGAAAAGCTCCATCGAGACGCGGTCATTGACCGAGTCGCAATAAACGGCCGCCTCGATGTACATGGCGCGGGCGTCGACTTCGGTCGCGAGGTCGGCGGCGATGATTTCCTCGACCGTCTGGCCGATGCGCAGCGGATCGAGCACCTGCATGTTGGGGAAACCTTCGAGGAAAAGAATGCGCGCGGTGAAATCGTCCGCATGGCGCATCTCCTCGATGGATTCCTTACGCCATTTCTCGGCGAGCTCCTTGAAGCCCCAGTTGTCGAAGATGCGATAATGCAGCCAGTACTGGTTGACCGCCGTCAGCTCTGCGCGCAGTCCGCGATTGAGATATTCAATGACCTTCGCGTCGCCGCGCATGTGCAATCCCTTTCCATAGTCATGGTCACGCCGCCAGTCCGTCGGCGCGGCAACTGTCACAATCGCCGTTTCCGCCGCATTCGTCCAGCCTCGCCGCAGAATGCTGATCGACGATCGCGACGATGCTGCGAACGCAGCGCCCGCATTTCGCCTCGCAGCCCATATTGCGAAAAACCGATGCGACGGACGGACGGTCCGCGCGCGTGGTGACGGTCTCGCGCACATCACGGTCCGAGATGACGTTGCAGGAGCAGACGATCATGGCTTCGCCTAGTTTGGAAAGATTGCAAACTACCTTTTACATCAGTAGGTTACATTCTTCCCCCAGTTTTGCAACCGGCCCCTTGTCGGTTTTCCGACATCGCTCCGGCTGTCGCGTCGAACGTCGCAAGCGGCGTGCCGCCGTTTCTGATTTTGGAAATCTTCCACGCAGGGCAATGGGCGGGAGAAGAAAAGGCAACGCGCCCAAGGCGCTGCCGGTATTGGCCGCGACGCGAACCGGGCGCCCCTCCGCGCTGCGGCGCCGGCCGGCGAGAAACGACGGAGCCGCGAGCGTCAGAACGTCGCGGCCTGCAAATGGCGGCGTCTCGCGCGGCGTCAGTCTTCCGACAATCGCGTCTTCCCCGGCCCGTGCGGCTCGACCAGCGCGCCGAAATCATGCGGCTCCCTGCGGGCGCGGCGCAGCGCGGCCTCAAGATAGACGGTGAAGGCGTCGATGTCCCCCTCATGGGTCCGATGATTGATGATCGCCGCGCGAATGGCCGGGGCGCCGTCCAGAATGGTGAGCGAGGGCGCGGCCTCGCCGCGCTCGTGCAGCTCCATGACGATCTCGCGGGCGAGCGAGCCGTCCGCATCGCACTTCACGCCGAAGCACACGATGTTGAGCGCGACCGGAGCGCGCATGACGAAGCTCTCGGATTTTTCGATCCAGGCTTCGAGCCGCTTGGCCATGCGGCAGCATTGCTCGATGCATCGGGCGAGCTTTTTCGCGCCGAAGGTCTCGATCGTCATCCAGGCCTTGAGCGCGCGGAAGCCCCGCGAGAGGTCCGGGCCAAGGTCGCAGGGCCAGGTGTCGCCCGCCGCGAGGCCCCTCGGGGCGCGGGAGAGATAGGCGGCGTTGGCGGCGAAGGCGCGCCGATGCGCTTCCCGATCGCGAACCAGGAAGAAGCCCGCGTCGTAGGGCGCATGCAGCCATTTATGGAAATCGAAGGCGATGGAGTCCGCACGCTCCAGCCCCTTGACCAGAGGCTTCAGCTGCGGCGAAAGCGCCGCCAGCGCCCCGAAGGCCCCGTCGACATGGAACCACATGTCTTCGCTGTGAGCGACGTCGGCGAGGCGGTCGAGCGGATCGACCGCCCCCGTGTCGACGGTCCCCGCCGTTCCGACGACGAGAAAGGGGCGAAAGCCCGCCGCCCGGTCCGCCGAAATGGCGTGCCGCAGGGCGCTGATCTTCACGCGGCGGTTTTCGTCCGAAGGGATGAGCCGCAAATGCCGCGCCCCGAGGCCCGCAAGCTCCATCGCCTGCCGCACGCAATTGTGGGCCTCCCGCGAGGCGTAAGCGATGAGCTGGCCCTCTTTCGCGCAGAGGCCGTTCAGGCGCACATCCTTGTCGCCATAGGCCTGATCCCGCGCGACGAGGAGCGACAGGAAATTGGCCATGGACGCGCCGGTGACGAAGATGCCCGAAGCGTCCGGAGGAAAGCCGAAGGCCTGCGCCATCCATTTGGCGATCTGCCGCTCGACGTCGATGGCGATGTGATTGCGCCCGCCGCAGTTCGAGTTCATGCCGGCGGCGAGCATTTCAGCGACCATGCCGACCGGCGTGCCCGCCCCCTGAACCCAGCCCATGAACATGGGGTGGATGTTGCCGGTGGCGAAAGGCTTGATAAAGCGGTCGAAATCCGCGAGCACGGCGGAAAGCTCGCGTCCCTCCTGCGGGAGGTCGCGGTCGAAGCGTTCTTTCGCCTCCTCGCTCGGCGGAATCCAGACCGGCCGCTCGCGCAGGCCCCGCAGATAATCGATCATGAGGTCGAGCGCGCGGTGGCTCTCGGCGCGGAAAGCGTCCCAGTCCTCGGGGTCGAGATCGACCGGCTCGGTCATGTCGCGGCGCTCCCGCGCCACGCTGGCGCAAAGGCGGTCAAATGGGGCATGCGCCGCGCGTCTCCCGGCGTTTCAACGGCGAAGCCAAATAGCCGCCTTTGGCGCCTTCGCGCAACCTCGACTCAGGGGGCGAAGGCGAAGCTGACGGAGCCCACGCCCTCGATCTCGCCCGTCGCCCGGTCTCCCGGCTGCATCGCGCCGACGCCCGGGGGCGTGCCGGTGAAGATGAGATCGCCCGGCGCCAGCGCCACATAGGTGGAGATCGCCGCGACGATTTGCGGCAGGCTCCAGATCATGTCGGAAAGGTCGCCCTGCTGGCGAAGCGTCCCATTGACCGCGAGCGCGATGCGCCCGCGCGCCGGATGGCCGATCCTGGCGGCCGGGCGGATAGCGCCGATCGGCGCCGAATTGTCGAAGCCCTTGGAGAAATCCCACGGTTTGCCCGAATTACGCGCCGCGGTCTGCAGGTCGCGGCGGGTGAGGTCGATTCCGGCGGCGTAACCGAAGACGCAGTCGAGCGCGCGGTCCGGCGGAATGTTTTCCCCGCCCGACCGCAACGCCGCGACAAGCTCGATCTCGTGATGAAGATTCGCCGTGAGGCGAGGAAACGGGATCGTCGCGCCGTCCGCAACGACCGCGTCGGCGGGCTTGGTGAAGAAGAAGGGCGGCTCGGCCCCCGGCTCCTTTCCCATCTCGCGCGCGTGCTCGGCGTAGTTCAGCGCCACGCAGAAAATCCGCCGCACGGGAAAGCGGCGAGCGTCGCCCGCGACGGCGACTGACGGAATCGGGGACGGGGGGAAAACGAAATCCTCGGACATAGAATAGAAATCTCTCTCCACGGCTCGAACGCATATAGATTGTTACAGGCCGTTTTCGCTATTGTTTTCACATGCCGTTGCCAGATCAGGGAATTTTTGGAGAGGCGCTCGATCGCGGTCAGTTCGGGCTGGCCGTCTTCGACGAGAATCTCATCGTCACGAGCCGCCTCGGCGCGCTTTCCGAATGGGCGCCGCCCGCGGGCGCGCCAGCCTGCGAGGCGCCGATCCTGACGCATATGGAGGCGAATTTCGTCGAGCTGCGGGAGAACGGCGGCGAGATGGTGCTGCCTTCGGTGCGCTGGAGCGCCGAGGGGCCGCGCGTGACCATATCGATCTCGTGGAATCCGCAGTCGCGCGCCTTCATCGTCGTCACCGCGCCCGATCACGCTGGCGAGCAGATCGACCGGCTTATGGCCTCTGACCGGCGCGAGAAGCAGATCCTGCGGCAGCAGGCCGACGCCGCCGCCGCGCGGCTGCGGGTCGCGGACGCGCTCTATCGCGACATCGTCGAAACCGCCGACAATCTGGTGCTGCGCTTCGGGCCGGATCGACGGATCGTCTTCGCCAATCGCGCGGCGGCGCTTTTTCTGGGGCACCCGCAGGACGGGCTCGCGGGCATGACCCTCGACGCCCTGTTCCCCGCCGACGGCGCCCCCTGGCCGCTGGAGCGGGCCGCCGAGGAGCGCACCTCCTTCGAACTCTCCGCCCGCGACGCCAAGGGCCGCGCCGCCTGGCTCGCCTGGGACGTGAACTTTCTGGGGCCCGAAGGGGGCGGAGAATTTCAGGCGGTCGGGCGCGACGTCACCCTGGAGCGTCAACTGCGCATCGCGCGCGAAAAGGCTCAGGAGGAAGCGCGCGCCGCCGCCGTCGCCCGCGAGCGGCTGCGCATCGCCCATGACCTGCACGACACGCTGGTGCGCTCCATCGTGACGATGATCGCCGAGGCGCGCCTGATCGCCAAGCAGACGAGCGACCCCGAGGCGAGGGCGGCGCTCGCGGAGCTCGACGCGCAGGCCCGGCAAGGATTGTGGGAGGCGCGCGAGGCCATCGCCCAGACGCGCGCGGCGCGGCGGGAGGACATGGATCTGCGCGCCATCGCGATGGAATTCCGGTCGCGCTGGAGCGATGTCGAAATGACGCTCGATTTCGCGGCCGGTGCGCCGCTCGCCTCCGAGACGGCGACGCTTTTCGCGGCCGTGCTGCGGGAGGCGCTGCACAATGTCGAGCTTCACGCCGGCGCGAGGCGCGTGCGCGTCGCGCTGGCCTGCGACGAAACGGGCGCGCGGCTTGAGGTCGAGGACGACGGCGCCGGCTTCGACCCGCAGGCGCCGGCGCAGGGTCATTTCGGAGTCGCCGGCATGCGCGAGCGGGCGGCGCTCGCAGGGGCGAAGCTTGAAGTCGAGAGCGCGCCCGGCAGGGGGACTCGGATCAGGCTTGCGGCGGCGTCGCCAAGCTAGATCGCGCTGCGTTTGGGCGGAATCGCCTAAACGCGCACAACGTGATGGATTCCAAAGCCCGCCGACGCCGCCTAAACTGGCGCGATTCGTCGTCGAGGCCCCGAGCCCGTGGCGGAAGGCCGTCAGCTCCTTAAATAAACGCCGGTGGTTGCGGCGTCGAACCGCTCGCGCGCAAGGACCGGGGAGAAAATTGGATCGGACCGATCACCCCGAACCTTATCCAGGCGCAAGCAGCGCGCCGAGGTCGGCGGCGACGACTTTCACCCCCATCGCGGCGACCCTCGGAGCGCTGGCGGCGGCGCTCTTGCTCGCCGCTTCGCTCCTGTCGTCGGGGGCGCATTTCTCGCCGCCGCTTCAGCACCTGCTTTCCGCGGCGGTCATCGCGCTGGCGAACAATGTCGATAATCTCGGCGCGCGATTAGCCTATAGCGTTCAGGGAACGCGGCTCAGCGTCGCCGTAAACGTGTGGATTTCCGCCATCACCCTGTTGGTCTCCGCCGCAGCCGCCTATTTCGGCGGAGTCGTCATCCTGTTCTTCGGAAAGTTTCTTGCTTCCTTTTTCGCCATGGCGATGCTGGTCTCTCTGGGATTGTGGATGATCCTCCACGCGCGCCTGCAAAGTTGGCACGAGAGGATCCATGAGGAAAAATCGGCGACGCGGCGCATCCATATTCTCAAGAAGCCTCATGACGCCGACATTGACGGTTCCAAGCATATCGACTTCGCCGAGGGAACGGTGCTTGGCCTTGCGCTGTCCGTCAACAATGTCGGCGGCGGCGTGGCGGCGGGCGTCCTGGGAGTCAACCCGATGCTTGTCGGCTTCCTGTCGGCCGTGGTGAGCTTCCTCGCGCTTTGGGCGGGAAACTATGTCGCGGCGTTTTTCATCAGGCGGCGCATATCCGATAAAGCCGCGTTGGCGGGCGGCGCGGCTTTGATCCTGATCGGCCTGAAGCAACTTATGTAGCCCCTAATGGGCGGCGCAAATCGAAAGGTTTTCCCGCGGCCGGGCCCCTTCCCGTCGAGGCCGCTCGCCGCAGATGCGCCTCGGCATGAGGGGCGCCCAAAAATTCAACCGGAATTCCCTAATCGAAATCCGCCGGATCGAAGCTCCTGAACGTCGCGCAGAACTCGCACGTCACGCCGATGCGGCCGTCGTCGCCCACCATGTCGGCGCGCTCCTGCGGCGTGAAGCTCTTCAGAAGGCGTTCGACGCGCTCCATGGAGCAGCGGCAGAATTCCTCGACCGGACGCTCGTTAAAAACCTTCACGCCGCGCTCGTGGAAGAGGCGGAACAGAAGGCGCTCGCCGGACAGCGAAGGGTCGAGGAGTTCGTGATCCTCGAGCGTGCCGGCGAGGGCCCGGCCTTCGGCCCAGGCGTCGTCCTCGGCCTCCGGGACGCTTTCGCCGCCGTCCGGCGCGTCGCCGGGATGGAGGTCGCGCACGCGCGCCCCCGCCGTCGGCAGATATTGCAGCAGCAGCCCGCCCGCGCGCCAGCTTCGGCCCCGCGGCGTGACGACCTCGCCGACGGCGAGGCGCACGAAGGAGGGGATCTGCTCGGACTGGCGGAAATACACATGGGCGGCCTCGGCGAGACTCTCGCCTTCGAGCGGCACGACGCCCTGATAGCGGGCGGCGTCCTCCTCGCGCTCAATGGTGAGCGCCAGATGGCCGCGCCCGAGGAGCGCCGCGGGCTCCGGTTGCGAGATTTCGCCAAGGCGAGCGGCGTCGAAGCGGGCGAAGCCGCGCAGCTTCCCCGGCGCGTCGTAATCCACCACCAGCATGTCGACGGGGCCGTCGCTGCGCGTCTGCAACTGGAAGCGGCCATGCGACTCGAGGATCGAGCCGAGCAGCGCGGCGAGCGCCATGGCTTCGCCGAGAAGGCGCGCGACCAGGGGCGGGTAGTCATAGTGAGTGAGCACGGCGTCGACCGTCGGCCCCAGCCGCACGAGGCGGCCGCGCAGATCGAGCGCCTCGACGGCGAAGGGCGTGACGCGGTCGTCCTTCGCCTCGCGCGAGACGGGCCGGCTCGGCGCCTCGAGCATCAGGCGATCCCCGGCGCGAGGCACCAGGCGAGCACGCCCTTCTGGGCGTGGAGGCGGTTCTCGGCCTCGTCGAAGACGACGGATTGCGGTCCGTCCATCACCTCGTCGGTGACTTCCTCGCCGCGATGGGCGGGCAGGCAGTGCATGAAGATGGCGTCCTTGGCGGCGGCGCGCATGAGTTTCGCGTCGACCTGATATGGCGCGAGGACGCGGCGGCGGAAATCCTCGTCGGCGTCCCCCATCGAGACCCAGCAATCAGTAACGACCGCGTCCGTTCCGGCGACGGCGGCGTACGGGTCCCGCATGACGTTCATCGCGGCGCCGTTGGCCCTGGCCCAATCAATCAGGCTTTGCGGCGGCGCAAGCTCCGTCGGCGTCGCGACATTGAGCGTGAAGCCGAAGCGCGCGGCGGCGTGCGCCCAGCTCGCCAGAACGTTGTTGCTGTCGCCGACCCAGGCCACGCTGCGGCCGTCGATCCGCCCGAGGCGCTCCTCGAAAGTGAGGAGGTCGGCCATGATCTGGCAGGGATGCGAGAGCTTTGTGAGCCCGTTGATGACCGGCACGGACGCGTGGCGCGCAAGCTCCGTGAGATCGTCATGAGAGAGAATGCGGATCATCACCGCGTCGACGAAGCGCGACAGCACGCGGGCCGTGTCGGCGATGGTCTCGCCGCGGCCGAGCTGCATCTCGCCTCCCGTGAGCATGATCGTCTCGCCGCCGAGATCGCGCATGGCGATGTCGAAGGACACGCGGGTGCGGGTCGAGGGCTTGTCGAAGACCATCGCCAGATATTTCCCCGCGAGCGGGCGCTCGGCCGGCGGCGCGCCCTTCACGCGTTTCGCCTTCAGAGACTTGGCGAGTTCGAGAATCCGGCGAAGCTCCTTGCCGGAAAAATCGCACAAATCGAGAAAGTGACGCGGCCGCGTCATGGAATGCGCGGTCATCTACGCCGCTCCCAACTGCTTGGCGGGCGCCGCGAAACGCGCGCAGGCCCGGTCGAGGCGCGAAAAGGCCTCCGAAACATGGCTCTCATCGATGATGAGCGGCGGCAGGAGACGCACGACATTGTCGCCCGCGAGCACGGTAAGAAGACCTTCCGCGCGCGCCGCCGCGGCGAAGTCGCCATTGGGGACGCGCGTCTTGAGGCCGAACATGAGGCCCTCCCCCCGCACGGCCTCGATCACCTTCGGATAACGGTCCTCGAGCTCGGCGAGGCGCTGGCGCAGCAGGCCGCCGAGCGCGGCGACGCGCGCCATGAAGCCTTCGGCGAGCACGATGTCGAGCACGGCGCCGCCCACGGCGGTCGCAAGCGGATTGCCGCCGAAAGTCGAGCCATGCGCGCCGAGGGTCATGCCCTTGGCCGCCTCGCGCGTCGCGAGACAGGCCCCGATCGGGAAGCCGCCGCCGAGCCCCTTGGCCAGCGCCACGACGTCGGGCGTGACGCCCGCATGTTCGCAGGCGAGGAACTTGCCCGTGCGGCCGACCCCGCACTGAACCTCATCCAGCGCCAGGAGCAGGCCGCGCGCATCGCAAAGCGCGCGAAGCTTGACGAGAAAATCCTTCGGGAAGACGCGCAGCCCGCCCTCGCCCTGCACGGGCTCGAGCAGCACGCCGGCCGTCTCGTCCCCGATCGCCGCCTCGACGGCGTCGAGATCGGCGAAGGGAACCTGGTCGAAGCCCGTCATGGGCGGACCGAAGCCTTCGAGATATTTGGCGTTTCCGCCGGCGGCGATGGTGGCGAGCGTGCGCCCGTGAAACGCGCCCTCGAAGGTGATCAGGCGATAGCGCTCGGGCTGGCCGTTGGCGGCGTGATATTTGCGCGCGGTCTTGATCGCGCATTCCACCGCCTCGGCGCCCGAATTGGCGAAAAACACGACGTCGGCGAAAGTCGCCTCGGCGAGGCGCCGGGCCAGGATCTCCGCCTGGGGAATCTGAAAGAGATTGGAAAGATGCCAGGGCTTTTCCGCCGCCGCCTTGAGCGTGGCGACGAGATGCGGATGATCGTGGCCGAGCGACAGAACGGCGACGCCCGAGGCGAAATCCAGATAGCGGTCGCCATTCTCCGCGAAAAGCCATGCGCCTTCGCCGCGCGTGAAAACGACGTCGGCCCGCGCATAAGTCGGATAGAGCGCAGAGGTCAAAATCATGCTCCAAGGCCCGGAAGGGCGCCGCCGCGCTGCCGTCGGAGCCCAAAAAACAAAGCGCCGCCCTTTGTCGGGGCGGCTATTTGCGTCTTCGATTTTATGCGCGTGCGCCGATCCGGTCAAATCCTAACAGGCGCGCGGCGCCGCGCCTGCGCGCTCAACGCCGCAATTTCGCTCGAAAATCGCCGCCCTGTGAGTCGCCCGGGCAACACTCGCCGCGAAAGCGCGTGGAAACCCTGTTGAGAACGCCGCCTTTTGCTTGCCAGCGACTCGCGCCCGTGATTCAAAAGAATGCGTTAGTTTCCTCGCCAGAGCGGGCGCGTTTCGTCCGTATGGCGCTTCTCGTGTTTCGGTGCGCGTCGTATCGCCGCTGGTTCTCGCCGGCGCAGCGAACGGTGAAGGATTCTGTCGAAATCCGCGCTCGAACCGACCGCTTGGAGGTCAGATATGTCTTGGACCGATGAACGTGTCGAGCTGTTGCGCAAACTCTGGAGCGACGGCCTCAGCGCAAGTCAGGTGGCCGCCGAACTCGGTCCCGGAATCACGCGCAACGCCGTCATCGGCAAAATTCACCGGCTCGGCCTCGCCGAGCGCGCGAAAACCGCCAGCGCGCCGCGTCAGCGCGCCGCCAAGGCCCCGCGCCAGGCGACGGCCTCGGTCGCGGCTCCCGCGCCACGCGTGAACGGCCACGCCGTCCACGGCAATGTCGCGCTGGCCTTCGCGCCGCAGACCGTCGTCGTCGCCCGCGTCAATCCGGAGGAGGAAGTGGTCATTCCGATGTCTGAGCGCGTAACGCTGATGGAGCTGCGCGAGTCCATGTGCCGCTGGCCCATGGGCGATCCCACCACGCCGGAATTCCGCTTCTGCGGCGGCAAGTCGCCGATCGGCGGCGGCCCCTATTGCGCCCATCATGCGCGCATCGCCTACCAGCCGGCGCAGGATCGCCGCCGCGCGCGAGAGCAGCTCAGGGCCCCGCGCTACGCGTGATCAGGCTGCATAAAGCGGCTTCGCCCCTCGCCCCGACCCTCTCCCCGCAAAACCCCGCAAAAGGGAGAGAGAAAGCGGCTCCGGCTCATGATCCGCGTCGTGGATGACGGCCCTGCCCCTTTCCCCGCTTGCGGGGAAGGGCGAGGCCGCGAACGCCGATCTGCGACATGATCCGAACCAAGATCGCGGCGTGCGATCAATCGCGGCCGAAAGTCTCGTCGAACGAATAGCCCGAACCGCGCACGGTGCGGATCGGGTCTTTCTCCCGCCCGCGGATCAGCGCCTTGCGCAGGCGCCCGACATGAACGTCGACCGTGCGTTCGTCGATTTCCGCCGACATGCCCCAGACGCTGTCAAGGAGCTGCGCGCGCGTAAAGACGCGGCCGGGCTTCTCCATGAAATATTCGAGCAGTCGGAACTCCGTGGGACCGAGATGAATCTCCCGGCCCGAACGGCGCACGCGACGCGTCTCCCGGTCGAGATCAATGTCGCCGAGCGTCAGTTTCGACGCGACGCGCTCGGGCCTCGCGCGGCGGAGAAGCGCGCGCACGCGGGCCATCAGCTCGGGCGTCGAAAAGGGCTTCACCACATAATCGTCGGCGCCGACCGAGAGGCCGCGCACGCGCTCGGCCTCCTCCCCGCGCGCCGTCAGCATGATGATCGGCATGTCGCGCGCAACGTCGCGCGCGCGCAGCCGCCGGCAGATTTCGAGGCCGGAGACCCCCGGCAGCATCCAGTCGAGCAGCACGAGGTCGGGCGGCGACTCCGCGATGCGCAGCTCGGCTTCGTCCCCGTTATCGACATGCTCGACCTGATAGCCCTCGGATTCGAGATTGTAGACGAGCAGCGTCGCCAGCGGGATTTCATCTTCGACGACGAGGATGCGCGGCGCGCGGTCGCCTCTGGTCTCGCGAATGGCGGATTGGGGGGAAAGGGTCTCGTTCATCAGACGGGCTCGCTTTCGCCGCCCCCAAAGCCGTTGGTCCGGGCTTTCGGCCTCTCCATCGGCATGGCTTCGCCGGTGACGAGATAGACGATGGTCTCCGATATGTTCGTCGTGTGGTCGCCGATGCGCTCGAGATTCTTCGAGCAGAACAGCAGGTGCGTGCAGAAGGAGATGTTGCGCGGGTCCTCCATCATGAAGGTGAGGAGATCGCGAAACACCGAGTCCTCCAGCGCGTCGAGATCGGCGTCGTTCTCCCAGACGGCGCGCGCGCGCTCCACGTCGCGCAGCGCATAGGCGTCGAGCGCGTCCTTGAGCTGCGTCGCCGCGATCTCGTGCATCGATTTGAGGCCGACAATAGCGCGCGGCAGGCGCGCTTCCGTCGCGATCTTGAGCGTGCGCTTGGCGATGTTCTTGGCGAGATCGCCGATGCGCTCGATGTCGCCGGAGATGCGGATCGCGGCGATGCATTCGCGCAGATCGATCGCGAGGGGCTGGCGCCGCGCGATCGTCAGCACCGCCGCCTCCTCGATCTCGCGCTGAAGCGCGTCGAGCCGCGCGTCGCTCGCGACGACGCGCTTGGCGAGCTCCACGTCGAGGCTGGACAGAGCCTCCATCGCCTCGGCGAGCATTTTCTCCGCAACCCCGCCCATCTCGGAGATGCGCCTTCCGAGCGCCTCGAGGTCCCGGTCGTAGGACTTGACGATATGTTCGCTCATGGAACGTCCTTCCTCAGCCGAAACGGCCGGTGATGTAGTCCTGCGTGCGCTTCTCGCGAGGCTTGTTGAAGACCTCGTCCGTGTCGCCGAATTCGACGAGCTCGCCGAGATACATGAAAGCCGTATAGTCCGAGACGCGCACCGCCTGCTGCATGTTGTGGGTCACGATAGCGATGGTGTATTGCGCGGCCAGCTCCTCGATGAGCTCCTCGACCTTCGCGGTGGAGATGGGGTCGAGCGCCGAGCATGGTTCGTCGAACAGAATGACCTCCGGCTGCACGGCGACGCTGCGGGCGATGCAGAGACGCTGCTGCTGGCCGCCGGAGAGCCCCAGGCCGCTCGCCTGCAGCTTGTCCTTCACCTCGTCCCAGAGCGCCGCGCCGCGCAGGGCCTGCTCCACCCGCACGTCCATGTCGGCGCGCGACAGTTTTTCATAGAGACGAATGCCGAAGGCGATGTTCTCGTAGATCGACATAGGAAAGGGCGTCGGCTTCTGGAAGATCATGCCGACGCGGGCGCGCAGCGCGTTGAGGTCGATCGCCGGGTCGAGGATGTTCTCGCCGTCGAGCATAACCTCGCCCTCGGCGCGCTGGCCCGGATAGAGATCGTACATGCGGTTCAGCACGCGCAGCAGCGTGGACTTGCCGCAGCCCGACGGGCCTATGAAGGCCGTCACCTTGTTTGCGTAGAGCGGCAGCGAGATGGATTTCAGCGCGCGCGTGGCGCCGTAGTAGAAATCCAGGCTCCGCACCGAGACCTTGGTCGTATGGTCTTTCACCTGAGCGGGGGCGTTCATTTTGCTTTTCTCCGGCCGGCGCTCAAGGCGCGGGCTGTGACGGACAGAGTGAGCACGGCGATCGTGATGAGCAGCGCGCCCGTCCAGGCGAGCTGCTGCCAGTCCTTGTAAGGCGACAATGCGAACTGGAAGATGACGACCGGCAGGCTCGCCATCGGCGCATTGAGATCCGTGCTCCAGAACTGGTTGTTGAGCGCGGTGAACAGAAGCGGCGCCGTCTCGCCCGAAACGCGGGCGACGGCGAGCAACACGCCGGTGATGAGGCCGGCCTTGGCCGCGCGATAGGCGACGCGGGAGATGACGAGCGCGCGCGGCGCGCCGAGCGCCGCGGCGGCCTCGCGCAGCGAGCCCGGCACGAGAAGCAGCATGTCCTCGGTCGTGCGCAGAACGACCGGCACGACGAGGATCGAGAGCGCGACGGCGCCCGAAATGCCGGAAAAGTGTCCCATCGGCGCGACGAGAATCGTATAGACGAAGAGGCCGATGACGATCGACGGCGCGCTGAGCAGGATGTCGTTGATGAAGCGCACGACGGTCGCGAGCTTCGTGTAGCGGCCATATTCGGCCATATAGGTGCCGGCCAGCATGCCGAGCGGCGTGCCGATGGCGACGCCGATGACAGTCATGACGAGCGAGCCGGCGATGGCGTTCAGCAACCCGCCCTGGCTGCCGGGCGGCGGCGTCATTTGCGTGAAGACGGCCGGCGAGAGGCCCTTCAGGCCTTCGTAGAGCAGCGAGGCGAGAATGAGAAAAAGCCAGGCCAGGCCGAAGATGGCGGCGCCCCAGGCGAGGCCGGTCGCCAGGGAATTGCGCTTGCGGCGCGTAGCGTAAAGCGACATGGCGCGCTTCCTTATGCCGACTTCCGCTCGATGCGCATGAGCATGTAGCGCGCGATCGCGAGGACGATGAAGGTGATCACGAACAGGATGAGGCCGAGCGCGATCAGCGACGAGGTGTAGATGTCGCCGACCGCCTCGGTGAATTCATTGGCGATGGTCGCCGAGATCGTCGTGCCCGGCGCGAGCAGCGAGGCCGAGATCTTGTGGGCGTTGCCAATGACGAAAGTGACCGCCATCGTTTCGCCGAGCGCGCGGCCGAGACCGAGCATCACGCCCCCGATGACTCCGACGCGCGTATAGGGCAGCACCACGTAGCGCATCATCTCCCAGGTCGTGCAACCGACGCCCGTGGCGGCTTCCTTGAGGACCGGCGGCACGGTGTCGAATACGTCGCGCGAAATGGAGGCGATGAAGGGCAGCACCATGATGGCGAGGATGAAACCGGCCGTCAGCATGCCGATGCCGTAAGGTGGGCCGGCGAAGAGCGACGAGAGCACGGGGACGTCGCTTAAAAGCGAGATCAGGCCCGGCTGCACATAGGTCTGCACGAAGGGCGCCAGGACGAAGAGGCCCCAGATGCCGTAAATGATCGAGGGAATGCCGGCGAGCAGTTCGATGGCGACGCCGATGGGCCGCCGCAGCGCGTGCGGGCAAAGCTCCGTGAGGAAGGTCGCGACGCCAAGGCCGACCGGCACGGCGATCAGCATGGCGATGATCGACGTGACGATCGTGCCGTAGATCGCCGGCATGGCGCCGAAATTGTCGGTGACCGGGTTCCAGGCCTGCGAGAAGAGGAAACCCGCCCCGAAGGCCTTGATGGCCGGCAGCGAGCCGTGAACGAGCGAAATGATGACGCCGCCGAGAAGGAACAGGACAATGATCGCCGCGGCGCGGGTGACCTGGTGAAAGAGGCGGTCGGCGAGCGCGACCCCCGAGAGCGCCTTGGCGCGATCCGCCGCCACTGCGCGAGAAGCGGCGTCGCCTTCCATGATCACATCCGACATGTTCGCCGCCTCTCTCGATTCACGCTGCGATGACTCGATCGTCGTCATAAGGAACTCCCGGCGCCGGTTCTCGTCGAACCGGCGTCCTGATTCAATGGCGGCCCATTTTCGACCGCCGGGGCCGGCGCCGCAATCGTGCGGCGCTGCGGCATAGAGCGCGGCTCGCGAAAGGTGGCGTTTCTCGCATGAAGCGCGCTCTGATCCTGGAGCCGCAGCGCGATCTAGCGCGCGAGCGGCTTGCCGTCCGCGCCCTTCACGGCCGTCCAGCTCTTCTTGATGAGGTCGACGACGGGCTTGGGCATGGGGATGTAATCCAGCTCCTCGGCCTGTTTCGCTCCCTTGTCGAACGCCCATCCGAAGAATCTCAGCGCTTCGGATGCGGCCGCCTCGTCCTTGGAGTCCTTCGGCAGAAGGATGAAGGTGGCGGCGGCGATCGGCCATGATTTCGCGCCCGGCTCATTGGTGATGATCTGGTAGAAGCCCGGCGACTTCGCCCAATCGGCGCTGGCGGCGGCCGCCTGGAAGCTGTCCAGACCCGGCGCGACGACCTTGCCGGCGGCGTTGGCCATCTTGGCGTAGGTTAATTTATTCTGCTTGGCGTAGGCGTATTCGACATAGCCGATCGCGCCCTTGGTGTTGGATACGTTGTTGGCCACGCCTTCATTGCCCTTGGCGCCGATGCCGGCGGGCCATTCGACGGCCGACTCCTCGCCGACCTTGGACTTCCACTCCTCGGAGACCTTGGAGAGATAGTTCGTGAAGTTGAAGGTCGTGCCCGATCCGTCCGAACGATGCACGATGACGATCGGCGTCGCAGCGAGCTTCGCCTTCGGATTAAGCTTCTTGATGGCCGCGTCGTCCCAGCTCGTGATCTGTCCGAGGAAGATCTTGGCGAGCGTCGGACCGTCCAGAGCGAGGTCGCCCGGATTGACCCCGTCGAGATTGACGACCGGCACGATGCCGCCGATGACCTGCGGCCACTGAATCAGGCCGCCCGCCTCCAGCTCGTCCGCCTTCAGCGGCTTGTCGGAGGCGCCGAAAGTCACGGTGCGGGCCTTGATCTGCTTGATGCCGCCGCCGGAGCCGATCGACTGGTAATTCAGACCGTTGCCGGTCTCTTTCTTATAGGTCTCGGCCCATTTGGCGTAGATCGGATAGGGGAAGGTCGCGCCCGCGCCGGAAATGTCGAGCGCCAAAGCCGCGCCGGCCATGGCCGCGAGAGCGGCGGTCGCGACGGCGGCGCGCGTCAAAAACTTGGAGATCATTCGAGGATCGCTTTCAGCTCGAGAACAAAAGAAGAAGAGGCGCGGAGCGCCTGCTGCGACCCCGTTCTTAACGATCGGGCAAGAGAGTTTCACGACAGTTCAATTACAGTTTAATGACAAAGAAATGATATAGGCATCAGTTGGATAAAACGATACTGAGCAGTACGGGCGGCCCGGAGCCGCTGCGCCGCTCGAGGATGCCCGGGCGGCAGGCAGGCTGTCCAGAAAACGGCTCTCGGCGCCGCAGTCGTGCGAAACGGCGGGCGTTCAACCCGGATTGCCCCCCGTCGGCGCGACGGCGGGCAAGGTCACGCGGAACAGCGATCCCTCGCCGAGCGCGGAATCGATCCCCAGGCGCCCGCGATGGCGCAGCACGATATGCTTGACGATGGCCAGGCCGAGACCCGTTCCGCCCTTGGCGCGGCTCTTGCCGGCGTCGACGCGATAAAAGCGTTCGGTGAGCCGCGGAATATGCTCCTGCGCAACGCCGGGCCCATGGTCGCGCACGGAAAAAACCGCCATGGCGCCGTGCCGCGCGAGCGAGATTTCGACCGGCTTCGGCTCGCCTTCGCCGCGGCCGTATTTCAGCGCGTTCTCGATCAGGTTTTCGACGATGCGCGCAAGCTCGTCGCGGTCGCCCGGCACGATGACGTTGGACTCGAGATCAAGCGCGAGCGGCACGCCGTCTTCCTCCGCCATCGGCGTCAGCGTGTCGACGATATGCATGACGAGCGTGGTGAGATCGACGCTTTCGGCCGGGCGGACATGCATGTGCTGCTCGATGCGCGAAAGCGAGAGAAGATCGTCGATAAGCCGCGCCATGCGCTGCGCCTGCTCGCGCATGATGCTCAGGAATCTGTCGCGCGCCGCCGGATCGTTCTTCGCCGGGCCTTGCAGCGTCTCGACGAAGCCGAGAAGCGAGGCGAGCGGGGTGCGCAATTCGTGACTGGCGTTGGCTACGAAATCGACGCGCATGCGTTCGACGCGATGCGCTTCGGTCAGATCGCGCAGGCTGATCATCGCCGCCGTCTCGAAGCCCGGAAAGCGGATCGGCGCGATATGCGCCTCGAACCAGCGCTCGACCGGCAGGCGCTCGACCCAGGACGCCTTCTCCGCCTTGCCGCTTGCGAGGACGCGCGTGGCGGCGTCGAGCATGTCCGGCGAGCGCAGGCTGCGCGAAATGGGCTCGCCGACGCGCAACGCCGGCGCGAGCGCGCGCGCCGGTCCGTTGAAGGCGAGCGCATGCGTCTCCGCGTCAATGACGAAGACGGGCTCGGGGAAGGCGTCGATCACCGGGCCGAGCATGTCCTCGGCCGGCCATTTTGGCTGCGGCATAAGGCTTTCTTTCACCAATGCGTCAAGAGGCGCGCTCTTCGATGATGCGCGCGACCGCTTCGCGCAACGCGCTCCAGCGTCGCGCGCCTTCGTCGGCGCCGAGCACCGCCAGAGCGACGAGGAAGGGCAAAAAGTAATAAATCACGCGGAACAGGAGGAGCGAGGCGAGAGTGCTTTCCTGCGAGGCGCCGGGAAGCGCGTTCAGCATGGTCGCCTCGAAGACGCCGATGCCGCCCGGCGCGTGGCTGACGACGCCAAGAACGCAAGCGATGACATAGACAGCGAGAAAAGCGGAAAAATCGAGATGCGCGCCCTGCGGCAGCAGCACGTAGAGCGCGGCCGCCGCGGCGCAGAGATCGGCCGCGCCCACGACGAGCTGCGCGACCGTCGACCCGACGCCGGGCAATTCCAGCACATGCCCGCGCAGCCGGATATGGCGCGGCTCCAGCGCCACCCAGGCGCCGTATCCCGCGACGCCCGCGAGCGTCAGCACCCCCAGCGCCATGTGGACCGCGACGGGCAGGCGATCGAGCGCGGCGAGCTGCTCGGCGGCCCTGACCAGCGTGAAGCCGATGACCGTGGTCATGCCGAGCCAGAAGGTGACGCCGGTGATGACGGTGACGTTCGCGACCTGCAGCGCCGTCATCTGCACGCGCGAATAGATCCAGTAGCGCACCGCGGCGCCGGTCACGACAGGAAATCCGAGATTGAAGGCGATGGCGTAACTGGCGAAGGAGGCAAGCGCGGTGACGCGATAGGGCGCGTAATGCCGGATCTGCCGCAGGGCGGAGAAGTCATAGCCCGTAAGCGCGATATAGGAGAGCGCGGTGAAGAACAGGGCGGCCAGAATCTGCGTCCCGCTCGTCGCCCTCAGCGCATCGACGAGCTCGCCGTAGCGGATGTTGGAAAGGACGCCCGCGAGGATATAGGCGGCGAGGCCGAAAAGCGCGAGGCTCGCCATGGCGCCGAGAATATGGGTCGCGCCATGGGGCAGCCGGCTCTGGAGATTCTCGAAGAAGCTTTTGCGCCGCACGATGACGGGCAGTCCGGGCTGGGAAGAAATGGCGAGGTCCTCGTCTTTTCGCATTTACCGCTCGCGTGAATGGCGGAGCCGGTTCTTCTCAACCGGCGCGGCCGGAAGACTTCGTCCCGAAAACATGACGTCAGCATGACGAACGTTCCTCCCTAGCTTGGGAGCGGGCGGCTGTGAGTCAAGCGCGCGCCGCCAAGGATGGAGCCGGGGATTCCGCCGAATGCGGCGCGATCTAGGAAAGGCCGTGCAGGAACCAGCGCGGCGCTTGCGTCTCGCGGGCGTAAAGCCCCTCGCGAAAGAGCCAGAAAATCCGGCCGTCCCTGTCCTGCACGTGGAAATAATCCCGGGTGAGGCTGTCCAACCCTGCGCGCCACCAGGGCGGCGCGATGCGCTCCGGCCCCTCGAAAGCGACGACCTCGCGCAGCACGCGCCGCCAGCGGAAACGCAAGGGCGGGCCGTCGGGAAAGAGCGCGATGGTCTCGATGGGCTCGGGCCGCTCGAAGAGCCGCAGCGGGCGCACCGCCTCCTGCGGCGGAAAAGCCTGCGCCGCGCCGAAGGCGGCCGGGACCGCGGCCACCGTAAATTCCGGCAGATGCGCCGCCTGCGCATGGAGGCGCTGCACCCGGCGCAGACCGATGCGAGCGCCCAGCCGGTCGATGAGATCGGCGAGATCCTGATCGTCGCTTCCGCCGCGCGGCGGGGCGACGAGGGTCGCCTGCGACGGCGCTGCGCTTTCGACCTTTGTCGCGCCAAGACGCAGCGCGTCGAAGCCATAGCCCGTATCGAGCCCTTCCTCCGCGATCGCCGCGAGCCGCTCATTGAGCAAAGCGGCGAGACGGGCGGGATCGCGCTGCGGCCGGCTCGTCCCGGCGATGATGCGCTTCACCGCGCCGTCAACGCGATAGAAGACGGCCTCCAGCTGCCTGGCTCCTACGCCCGCGCGCTCCAACATGGGGCAGAGATCGGCGGCGAGACGCTTCAGCGTCGCTTCGATATCCTCGCGTCTCGTGAGCCCGTCGGGAAAGCGCCGCTCGGCGATGAAGGCCGGGGCCTCGAAGCGCGGACAGATGGGGTCGCGGATGCGGCAGGTCAGAGCATCGAGCCGCGTCAGCGCCGCGCGGCCGAAGCGGGCGGCGAGCGGCGCGCGCGGGCGCGAGAGGAGATCGCCGACAAGGCGCAGGCCGGGGCGGCGCATGGCGGCGTTTGTTTCGGCGTCGAGCCCCAGCGCGTCGATGGGGAGCGCGGCGGCGAGCGCGTCCAGTTCGTCTTGCGTCGCGCCGTCGGAGACAAGCCGCGCATTTGAGAAGCGCGCCAGCGCGCGGGCGAGCGCTGGCCCCGGCGCCAGCGCGGCGCGGACGGAAAAGCCCATGCGCAGCAGGCGGCCTTCGACCTCGTCGAGGAGCGCGGCCTCGCCGCCGGAGAGATGCGCCGCGCCCGTCACGTCGAGCAGCATTCCGTCCGGCGGATCGGCGGCGGCGAGCGGCGTGAAGCGACGACTCCAGTCGGCGAGAGCCTCGACGAGCGCGGCGTCCGCCTGCGGATCGGCCTCGGCGAGCGCCAGGGTCGGGCAGCGGGCGCGGGCGTCGGCGACCGCGAGGCCGGGGACGAGCCCGAGTTTTTGCGCGCGCGCGTCGACCGCCGTCAGCCGCTCCGCTCCCTTCACGCGGGCGTAGAGGGCGAGAACTTCAGGCGCTGCGCCGGACCAGCGACGCAACAGCCGGTCGGTCGGGAGCCTCGGCAGGAAAACGCTCAGGAAACGCATCGCGAAACGCTGCTTTGTCAGGATCGAAAACGATGTCGCGTCCTTGCGACGGATCGATTTCGCCAAAGAGGCCGGCGCGGGCCTTTAAAAGCCGCAGCCGCCAGCGGAAGGGGGCGAAGGGCGCGAGCGGGGGGCGCCGCTCCTCGGCATGAGGGCGCGCGGCGGCGACCTCCACCCGCAACTCGGCGGCGCTGGAAAAGCGGGCGGCCTCCGTCCCCTGCGGCGCGAGAAGGCCGAGCCCCCCGCCCCGGCGCGCCGCGAGCAGCAAGCGGCGCGAGGCAGAGAGATCGTAAAGGCGGGGGCCGATGAAACTCTCCGCGACGACCGCCGCGCAGGCGGGGCTTTTCAGCGCCTCCTCCATGGCCCAGAGCGTCTCCTGGGGACGCCGCGCCCGCACGAGGACGAAGCGCGACAGATCGAGCCCCGCCCCGGCGAGGCCGCGTCCATAAGGCAAGCCGAATTCCCGCGCGCTCAGATCCTCGACGATGAAGACAAGCGCCCCGCCGCCGCGCGCGGCCCGGACGCGCAGCGCCATGGCCAGCGCAAAGGCCGAAGCCGCCGGGGCGTCCGGCGGGCTGGCCGGTAAGATTTCGCTCAGACCGCCTCGTCCGGCGCCAGGCAGCGCGTCAAGAAAATCGCCCCCGGCCGCCCGCGCAGGCGGATTCGCCGCCCCGCCCCGCGCCTCGATGGCGGCGATGCGGGCCCGCAAAAAGTCGACGCGTTCCGACAAGCCGCTTTGCGACATCGGTCCCGAATTCCTGGTTTTGGCGAGAGCGCCCCGACGGCGCTGTTCGATATTTGTTCTCGACCGGAAAAGAGTCAAGCAAAAGAGTCCCGCGCCGGGGGCGCGCTTTTCCCCAAAAACCGGGTCCACTTTTTCGCCGCGCGCTCTAGCTGCCCGGGAGCCGGGGGCGCCAATCACGGGAAAAAGCCATGCCTATGATGTCGAAGGAGATGCAAAGCTGCATCGACGAATGTCTGCGCTGCTACCAGATGTGCTTCGGCATGGCGATGACGCACTGCCTCGAACAGGGCGGCGACCATGTGAAGCCGTCCCATTTCCGCGCCATGATCGCCTGCGCGAATATGTGCCGCGAAGCCGCCGACATGATGCTGATGAAGGCCCCGCAGGCGCGCGAAGTCTGCCTGCTCTGCGCGCAGGTCTGCGAGGACTGCGCCAGGGAATGCGACCCGATCCCCGACATGAAGGAATGCGCCGAGGAATGCCGGCGCTGCGCGGAAGAATGCCGCAAGATGAGCGCGCGGAAGATGGCCGCGTGAGACTTTACGACGGACAAGGCCGAGTAATATGACCGGAAAGTTGGTCATATTTCGATGAGCGCCGTCCACCTCGCCGAAGCGAAATCCCATCTTTCCGAATTGGTCGACAAGGCCGAGGCGGGAGAGGAAAAATCTGCATTACGCGCAAAGGGAAGCCGGTAGCGCGTCTCGTTCCGGCGCGCGCCGAGCGCAAGCCAATCGATATTGGGGACATGCGCAGCGTCACGCAGCGCATGTCCCGGCAGCCGGAGGACGCGGCGAGTTCCGTGCGGCGGATGCGGGAAGAGGATCGTTATTGATCCTTTACCTTGATACCTCGATCCTCGTAGCGCCGATCGCGCGCAAGAATGGACCGAAAACTTTTCAAAAGGCGCGACCTGCGCCCGGAATCCCAACCCGCATGCTCTGAGAGCCTACTTCTTTTTCAGCCCCAGAATGTAAGCCGCCACCCCGTCGGTCTCCTCAGGCGAGAGGAGGAAATTCGGCATGTTCCGGTGCGAGGAGCGCAGGAAGACTTTAAGCGACAATTCCGTCGTCGAAGGCATTTTCGCGACATCGAGGAAGCGGGGCGCCTTCGAATCCGGACTCTTTGCGTCGGGCTCCGCGCCGACGGCGTGACAGGAGGCGCAGGTCTCTTCCGCGAGACGCCTGCCCACGGCCGGATCGGGGCCCTGGGCGAGAGCCGGCGCGACGGCGGAGAGGAAAACGGCAATGGTCGACAAAAGCGCCAGTCTCATTTTCTTCTCCCAACTTTTTCCAATCCGATCGCATCGGATGTTTATCGCGCCTTCTTTCCGCCGAACCGGCTCCCGCTTCGGCGGAAAACGCTCCAAATCACTCGCCCCCGTTCAAATCCTCGGGGCGCGGCTGAAGCATGATGTTGTAACCGGCGTCGACGAGGTGAATCTCGCCTGTGACGCCGCCTGAAAGCTCGGACAGGAAATAGAGAGCCGAGCCGCCGATTTCATCGAGCGTAATCATTCGCCGCAGGGGACAATGCTGCTTCTGGAAAGCGCCCATCGCCCGCGCGCCGGTGATGCCGGCGCCGGCCATCGTGCGCACCGGGCCGGGCGAGATGGCGTTCACCCGAATGCCGCGATCGCCGAAATCCGCCGCAAGATAGCGCACCGACGAATCCAGCGCGGCCTTCGCGACGCCCATGACGTTGTAATTCGGCATGACATGGGTGCCGCCGCCGAAGCTCACCGTCACCATGGAGCCGCCATCCCTCATCATCGCGGCGGCGCGCCTGGCGGCTTCCGTGAAGGAGAAGCAGGAAATGACCATGGTGCGGATGAAATTCTCGCGCGACGTGTCCGCGTAAAGGCCCTTCAATTCGCTCTTGTCCGAATAGGCGATGGAGTGAACGAGAAAGTCCAGTTCGCCCCATTCGTCCCTGAGGCGCGCGAAGACGGCGTCGACGGTCGAAAGGTCCTCGACGTCGCAAGGGAGCACGAGGTTCGAGCCCAACTCTTCCGCGAGCGGCTTCACGCGCTTGCCGAGCGCCTCGCCCTGATAGGTGAAGGCGAGCTGCGCCCCGTGGCGCGCGAGCACGCGCGCAATGCCATAAGCGATCGAATGGTCGTTCGCGACGCCCATCACGAGCCCGCGCTTGCCTTGCATCAAACCAGTCGCAACCGTCATCTTATTCTTTCTCTCGAAAGGCCTGTAAGCCCGCTCAGCGCTTGCGGTAATCGCCGCTGAATTCGCAGGCCGCCCCATGAAAGGACAGGCAGTGGTCTTCCATGACGCTCACGCCCTTCTTCGTGCGGCGAAGGGTGAGCGCGCATATCTCGTTCTCGAATTTGGCCTCCGCCACGAGGGCGTCGCCCTGGAGGGCGCCGGCGCCCTCGAATTCCCCGGCGCAGCCGCGCGTCGCGACGTCCGCCTTCACGTCGAAACGCCCGTCGGCGCGTTTCGCGACGACGAGGTCCTGCGCATAGCCCTTCGAGCCCGCGACATAGCGCCCCTCGAAGGCCGCCGCTCCCGAGGCCGCGACGAGCGCCGCGCCGAAGGCGAGCGCGCCGAAAACCCTCGCGGACGCCGTTCCCGTCAATCTCGCCGATCCCGCCATAGAGGCTTCCTTAACCCCGCCTTGCGGCGAGCGCCACCGCCCGCGTCGACGCCGCTTTCTCAAAAATGAGGAAAACTTTCAGCCGGCGCCAAGCCAGGCCCCGTGCGAGTCCTCAAGAACATGAACGCCGGGCGGCGGTTGCTGCTTGATCCCCGGCATCGGTTTTCCTTGCCGTCCCCTGGCCGCAGGGCGGCCGGCGAAATCGGGCGCGGCGACGGCAGGCGCGGCGGCGGAAATCGCTGCGCCCGGCGCCAGAAGGCCTTTACGCGTCCGGATGCTTGAAAACCAGCGTCGCGTTGGTGCCGCCGAAGCCGAAGGAGTTCGACAGCGCCGCGCCGAGCTTCACATTGTCGCGGCGCTGGCGGACGATCGGCATGTCGGCGAAATCCGGGTCGAGCTCCTCGATATTGGCGCTCTCGCAGATGAAGCCGTTCTGCATCATCAGCAGCGAATAGATCGCCTCCTGCACGCCGGTCGCGCCGAGCGAATGGCCGGTGAGCGACTTGGTCGCCGCGATCGGCGGACATTTGTCGCCGGTCCCGAAAACCACGCGCAGCGCCTCGATCTCCTTGGCGTCGCCGACCGGCGTCGCGGTGGCGTGCGGGTTGATGTAGTCGATCGGGCATTTCACGGTGGAGAGCGCCTGCCGCATGCAGCGCACGGCGCCTTCGCCCGAGGGCGCGACCATGTCGTAGCCGTCCGACGTGGCGCCATAGCCCGCGACCTCGGCGTAGATCTTCGCGCCGCGCGCTTTCGCGTGCTCATATTCCTCGAGCACCAGCACGCCCGCGCCGCCCGCGATCACGAAGCCGTCGCGGTTCTTGTCGTAAGCGCGCGAAGCGGTCGCCGGGCGGTCGTTATAGGCGGAGGACATGGCGCCCATGGCGTCGAAGAGGACGGAGAGCTCCCACTCCAGCTCTTCGCAGCCGCCGGCGAAGATCATGTCCTGCTTGCCGTGCTGGATCATCTCATAGGCGTTGCCGATGCAGTGGTTCGACGTCGCGCAGGCCGAGGAGATGGAATAGTTCACGCCCTTGATCTTGAACCACACGGCGAGCGTCGCGGAAGCCGTCGAGGACATGCATTTGGGAACGGCGAAGGGGCCGACGCGCTTGGGACCCTTGGTGCGGGTGATGTCCGCCGCCTCGACGATGGTCTTCGTCGAGGGGCCGCCCGATCCCATGATGATGCCGGTGCGCTCGTTGGAGATTTCGGCTTCGGTCAGCCCTGCGTCGCGGATCGCCTGATCCATGGCGACATGGTTCCAGGCCGTGCCGGTCGCGTGGAAACGCATGGCGCGGCGATCGACGACGGTCGCGGGATCGAGCGTGGGCATGCCGTGAACCTGCGAGCGGAAGCCGAGCTCGGCGTATTTCTCCGCGCGAACGATGCCGGGCTTCGCCTCGCGCAGCGAAGCGACCACTTCCTGCGTCGTGTTGCCGATCGACGACACAATGCCCATGCCGGTGACGACGACTCGTCTCATCTTTCTCTCCCTGTGTCTCTTGCTCCCTCTCCCCGTTCACGGGGAGAGGGGTGGGGCCAGGCCGCCAGGGGCGCCGGTTCGGCCTTGCCCCTCACCCTCGCTGCGCCCGACCTCTCCTCGCAGGCGGGGAGAGGTTGGGGCTCCCGGTCGAACTCGAGGAAACCCGATTGTTCCGCCTCAGGCCGGCGCGAGGCAGACCTTGAGGTCCTTGGCCTCGTAAATCCGCTCGCCATCCGCCGCGACCCAGCCGTCGGCGAGCCCGATCACCAGCTTGCCGGTGCGCACGCGCGTAAAGTCGATGCCGTAGGCGACGAGCTTGTTGTGCGGCCGCACCTGGCCGCTGAATTTCACCTCGCCGACGCCAAGCGCCATGCCGCGGCCGGGATTGCCGAGCCAGGCGATATGGAAGCCGACCATCTGCCACAGCGCGTCGAGGCCGAGGCAGCCGGGCATGACCGGATTGCCCTTGAAATGGCAGTCGAAGAACCAGAGGCTCGGCTTGATGTCGAGCTCGGCGCGCATATAGCCCTTGCCATAGGCGCCGCCCTCTTCGAAAATCTCGGTGACGCGGTCGAACATCAGCATCGGCGGCAGGGGCAATTGGGCGTTACCCGGCCCGAAAAGCTCCTCGCGCCCGCAGGCCAACAAATCCTCATAGCCGTATGACGAGCGCCTCTCGCTCATGTGATTCCGCCTCCGCTGGAGCTTGTATAAAAGCCCGATTCTCCCGTTCGCGCCGCTTCCTTTTCGAAGACGCGCGCCGCCCGCTTGTTTTCGGCCGCCCCCGGCCCAGATGGGCGGCGACCGCGTTTTAATGGGGCTGGCGATCCGTAACATAGCCCGGGTCGCGGCGGAAGTTGAGGCTTCCGGGCTTTTTTGGTATAGGTCAAAGAAATCCAAGGTCTCATGAGCCGCCCGCCGATGGACGCCCCCGCCAACCGACCGCTCTCGCCCGACCTTCCGGCGCGCCGCAAACCGGTGCACGACATGCTGGTCAGGGCGGGACTTCGCCCCACCCGCCAGCGCCTTGCGCTCGGCGAGCTTCTCTTCCAGGGCTGCGACCGCCATGTGACGGCGGAGCGCCTCTTCGACGAGGCGGTCGCCGCAAACCTTTCCGTCTCCCTCGCGACGGTTTACAACACGCTGCATCAGCTCACGGACGCGGGCCTCCTGCGCGAGATCGCGGTCGACGGCGCGCGCGTCTATTTCGACACCAATGTCAGCGACCACCACCACTTCCTCATCGAGGAAGAGGGAGAACTCCACGACATTCCCGGAACGAAGGTGAGCGTCGCCGATTTGCCGATCCCGCCCAAGGGGATGCGGATTGACCGCGTCGACGTCGTCGTGCGGTTGCGCCGGGACGACTGACAGGCGGCGATCCGGCTTGACGGCTCCCGCCGCGACGCCAATTCCTCCATTGGACGCGAACCTCGCCGCCCGCCAAAAGCGGGAAACGGAACGCGGACTTATTCAGCCGCTTTCGGGTGGCGGGGGGGAAGCTGATGGCCTATCAGCCGGCGCGGGACGAACCCGAAATCACCTACGCGCAGTTCAAGGCGCTCGCCAATTGCATTCCCAATCTGGCCTGGATGGCCCGTCCTGACGGGTGGATTCTCTGGTACAACCGCCGCTGGTACGAATATACCGGCGCGACTCCGGAGGAAATGGCGGGCTGGGGCTGGCAATCGGTGCACCATCCCGACGTCCTCCCCAAAATGCTCGAGCGCTGGATGTACGCCATCGAGCATGGGGAACCCTTCAAGATGATCTTTCCCCTCAAGGGGAAGGACGGCGTCTACAGGCCCTTTCTCACGCGAATCGAACCTCTGAGGGAGAACGGCGCCATCGTCGGCTGGTACGGGACCAACACCGACGTCACCGAGCAGGAGCGCCAGCGCGAGCATTTGCAGCTCCTCGTCAACGAGCTCAACCATCGCGTCAAGAACACGCTCGCGACCATTCATTCCATCGCCGTGCATTCCCTGCGCGAGATGAAGCCCGACGCGGCGGAGCTTTTCGAGAACCGGCTGCTCGCCCTCGCCGCAGTGCACGACATTCTCACGCAGGAGAGCTGGACGCGCGCCCAGATCCGGCAACTGGTCCGGACCGCCGTCGCGCCGGCCGGGGAGGTCAATTTCGACATGGACGGACCGGATGTGGATCTCTCGCCCCGCATCGCGGCGGCGCTCGCCATGACGCTGCACGAACTCTGCACCAACGCCGTCAAATACGGCGCGCTGTCGCGGGACGGCAGGGTCGCGATTTCGTGGGGCGTCGACGCCTCGCGCAACACGCCGCAGCTTCGCTTCTCCTGGCGGGAATATGGCGGTCCCGCCGTCGATCCGCCGAGCCGGAAGGGCTTCGGCACGCGGCTGATCGAACGCACGCTCGCGGCCGACGCGGGGGGCGAGGTGAAGCTGGCCTATCTGCGGGACGGGCTGCGCTGCGAGATCGCCGCGCCCCTTTGCGCCGAGGTGCTGAGGTGAGCGGCCCGCGCGCGCTGATCGTCGAGGACGAAGCCGTCATCGCCATGGCGCTCGAAATGTTTCTGGAAGAGCTGGGTTGCCGCGTGGTCGGCGTCGCCGGGAACGTGCAGGAGGCGCTCGAGATGGCGACGACGGGCGATTTTGACCTCGCCTTTCTCGACGTCAATCTGAACGGGCAGAAGGCCTATGTCCTGCCGGGGGTGCTGGAGCGGCGCAACAAGCCCTTCGCCTTCGTGACGGGCTATGGCGCCCAGGGCGTTCTCGCCGCGCACGCGGCCGCCCCGGTCGTGACGAAGCCCTTCAGCAAGGCCGCGCTCGCCCTGTGCCTCGACGCGCTGAAGGCGCGCCTCGCCTAGACTATTCCACCTTCTCGCCTGGATAGACGCCCCAGAGATTTTCCTGCTGCATATAGCCGTCGAAGCCCTGCCCGGAGAGGCGGCACCATTTCCCGTCGCAGCCGCGCAGATTCCCGATCACGCCCGGCCCGAGCTTGGCGACCGCGGTCGTATGATCGGACGCCACGAGAATCTGCGGCTCCTTCTTCCAGGGCGCGACGAGGGCCGTGCGGCGGCCCGAGAGCAGCGAATGCAGCACCCAGCCCTCGGAGCCTTCCGAGTCGCGGATCTTGCGCCAGGTCTCGAACTCGGCGGTGATCTCCACGGGGAGTCCGGCGCGCTGGTAGATCCAGACGGTCGGATGCTCCTTGCTCGGCCCCTCCCGGACGTTCACGCGGTCGGATTTGAGGCTGACATATCGCGGAACGGGCAGATTGCTCACCGGCCCCTTCTGCGGCTCCTGCGCCCGCGTTGGCAGGGCGAAGATCAGGGCGAAAAGGCCGAGAGCCGCGCGCAAGCCTGTCAAAGTTTCGCTATCCCGTCGCCGCATGATGGCAATGATCGCTCGTCTTGTCTTTGGCCCGTCATCTGCTAGGAACGAAACAGCGTCGGGCGGCATCGTCTTTTTGTCGCCTGCCGTCGTTAAGACCGGGTTGAAGCAGGCCAAGCGCCGCGTCGCTTGCGGGAGTCGGCCCGGCTGGCCGACTCGAACGTCGCGGTTTAGAACGTTGTATAGAAGTTTTTGAGTTTTCGCCACGCAGCAACCGTCGAGCGAGCCGAGAGGACGAAGCGCAAGATGCCGAAGAAGAAGCCGCTCGTTGTCGTGACGCGCCGTCTGCCCGAAGTGATCGAGACCCGCATGTGCGAGCTCTTCGACACGCGGCTGAACGAGAGCGACAAGCCGATGAGCCATGACGAGCTGGCGGAGGCGATGCGCACGGCCGAGGTGCTGGTGCCGACCATCACCGACCGGATCGATTCGGGCCTTATCTCCCAGGCTGGCGAACAGATGAAGCTCATCGCGAATTTCGGCAACGGCGTCGACAATATCGACGTCGCCTCAGCCCTCGGCCGCTCCATCACCGTGACCAACACGCCGGGCGTCCTCACCGAGGACACCGCCGATATGACCATGGCGCTGATTCTCTCCGTCGCGCGCCGCCTCGTCGAGGGCGCGAGAGCGATCCCCGAGGGCAACTGGGCCGGCTGGTCGCCGACCTGGATGCTTGGCCACCGAATCACCGGCAAGCGCCTCGGCATTGTCGGCATGGGCCGCATCGGCCAGGCGCTCGCCCGCCGCGCCAAGGCTTTCGGCCTCTCGATCCACTATCACAACCGCCGCCGCGTCCCCGTCGAGATCGAGGAGAGTCTGGAGGCGACCTATTGGGAGTCCCTCGACCAGATGCTGGCGCGCGTCGACATCGTGTCGATCCACTGCCCGCATACGCCCGCGACCTATCATCTGCTGTCGGCTCGCCGGCTCAAGCATCTGCGCCCGCACGCCATTCTCGTGAACACGGCGCGCGGCGAGATCGTCGATGAGAACGCGCTGGTGCGCATGCTGGAGGCGAACGAAATTTCGGGCGCCGGCCTCGACGTGTTCGAGCATGAGCCCGCCGTGTCGCCGAAGCTGCTGAAGCTCGCCCAGGCGGGCAAGGTCACGCTTTTGCCGCATATGGGGTCGGCGACCATCGAGGGCCGCGTGGACATGGGCGAGAAGGTCATCATCAATATCAAGACCTTCATGGACGGCCACCGTCCGCCGGACCGCGTGCTGCCGAGCATGTTGTGATAAGGCGGAGGGGTCTTAGGCGTGGTCCGGAAATAAGTGAGCCGCAGTCGCGGGAGTCTTTTTCCCTCTCCCCGCTTTCAGGGTGAGAGGGGGCGGCCAAACGACTCGATTGACGACGGCCGGCGCCTTAACCTCTCGCAACCCGCGCGGCCTGCCGCGATTCGGGCAATTTTGCGTGAGATCCGAAGCATTCCCGGAGCGCCTTCCGCAAAAGTCGATGGCTTTTGCAATATGAATGCGCTCAGGCAATCTGATTTGGCGCGATTTCCTGCCGCTCGCATGGTTCATGCGAGGACAGGCGCGCCGGGGAGAGGAAGCATATGAACCGATTTTTCCCGATCCTCGCCGCCGCCCTCTGCGTCGCGACGATCGCCGGCCCCGCCGACGCCAAGAAGCGCGCCAAGCCCGCCGAAGAAGGCCAGGGCCAGGAACAGCAGCAGCAGGGCGGCGAGGCCGGAAACAAGGACACCGGCATTCCGCGCTACGTGCCCTTTCCGCACAACCGCAACTTCAACCTCGTCGAGATCAACGGCAAGGCCCCGCCGGTCGAGATGTGGATCAACATCGACTCGACCGGCCGCGCCAACGGCTTTTCCGGCTGCAAGAACTGGTCGGGCGTCTTCGTCATCGGCCCCGACCGCCTCGGCCCCAAGGCGATGCCGGCGGTCAATGAGCGCGGCTGCGACGGCGCGCTGGCGAGCATAGAGCGCGACTATTGGAACGTGCTGCTCTCCGGCCCCTACTGGGACGTGAAGGGCGACGATCTGATCTTGCGCGGTTTCAAGGGCGGCGTGCTGAAATTCCAGCGGTCGCTGTAAAGCCCTTCCCCAACCTTCCCCGCTTTGCGGGCGAGGGGCGGACCCGTGGCCTTCATCCGCATGTTGATGGCGAGCGTTTTCTCCCCCGCTTGTGGGGGAGCCTGCTACTTCGCCGGCACGGCGTAAACCGGGCAGGGGCTCTCGCGCAGCGCGCGCTCGGTCGTCGAGCCGCGCAAGGCGTCGAGCAGGCCGCGGCGGCCCTGAGTCGGCATGGCGATGAGATCGGCGCCAATCTCCTTCGCGTACGAAAGAATCGTCTCGATCACCGGGCCCTTGCGTAATTCGATATGGGGCAGCAGCCCGTCGAAGATCGGCAGGTCTTCGCCGACATGCAGCAGCATGACATCCGCGGCCGGGTTCAGCGCATGGGCGAAATCCGCGATATGGCGGAAGGCGTCGAGCGGCGGCACGCTGGCCTCGACCGGCATCAGCACCGTGTCGAGCTTCACCTTTCCGGTCTCGCGATCGACGAAGCCCGATTGATCTTCGCGCAGGAAAAGGGCGGGCGTCCGCGTCTCCCGCGCCGCTTCCTCGGCGATCGACTCCTCCAGCCAGCGCTCGAGGCCCGTGCGGTTATGCGTCATCAGCACCATGAGGTCGCAAAGATGCTTCGTCACATAGGCCGCGACGCCATGGACGGGCGAGGCCGATTCGACCGAGGCCTTCACGAATTTGACGCCAAGCTTTTCGGCGACCTCCGCGCGCGAGGCGGCGGGCGCGATCATGCGCCAGCGTGCGAGCATTTCGCGCACATGGGGGAAACGGTCCCAATCGTCCGAGTCCTGCTGCTCCGCCTCCTCGATATGGAGGAGATGCAGCAGGCCCTTCGTCGCGACGGCGATTCGCAGCGCATGGGCGAAGGCCTCCTGGCTCGCGAAGGAGAGGTCCGTGGGATGGACGATGGATTTGGGCGGCTCGCCGAGCATTGCGCATCTCCCTGGGTTCTTCGGCTAAACCTATATCGCCGAGGGAGGCGCGCCTAGACGGGCTCTTGCCGCAGGCAGGGCGAAAAAGCCGTCGCCAGCGAAGTGAAGCGCGGAGCCGCATCGGCCGCCCGCATCCGACCCCCGCTCACGCGAGGTCGGAGGAGGGCGCCTGCTGCGCCGCGAGCACGTTTCGCACCTCGGCAATGAGATCGTCCTCCGCGACCGCGACCTGCGCGGGACGCGCGGCCTTCCATTCCTCATTGGTGGCGATGTCGGCGGCCGCCTTGGCGCCGGCGACGAGGTCCTTGATCTGAACCTCGCCCTTCGCCTTTTCGTCCGAGCCCTGGATGATCACAAGGGGGGAGCGGCGGCGGTCGGCATATTTCATCTGCGCCTTCATGCCCGCCGCGCCGAGGTAAAGCTCGGCCGCGATCCCGGCGCTGCGAAGACGGGCGACCATGCGCTGATAATCGGCGAGCCGGTCGCGGTCGAGCGCCAGCACCACCACGGGGCCGACATGCGGCCGGGCCGTGACGATGGGGCTCCCCACGAGCTTCAGCGCCGCGAAAAGGCGCGAGACGCCGATGGAGAAACCGGTCGCCGGCGTGTTCTCCGGCCGGAAGCGGCCCACGAGCCCGTCATAGCGGCCGCCGCCGCCGACCGAACCGAAGCGCACCGGACGCCCCTTTTCGTCGCGCGTCTCGAAGGTGAGGTCGGCCTCGAAGACGGGACCGGTGTAATATTCGAGCCCCCGCACGACCGATGGATCGATGCGGACGCGGTCCGGCCCGTAGCCGGCGTCACGGGCGAGATCCTCGATCTCGAGGAGTTCCTCCGCGCCCTGCGCGCCGATATCGCTCTTGCCGAGCAGGCCGAAAAGGTCGAATTGCGGCTTGCCGTCCTTGTATTGGCCGCCGAGGCTGAAGGAGAGGATGGTGTCGATCGCCGGGAGCGGCAGGCCGGCGCCCTTGGTGAAATCGCCGCTTTCGTCCTTGCGCCCCTCGCCCAGCAACTGGCGCACGCCGTCAGGACCGAGACGGTCGAGCTTGTCGATGGCGCGGAGCACGACGAGGCGGCGGCCGGCGTTCTCCTCGCCGCCGATCCCGATCGCCTCCATCACGCCGTCGAGCACCTTGCGGCTGTTGATCTTGATGACGTAGTCGCCGCGCGCGACGCCGAGCTTCTCCAGCGCGTCCGACGCCATCATGCAGATTTCCGCGTCGGCGGCCGGCGAGGCGGAGCCCACCGTATCCGCGTCGAACTGCATGAACTGCCGGAAGCGCCCCGGTCCCGGCTTCTCGTTGCGGAAGACGGGGCCGCAGCGATAGGAGCGATAGGGCTTCGGCAGCCGATCGAAATTCTGCGCGACGTAGCGCGCGAGGGGCGCGGTGAGGTCGTAGCGCAGCGAGAGCCACTGCTCGTCGTCGTCCTGCAGCGAGAAGACGCCTTCGTTCGGCCGGTCCTGATCGGGCAGGAACTTGCCGAGCGCGTCCGTATATTCGAAGGCCGGGGTCTCCATCGCCTCGAAGCCGTAAAGCTCATAAACCGAGCGGATGACGTCGAGCATGCGGTTCGTCGCCGCGATCTCCCCCGCCTCGCGATCCGCGAAGCCGCGCGGGCTGCGGGCTTCGACTTTCGATTTTTTTTCGTCGGACATATCGCCTTTCGCCGCGCGGGCGCTCAATCGCCCTCCATCTGAGGGGGAGGTGGAATGAATTTCGCCGCCTTCCTAGCATTTTCCCAGTCGTAAGGAAGCCGCGCCAGGCGCGGAAAATATCGCAGATGCGAAACGCAGCGCGGGCAGTCGGAGCTGCCGAAGCCCGGCAGCGGGGCGGGGAGGTCCGAAAGCGCTGCGTTGAGCGCGCATTCGCTCCCGCCCTCGACGATGAAAGCCCCGATAACCGCGCCCTCGGCCGTAAGCTGGTCCACATGCCAATGCGCGCGCCTGTCCTTCCGCATGTGGCGCGCGAGCCGCGCCCGCAGGCCGCCTGGACCGTTGGCGGAGCCGCAATAGAGATAGTCGCCGGCGCCGAGCGCGCCGAAGTTCGCGCCGGCCCTGACCGCGAGCGGCGCAGCCAGCCGCAACCACAGCGCATAGGCGCCAGGGCATGGGGGAGCCCGGTCGGCGGAGGCGATGAAGTCCATTCGCGGCGTTTCAGACAGTCGCATCTTCTCAGGTCTCCGCCCGCCGCGCAGAAACGAAAAATTTGCCGCATCGCAAAATTTCTACCGCCGCGCGCGCGAAACCGCTAAGCTGGATAAAACGTATTGTCGGCGAGGGTTGGATGACCACGGCGCTCGGCGAAAAAAATGTTCTCGTCCTGCAGGGCGGCGGCGCGCTCGGCTCCTATCAGGCCGGGGCCGTCGCGGCCCTCATGAGCGCCGGCCACGCGCCCGACTGGGTCGCGGGCATCTCCATCGGCGCGATCAACGCCGCCGTCATTTGCGGAAATCCTCCTGAGAGGCGCGTGGAGCGGCTGTCCGAGCTCTGGAGCCGCATGACGAGCCGCCTGCAGGTTCCGCCGCTTTCCGACGATGTCGTTACGCGGCGGGCCTTCAACGAGTTCAGCGCGGCGACGACGGCGACCTTCGGCGTGCCCGGCTTTTTCTCCCCGCGCCCGTCGCCGCCGCTCCTGTGGCCCGCAAACGAGACAGCGGTCAGCGTCTACGGCACCAGGCCGTTGCGCGAGACTTTGCTGGAGCTCGTCGATTTCGACCGGCTCAATTCCGGCGAGACGCGGATCAGCGTCGGCGCCGTCAATGTGCGGACGGGAAATTTCCGTTATTTCGATTCGCAGAACGAACGCATCACGCCCGAGCACATCATGGCGAGCGGCGCGCTGCCGCCGGGCTTTCCGCCGGTGGAGATCGACGGCGACCTCTACTGGGACGGCGGCCTCGTCTCCAACACGCCGCTTCAATACGTGCTGGAAATGTGCGGCTCCCGCGAGCACATGTGCGTTTTTCAAATCGATCTGTTCAGCGCGCGCGGCCCCGCGCCCACGACGCTGATCGACGTGGCGCAGCGCGAAAAAGACATCCGCTATTCAAGCCGCACGAGGCTGAACACCGACGTGTTCCGCGACATTCAGACCATCCGCCGCCATATCCGGCGCTTGAGCGAAAAGATTCCGGAAGCGCTGCGCGACGATCCCGACTGGCGCGCGCTGACGAATTTCGGCTGCGGGGCGGCGATCACCATCGTGCAGCTCATCCACCGCGCCGCCGCCTATGAGACGACGTCGAAGGACTATGAATTTTCCCGTTACACAATGATGGAAAACTGGTCCGCGGGAGAGCGCGACGTCGCGTCCACGCTTGCGCATCCGGCGTGGCGCGACCGCGCGCCGCCGGATCACGGCGTCGCCATACTCGATCTGACGAAGGGAAACGCCCCATGACTCCGGACGACATCCGCCGCACCGCCTTCGCCATGCCGCTGACGAGCCCGGCCTTCCCGAAGGGGCCCTACAGATTCGTCAATCGCGAATATCTGATCATTTCCTACCGCACCGACCCCGAAGCGCTCGCGAGAGTCGTTCCCGAGCCGCTCGCTTTCGCCGATCCCATCGTGAATTTCGAATTCATCCGGATGCCGGACTCGACCGGCTTCGGCGACTATACGGAGTCAGGCCAGGTCATCCCCGTCACCTTCGAGGGGCGGCGCGGTAACTATACGCACGCCATGTATCTCAATGACGGCCCGCCGATTTACGGCGGGCGGGAATTGTGGGGCTTTCCCAAGAAATTCGCACAACCCACGCTTGCCGTCGAACGCGACGTGCTTGTCGGCGCGCTCGACTACGGCTCGCGGCGCATCGCGACGGGCGCCATGGGCTACAAGCATGTCGCGCTCGACCCGGCGGCGGTTTTGAAGTCAATGTCCGTTCCGAATTATCTTCTCAAGATCATTCCGCATGTCGACGGCTCGCCGCGGATTCTGGAGCTCGTCGATTACCGGCTTGAGGACGTCACGGTGAAAGGCGCCTGGACCGGCCCCGCCTCCCTTGAACTCGCGCCCCACGCGCTGGCGCCCGTCGCCGATCTTCCGGTGCGGGAAATCCTCTCCGCGACGCATATCCTCGCCGACCTCACCCTCGGGCTTGGAACGGTCGTTTTCGATTATCTCGCTTCCTGAAAGGCGCGCTTATGACTCTCGACGGAAAAGTCAGCCTCATCACCGGCGCCGCGAGCGGCATCGGCCACGCCATCGCCAAGCGTTTCGTCGAAGCGCAGGGCCGCGTCGCGATCGCCGACCTCAACATCGACGCGGCCAAGGCGGCGGCGGCCGAACTCGGCGGCGAGAAGGTCGCGATCGGCGTCAGCATGGACGTGTCGAATGAGGAACAGGTGAACGCGGGCGTCGACGCCGCCGCGAAATGGTTCGGGACGATCGACGCGCTCGTCTCCAACGCGGGCGTCCAGATCGTGCATCCGATCGAGGAGTTCCCCTTCGCGGACTGGAAGAAGGTGCTCGCCATTCATCTCGACGGCGCCTTTCTCACGACCAAGGCCTGCGTCAAATATATGTATCCGCAGAAATCGGGCGCGCTGATCTATATGGGCTCGGTCCACAGCCACGAGGCGTCGCCGCTCAAATCGGCCTATGTCGCGGCGAAGCACGGCATATTGGGGTTGACCCGCGTGATGGCCAAGGAAGGCGCGAGGCATAATGTCCGCGCCAACGCCATCTGCCCCGGCTTCGTCATGACGCCGCTCGTCGAGAAGCAGATCCCCGAGCAGGCGCAGGAGCTCGGCATCAGCGAAAAGCAGGTCGTGACCGACGTGCTGCTGAAGGAGACCGTCGACAGCCAGTTCACCAAGGCGGAGGACGTGGCGGAGGTCGCGCTGATGCTCGCGGCGTTCAGGACCAACGCGCTCACCGGCGAGTCGATCATCGTCAGCCACGGCTGGCATATGAACTGAGATTCACCCTTCCCGCATCGCGGGCTCGACCGAAGGGCGCGGAGGCGCGACAATCTGAAAATGTCGCGCGACCGTCCTTTGTTCGATCCGCCCTCCCGCCGCCGGATGCTGCGCCTTTGCGGCGCCGCGAGCGCGTCGCTTTGCCTGCCCTCCCCTCTCGCTCAGGCCCGGAGCCAGGATCTCGCCCAGCGTCTGGGCGAGGCCGCGCGCAAGGGCGCCTCGGTTTCCCTGCCGGCGGGCGACATCGCGCTGATGGGCCTCGACCTTCCCGACGGGGCGATCCTCAAGGGCGTTCCGGGACGCACCGTGCTGAAGCTCTCGGGCGCCGGCCCCCTGCTCTCGGCGACCATGGCGCGGCGGATCGCGCTCGAAAATATCGTCTTCGACGGCGCCGCCGGCTTCATCCCGAAAGAGAAGGGCCTCCTCGATTTCTCGGACGTCATTAATCTCTCCGTCAGCGGCTGCGCCATCCGCCGCTCCTCGGCGCGAGGCGTGAACCTTACGCGCTGCGGCGGCGCCTTTGCGCAAAACGAGATTTCGGAGATCGCCGATGTCGGCCTCTATTCGCTGGACGGTCTCGGCGTCGACGTCGACAACAACCATATCCGCCGCTGCGGCGACAATGGCGTGCTCATCTATGCGACTTCGGCGGGCCGCTATGACGGCTCGCGCATTCGCAACAACGCAATCGAGGACATCGACAACCGCTCGGGCGGCAACGGCCCCTATGGCAACGGCGTCTTCATCTGGGGCGCGGGTGTCGTGCGCGTGGAAAAGAACCGCATCTGCCGCTGCGTCTACACCGCCGTGCGCAATAACGGCGCGCATAACGTCGAAGTGATCGGAAACGACTGTAAGACCTTCGGCGAGAAGGCGATGTACGCCGAATTCGGCGCGAGGAACTCGGTCTTTCGCGACAATCGCATCGAGGACGCGGGCGCCGGCGTCGCCGTGGCCAACGCCGACAAGGGCACGGATGGCGCGATCGTCTCCGGCAACACGATCGTCAATATGCGCAAGGGCGTGAAAGACCCGGAGTTCGGGCCGGAAATGCTCTGGCTCACGGGCGTTCTCGCCGAGAAGAATGTCGAGGTGACCGGGAACACGATCGTCGGACCGGGGTGGATCGGAATCGCGCTCGGCGGCTGGCGCGAGAATCTGCGCGCCGAGGCGAATCGGATTTCGGGCGTGGATTACGGAATCGCGCTGGCGACCGGCGAAGGCGCCGGCGACGCGCTCGTCGCCCGCAACAGGATCAGCGCCCGAAAGGGCGCTGTGATCGCCACGGCCGGGATGAACTTCCTGCCGGGGGATCTCGCAAAGCCGGGCGCGAAGACATATCCGCGGCTGGTCGTGCGGGAGAACGAGACGCCTTAGATCACGCCGCGTTTACGCGATCATCACCCGCGCCGCGCCCTTCTCGTCGCCGAGAAGCTCCAGCGCCTTGGCGACCATGGCCTTCGAGTCGAGCATCGCCTTGGCGAGCATCATCTCGTGCTTGTCGTGGTCGATATAGGCGTCGGGCAGCGTCAGGCTGCGGAACTTGAAGACGCCGCGCGTTCCGTCGAGCAGGCCGTCGTCCGAGAGCGCCTGGAAGACCTGGGCGCCGAAGCCGCCGATCGAGCCTTCCTCGACCGTGATAAGGACTTCGTGATTGGCCGCGAGGCGGCGCACGAGGTCGCGGTCGATCGGCTTGGCGAAGCGCGCGTCGGCGACCGTCGTCGAGACGCCGTAATTTTCCAGTTCCTCGGCGGCCTTCATCGCGTCGGCGAGACGGGTGCCGAGCGTCAGAAGCGCCACCTTGGAGCCTTCGCGCAGGACGCGGCCCTTGCCGATGTCGAGAATCTCGCCGCGCTCGGGCAGATCGACGCCCACGCCCTCGCCGCGCGGATAACGGAAGGCGATCGGGCCTTCCTCATAGGCGACGGCGGTCGAGACCATGTGCATCAGCTCAGCCTCGTCGGCGGCGGCCATCACCACCATGCCCGGCAGGCAGCCGAGATAGGCGATGTCGAAGGCCCCGGCGTGAGTCGGGCCGTCCGCGCCGACGAGACCGGCGCGGTCGATGGCGAAGCGCACCGGCAGATGCTGGATGGCGACGTCGTGCACCACCTGATCGTAGCCGCGCTGCAGGAAAGTCGAGTAGAGCGCGCAGAAGGGCTTGTAGCCCTCGCAGGCGAGGCCCGCCGCGAAGGTGACGGCGTGCTGTTCCGCGATGGCCACGTCGAAGGTGCGGCTCGGGAAATGCTTGCCGAAAAGATCGAGGCCCGTGCCCGTCGGCATGGCCGCCGTGACCGCGACGATCTTGTCGTCATGTTCGGCCTCGGCGATCAGCGCCTTGGCGAAGACGCCCGTATAGGACGGGGCGTTGGCCTTGGGCTTGAACTGCTTGCCGGTTTCGACGTCGAATTTCACAACGCCGTGATATTTGTCGTCTGACGCCTCGGCGGGCGCATAGCCCTTGCCCTTCTGCGTCACGACATGGACCAGCACCGGGCCGTCGTCCTTGTCGCGAACGTTCTGGAGCACGGGCAGCAGATGGTCGAGATTGTGCCCGTCGATCGGCCCCACATAATAAAAGCCGAGCTCCTCGAACATGGTGCCGCCGGTGATGAAGCTCCGCGAGAACTCCTCGGCCTTGCGCGCCTTGTCGTAGATGAAGCGCGGCAGATGCGAGGCGAGCTGCTTGGCGGCGTCGCGGATCGAGCGATAGGCGCCGCCCGAGACGAGGCGCGCCAGATAGGCCGACATGGCGCCGGTCGGCGGCGCGATGGACATGTCGTTGTCGTTGAGGATGACGATGAGGCGCGAATCCAGCGCGCCGGCGTTGTTCAACGCTTCATAGGCCATGCCCGCCGACATGGAGCTGTCGCCGATGACCGCGACGACGTGATTGTCGTGCCCCGCGAGGTCGCGCGCGATCGCCATGCCGAGGCCGGCGGAGATCGAGGTCGAGGAATGACCGGCGCCGAAAGCGTCGTACTCGCTCTCGGCGCGCTTGGTGAAGCCCGAAAGGCCGCCGCCCGTGCGCAGCGTGCGGATGCGGTCGCGGCGGCCGGTGAGGATCTTGTGCGGATAGGTCTGGTGGCCGACGTCCCAGATGATCCGGTCGCGCGGCGTGTCGAAGACATAATGGAGCGCCACGGTCAGCTCGACGACGCCGAGTCCCGCGCCCAGATGGCCGCCGGTGACCGAAACCGCGTCGATCGTCTCGCGGCGGAGCTCGTCCGCAACCTGCTTGAGCTGGCCGGGCTGAAGCTTGCGCAGCTCCTCGGGCGTGGGAATCTGATCGAGAAGGGGGGTCTTCGATGTCGTCAAAGGCTTTCTCTCGTCTCGGCTGTCCGCAATTCCACAAATTCTAGGGATAGCCGCTAAGCCGGGGCGCGGCAAATGCGCAGCCGCACATCGGTTCTGATTCTTCCGTCACTGTTGCGAAGCGGCAACGTTTCTGAAGAAAACAAAGCGATTTCAATAAAATCGAAACGCCTGCTCGGGCGCGTAGGCCGGATATTCGAGTTCGATCGGCTGCCCGCGCCGCGCCGCGCGGCGGCGTTCCGCCCGCTCTGCGCCCGCCGACTCGTCCCGGGAGCCGCGCCCGGCGACGCGCGTCCCGCCGACAATGTCGATCGTCGCTCCCTGCTGCTCCACCCATTCATATAGCTTTTGGGCGTTGGAGATCGAGAGTCGCACGCAGCCATGGGAGCGGGGGTTGCCCAATCCCCGCTCGAAGGTGCCGTGAATCGCGAGGCCCCGCGGCGAAAAGAAGATCGCGTAGGGCATGGGGGCCTGCTCATATTCGTCCGAATGGTGGTCCGCCTCCATGCGCATGACGGAATAATGCCCGGTCGGAGTCTCATAACCCGGCCTGCCGCTGGAGATTTTCCACACGACGGTCTCGCCCCCGCGTGTGGCGGTGAGGCGCTGGCTGGAAAGATCGATCGAAATGCGGACGGTCGCCTGGGCGGAGGCCGAAGCGAAAAGGCCCGCTGCGATAAAAAAGAGCCGAAACGTCTTCATCCCCGGACCTAATCACGGCGCGCGACCCGCGTAAAGCCGCAGGCGGCGGCAGGGTTGACGGACTGGCGCCCGCTTTGAAGCGCCTGCCTCGGTTCGGGGGAGAGACGCCCGCAAGCGTCCCAGCTTCTCCCCCTTAGGGCTCAAAATGGGACAGGAGAGGAGATTGTCGAAGATGGTCGCGCCGTTCCTGAACATGAAAGGCGTCGCTCTGGCCATGGCCGAATTCGGCCTGGCCGACGGCCGCCGCGCGCCGCGCCTCGTCGCCGGCGTCGATTTCGAAGGGGCGAAGGCGCCGCTCGAGGCGGATGAGCACTCGCTTGAGCGAATGGATGCGGCGCAGGCCGACTGGGCCGACCTCGCCGCCCGCGCGCTGGAGCCCAACGCGTTTTACGAGCCAGGCTTCGCGCTTGCCGCGGCGCGTCACTTCCCGTTGAGCGAGCGGCCCCGCTTCATCGTGGTGAGGAGCCGCGCCGGCCGGATGATGGGGCTCTTCCCCATCGTGACCGCCAATCCGCTCACCGGGGACGGCCTGACCCGCATGTGGCTCCACAAGCAGGCCGCGCTGGCGACGCCTCTCGTCGACCGCGACATGGCGTCGGAAGCGATCGCGGCCTTCCTCGAATGGATGGAGACGCACAGCCGGTCGTCGGGCGTCGTCTTTTCCCGCATGCCGGCGGACGGCCGTTTCCGTCTGGCGCTGGATCGCGCCGTCGTTTCCGCCGCCCGCAACGTCAAGATTCTGGAGTCATACCAACGCGCCGCGCTCCTGCCCGGCGGCGACGCGGACGAGCTTTGCGCGCGGGCGGGCTCCAAGAAGAAGCTCGCCGAGATGCGCCGCCAGACCCGCCGCCTGCGGGAAATGGGCCGCCTGACCTTCGAGTCCCACGAGACGCCGGACGAGATCCGGGTCGCGGCGGAGGAGTTCATGGCGCTGGAGGCGTCGGGCTGGAAGGCCGGCCGGGGCGCCTTTCTTTCCGAGCCGGCGCTCGCGACCTTCCTGCGCAGCGCGACCCGCATGCTTGCGCGGGAAAGCCGCTGCAAGATCCAGTCGCTGCGGCTCGACGGCCGGCCCATCGCCATGGCGATCGTGCTGGAGAGCCAGGGCCGCAGTTATTGCTGGAAGATCGCTTTCGACGAGCGGTTGCGCGCGCAGGCGCCGGGCGTCCAGCTCATCTATGAGCAGACCAAGGCGCATCTGGCGCGGCCGGACCTCGAATATGCGGATAGCTGCGCCATCGCCAACCACCCTCTGATCGACAAGCTCTGGCCGGACCGCATCGGCGTCTGCGACCTCGCCGTGTCGCTGCGCAGCCGCCGGGAGCGCGATTTCGTCGCGAGCTGCCGCCGGGACCATGCGCGCCGGCAGATGCGCGAATTCGCCAAACGCGCCGCGAACCGCCTCTTAAAGCGCAAGGTGAGCTGAAGCGGCGCTCTCGCCTTTTCGGGTGCAACGGGTATAGTGCCGGCGTTTCGCCCCGCGCGATTTTTGCCGCACGTTCTCCTTGCTGCGGAATGCGCGCCAAAAGCCGGACTCCGCCCGTGACGCTTCGCCGACCTCGCCTGCTGATCCTCTTCGCGCTCGTCGCCGCGAGCCTCTCCGCCTGCGGCCGCCGCGGTCCGCTGGAGCTGCCGCCGGAAGTGCAGGCCCGCGGCGAGGCGCTGAAGGCGCAACAGGCGGCAGCGCAGGCCAGGGCCGCGCGCAACGCGCCAAAGCTGGCGCCCGGACAGGCGGCCCCGGAGGCGCCCGAGCCGCCGATCCCCGGCACGATCGGCAACCGGCCGCCCGAGCAATATCCTTTCCCTCTCGACCCGCTGCTGTAAAACGCGATGCATCACTTCGAATATCGCAACGGCGCGCTCTTCGCCGAAGACGTCGCCATGTCCGAACTCGCAAGCGCGGTCGGGACGCCCTTTTACTGCTATTCGGCGGCGACCATCCGCCGGCACTTCCGCGTCTTCTCGCAGGCCTTCACGGGCCTCGACGCCCTCGTCTGCTATGCGATGAAGGCCAATTCCAACCAGGCCGTGCTCCGCCTCCTCGCCAGGGAAGGCGCCGGCATGGACGTGGTCTCGGGCGGCGAGCTCGCCCGCGCTCTGGCGGCCGGCGTGCCGGGCTCGAAGATCACCTTCTCAGGCGTGGGCAAGACGGAGGAGGAAATCGCGGCGGCGCTGGACGCCGGCATCTTCTGCTTCAACGTCGAATCCGAGCCGGAGCTTGACGCCATCTCGCGCGCCGCCTCGGCCGGAGGCGTGAAGGCGCCGGTGTCTCTACGCGTCAATCCGGACGTCGACGCCCGCACGCACAAGAAGATTTCGACCGGCAAGTCGGAGAACAAATTCGGCGTGCCGCTGTCGCATGCTCGCGAAGTCTACGCCCGCGCGGCGAAGCTGCCGGGGATCGAGATATCGGGCGCCGACATGCATATCGGCTCGCAGCTCACCGATCTCGAACCCTTCGACGAAGCCTTCACGCTGCTCGCCGAGCTGGTGCGCGATCTGCGCGCCGACGGCCATCGCGTCTGCCATGTCGATCTCGGCGGCGGCCTCGGCATCCCCTATCACGAAGGCGACGACCCGCAATCCTACCATCCGGAGCGCTACGCCGAGATCGTGCGCAAGCACTTTGGCGGGCTTGGATGCAAGCTCGTCTTCGAGCCGGGGCGGCTGATCGTCGGCAACGCCGGCGTGCTGGTGACGCGCGTCATTTATGTGAAGCAGGGCGAGGCCAAGACCTTCGTCATCGCCGACGCCGGCATGAACGACCTCGTCCGCCCGACGCTCTACGACGCGCATCACGACCTTCTGCCCGTGCGCGAATCTAAGGACCGGGCCGAGATCGTCGCCGACGTCGTCGGCCCGGTCTGCGAGACAGGCGATTATCTCGCCCTCGACCGCAAGATGCCGGAAGCGCAGCCCGGCGAGCTGATCGCCGTGCTGACCGCCGGGGCCTATGGCGCGGTGCAGGCGGGAACCTACAACACCCGCCCGCTGATCCCGGAAGTGCTGGTCGACGGCGCGCGCTACGCCGTGATCCGCCCGCGCCCGAGCGTCGCGGAGCTTATTGCGATGGATCGCGTGCCGGACTGGATTTGACAAGGGCCGCAAAGCCTCTGCAACCCAAGCGATCAAACGCATCCGCGAGAAATCGCATATGAGCCAAGCTCCTTCGCACTGGCGTTGAACGTAACCAAGGTTCTCGTCCAAGTGTGAGCGCGGCGAAGTGCGCCCGAGCGGTCCTTCCCTCAAACTCCTCTCGCTTGCGGATCGCAAAGGGATCGAAGCCATTTTGTGAGAAGAACGAGTCTTAAAGCTGCAACGGCCCGTTCTTCGCCCGATACTCCCGATACCACTCAACCAGCGCCTTCACCCCCTCCTCGACCGAGGTCTGCGGCCGGTAGCCGGTGAGCCGCTCCAGAAGATCGGCCGAGGCGAAGGTGCGCGGGACGTCGCCCTTCTGCATGTCGAGATAGTTGCGCTTCGCCTTCTTGCCGACCGCCGCCTCCAGCGCGTCGATGAAGTCGAGCAGCGGCACGGGAGCGCCGCGGCCGATATTCACGATGCGATAGGGGGCCTGGGGCGAGACCGACTCGTCGCCGCTGTCGCGCTGCGGGACGCAGTCCATCAGCCGGGCGATCCCTTCGACGAGGTCGTCGATATAAGTGAAGTCGCGCAGCATGTTCCCGTGATTATAGATGTCGATCGCGCGCCCGGCTTCGATCGCGTCAAGGAACTTCAGCGGCGCCATGTCGGGCCGGCCCCATGGCCCATAGACCGTGAAGAAGCGGAACATGGTCGTCGGGATCGACCACAGATGCGCGTAAGAATGCGCCATGGCCTCGCCCGCCTTCTTGCTCGCGGCGTAGAGCGTCAGCGGGTGGTCGGTGCGGTCGGTTTCGCGAAACGGCACGGTCGGGTTCGCGCCATAGACGGAACTCGTCGAGGCGATGAGGAGATGGCGCGGCCTGAGCGTGCGCGCGATCTCCATGACGTTGAAGGTCCCGACGAGATTCGCCTCCACATAGGCGCGCGGATTTTCGAGGCTGTAGCGCACGCCCGCCTGTGCGGCGAGATGGACGATGACGTCGGGCGCGCTTTGCTCGGCGGCTTCGGTCAGGGCCTGCATGTCCTCGAGCATGGCGAGGGTGTCGCGATAGCCGTCATGCGCCTGCAGGATCTCCCGCCGCGCTTCCTTCAGGCGCGGATCGTAATAGGGCGTCATGCCGTCGAAGCCGTCGACCATATGCCCCTCCGCGAGAAGCCGGCGCGCAAGATGAAATCCGATGAATCCGGCCGTGCCGGTGATGAAAACGCGCATGGGTCGCCTTAGCTTTAGCGGACGGGCCGGGTCGCCCGGGCCGTCTTGGGCAATCGGCGCAGGGCTGTCAACGCGGCCGCCCTTGGGATAGATTCCAGTCGAGATGCGGAGCGAGGACATGAACGCCGAAGCGGGAAAGCCCGCCGTCCAACCGCTTTTCCTGCGGATCGCGCACTGGATCAACGCCCTCGCCGTGATCCTGATGATCCTTTCCGGCTGGCGCATCTACAACGCCGCGCCGCTTTTCGGCTTCGAATTCCCGGCGGGCTTTACGCTCGGCGGCTGGCTTGCGGGAGCGCTGGCCTGGCACTTCGCGGCCATGTGGCTGCTGGGGATCAATTTCCTCGCTTATCTCCTCTACGGGTTCCTGACCGGCCATTTCCGGCGCCGAATGCTGCCGCTGTGGCCGGGCCTCGTCTGGCGCGACTTGCGCCTCGCCGTCTCGGGCCGCGCGGCGCATGCGCCGGGCCGTTACAACGCCGCGCAGCGGGCGGCGTATCTTTTCGCGCTCCTCGCGATCGCCCTCGCCATATTGTCGGGCGTCGCGATCTGGAAGCCCGTTCAGATGCAGGAAATCACCGCGCTCATGGGCGGGTTCGAAGCGGCGCGCCGCGTGCATTTCTTTGCGATGACGGCGCTGGTCGTCTTCATCGTCGCGCATGTCGCGATGGCGCTCTCCGCCAGGGAGGCGCTCGAGGCCATGGTGACGGGCGGGCGGGAGAAGGCTTGAATGAGCAAGCGCAAAATCTCCCTTGCCGATTTCCGCCCGCAGCTTCGTCGCATCGAGCGGCGGCTCTTTCTGCGGCAGAGCCTCTCCTTCGGCGCGCTCACCATGCTCTCGGGCTGCACGCTGAAGGACGACGACGCGGTCGACCGTCTGCTCTTCGCCATGTCGCGCTTCAACGATCGCGTGCAGGCGGCCTTGTTCGATCCCCGCAAGCTCGCGCCGACCTACACGGAATCGGATCTAACGGCGCCCTTCCCTTTCAATGCTTTTTACGAAGAAAAGCTCGCACCCGTCATCGACGGCGGCGGCTATCGCCTTCGGATCTCGGGCCTCGTCGAGAACAAGGCGCCATGGCGACTGAGCGAGCTGCGCGCGCTGCCGCAGGTTTCGCAGATCACGCGCCATGTCTGCGTTGAAGGCTGGAGCGCCATCGGCAAATGGGGCGGCGTTCCCTTCAGGACTTTTCTCGAACGCGTCGGCGCCGACACGACCGCGCGCTTTGTCGGCTTTCGTTGCGCGGACAATTATTCGACGAGCGTCGACATGCCGACGGCGCTGCATCCGCAGACGCTGCTCGCGCTCGACTTTCCGACGCGCGAAACGAAATATGGCTTCCCCGTGAAAATTCGGATTCCGACCAAGCTGGGTTTCAAGAACCCCAAGCACGTCGCCGAGATTTTTGTCACCAACGACAATCCCGGCGGCTACTGGGAGGACAAGGGCTACAACTGGTTCAGCGGATCTTAGAGATCGCCAAAATCCCGTTCATCTTTGCGGCGGAGCCGCCTTGATCGTGACTGTCGCGCCACGAAAACATCGCAGCCTCGCCAAGCGCGTGGCCAATCATCTCCTTGGTCCTTTGGCCTCATGGCTTCGGGCCGTCGATGACGAATCGGCGCGGGGGGCTTCGATGAGAGCGCGACGAAAAGAGCGGGAACCGGTTTTTCCCGTTAGCGCTCCGACCATGAAGAGGGGATTTCATGATTCAGAATCGAAGCTGCGTAAACGGCATCCTCGCCGCTGTGCTTTCGGCCAGCATTCTTCCCATCCACGGCGCGCTTGCGAAAGAGAAGTCGCCCACCGCCCACAAGACCGCCGCCAAGAAGACCGACAATCAATCGGCGCACAGAATCGACAAGCAGGAAACGCCCAGGGACGACGCCGCGAAGCCCGAGACGAGCGGGGCCGGCGCGCCGGCGCCCGTGACTCAGTAGTCGACGGCGATCAGATAGAGGCCGTGCGGCGGCGCCACCTGCCCGCACCGCGCACGGTCTCTTGCCGCGAGGGCTCGCGCGAGATCGTCGGCCGTCCATTTGCCGGTTCCGACATGCTCCAGAGAACCAGCCATGGAGCGGACCTGATTGTGAAGGAAGGAGCGGGCGCAGGTCACGATTTCGATGCGGTCGCCCTCGCGGCGGACATCCAGCCTTTCCAGCGTGCGGATCGGCGAATTGGCCTGACATTCGGAGGCGCGAAAGGTCGTGAAATCATGCCGGCCGACAAGTCGCTGCGCCGCTTCGTGCATCGCCTCCGCGTCGAGCGGGCGCTTGACATGCCAGGCGCGGCCGAGCGTCACGGTGAGCGGCGCGCGGCGATTGTCGATCACATAGCGATAATGCCGGCGGATCGCCGAGAAGCGCGCCTCGAAGTCCGGCGCGACGGCGCGGGCGCCGACGATCGCGACCGGGGCGGGCTTCAGATGCGCGTTGAGCGCGTCGCGCAGCCGGTCGACGCGCCATTCACGGACGAGATCGACATGGGCGACCTGCCCCAGCGCATGCACGCCCGCATCGGTGCGCCCGGCGCCGTGGATGACGGCGCGTTCGCCGTTGATGGCGAGAACGGCCTCCTCCAGCCGCTGCTGGACCGACATGCCGTTGGCCTGCCGCTGCCAGCCGACGAAGGGGCCGCCGTCATATTCGATGGTGAGGGCGTAGCGGGGCATGTCAGGGTGCGACTGCAAGAGGAGCGACCCGCTTGGCGACGTCGGGGAACAGGCGCCGCCCCCCACCCTTAATCCCTCCCCGCCACTCCGTGGGGGGAGGGAGGCGGCTCACGCCCAAGGCCCCTTCTGTTGTTTCCCGGTTATCCCCAACGGCGCGGCATCTTCCCTCCCCCCACGGAGTGGCGGGGAGGGGCAGGGGTGGGGGGCGCCGCAGCATTAGCGGCGCCGCAATCTGACCGCCCGCCCTCATCCCAGCACGGCGCCTTTGGCGAGCTTGCGCCCGCGCAGAAACTCCTCGATCCCCATTTCGCCCTTGCCGGCGCGCTGGACGCGGAGAAGCCGCAGCGCGCCCTCGCCGCAGGCGATGAGGCCCATATCGTCGAGGACCGTCCCCGGCGCGCCCCTGCCGCTTTCCACCTTCGCGCGCAACACTTTCACGCGCTCGGCGCCATGGCCGAGATCGCCCTCGAAAAATGCGCCGGGAAAGGGTGCCAAGCCGCGCACATGGTCGTGCAGCGCCTGCGCGGGACGGCGCCAGTCGATGCGCGCCTCGGCCTTGTCGATCTTGGCGGCGTAGCAGGCGCCTTCCTCGCTCTGGGGCGTGAAATGCAATTCGCCTTTCGCCAGCAGATCGAGCGCGTCGGCCATCAGCGGCGCGCCCAGTTCGGCCAGCCTGTCATGCAGCTCGCCGGCCGTCATGTCCGGCCCGATGGGGGTGCGGGCGGAGAGCGCCACCGGGCCGGTGTCGAGCCCGGCGTCCATCTTCATCACCTCGACGCCGCTCTCCTTGTCGCCCGCCATGATGGCGCGCTGGATCGGCGCCGCGCCGCGCCAGCGCGGCAGCAGCGAGCCATGGAGGTTGAGGCAGCCATGTTTCGGCGCGTCGAGGATCGGCTGCGGCAGGAGGAGCCCATAGGCGGCGACCACCGCGACGTCGGCGTTCACCGCCCGGAAGGCCTCCTGCTCCTGCGCGCCGCGCAGGCTTTTGGGCGTGCGCACGAGGAGCCCCCTGCTCTCGCCGAATTGATGGACGCTGGACTTCTTTTCGGACATGCCGCGCCCGGCGGGACGCGGCGGCTGGGAATAGACGGCGGCGATCTCATGGCCGCGCGCACAAAGCTCGTCCAGCAGCGCCGTCGCAAAGTCCGGCGTGCCCATGAAAATCAAGCGCAAATCGTCAGGCCTCGGCTTTTTCCGCTTCGCGGGCGGCGGCCTCGCCGCGGCGCTGCGCGGCGATCTCGTCGAAACGCGCGGCCTTTGCGAATTTCTTCACGACGCGTTCGCGTTTCAGTCGCGACAGATTATCGATGAAGAGCCCGCCCTCGAGATGCTCCAACTCGTGCTGCACGACCGTTGCGAGCAGGCCTTCGGCGTCGAACTCAATCGTCTCGCCCTTGCGGTCGAGATGCCGCACGCGAACTTTTGCGGGGCGCTTCACGTCGTCAAAATAATCCGGCACCGAGAGGCAGCCTTCATTATAGGAAGACAATTCCTCCGAGGCCCAGACGATCGCCGGATTGATGAGAAAGAGCGGATTGCGCTCCTCCTCGGTCTTGCCGATATCGACGACGACGATGCGCTTCGGCACCGCCACCTGAATGGCGGCGAGCCCGATGCCGGGAGCCTCGTACATGGTCTCCAGCATGTCGTCGAGAAGCCTGTGAATCTCGGCGTCGATCCGCGCCACGGGCTCGGAGACCTTGCGCAGCCGCGGATCGGGAAGGGTGATGATCGGCAGAAGAGCCATTGCTGTTTCTTGTCGGTTCCGCCGCGCATGCGCGGCCGTCGAGCATTGCCTCAAGAGATAGGCGCGACCGGCTTCAACGTCAAATGGAGCCGCCTTTGCCTAATGCGGACGGGCGGCTAACATGGTCAAGCCCGGCCGGCGGGGCGCCGCGACGGGCCAAGGGAGGGATCTGGCATGGCGCTTCTCGTCTTTTTGGGGCTCGCGGCCGTCATCGGCTTCTGGCTCGTCGGGATCTATAACGGGCTCGTCAGTCTGCGGCAGCGCGCAAGACAGGCTTTCTCGGACATTAATGTTCAGCTCAAGCAGCGCCACGACCTCATCCCCAATCTGGTGGAGACCGTGAAGGGCTACGCAACCCATGAGAAGACGACGCTCGAAGACGTCATCAAGGCGCGCAACGCCGCCGTCGCCGCCTCGGGGCCGAACGCGCAGGGCGCGGCGGAAAACGCCCTGACCGGCGCCCTCTCCCGCCTCATCGCCCTCTCCGAGGCCTATCCGGACCTGAAGGCGAACCAGAATTTCCAGCAGCTCCAGGCGGAGCTCTCGGACATAGAGAACAAGATTTCCGCAGCCCGGCGCTTCCTCAACAACACCGTCGCCGAATACAACGCGATGCGCGAGGGTTTTCCCGGCTTCCTCCTCGCCGACCGCTTCGGCTTCCAGCCCGTCGAATATTTCGAGCTGGGCGAGGCCGAGCAGAAGGCCGTTGAAGCGCCGCCGAAGGTGCAGTTTTAGCCCCTGGCGAGCCTGAAGGCTCGCGCTCCCGCGCCCGGACCGCGCGCCTTTGGGCGCGCACGAAGCGGATGATACGCGCCCATGTTCAAAGCCTACGGCCTCTACAGCCATATCCGCGCCAACCGGCTGCGCTCGGCCTTCCTGCTCGCGGGCTTCGTCGCGCTGCTGCTGGCGCTGATGTTCTCCTTCGCCCTGATCGTCGAGGCCGTCGACGCGCCGCCGGGCGCGCCTTTCGACTGGATCGCGGCGCGGGCCTGGGTGGATCTCCAACGCGGCTGGCCGATCGGCGTCGCCGCGGCGGGGATCTGGTTCGCCATCGCCTATCTCTTCCATCAGAAGATGATCGACTTCGCGACCGGCGCGCGCGCCATCTCCCGCGCGGAGTCGCCGCGGCTCTACAATCTGCTCGAAAATCTGTGCATCTCGCGCGGCGTTCCGATCCCGGCCCTGCAGGTCGTCGAGAGCGACGCCCTCAACGCCTACGCCTCGGGACTGAAAGAGGGGCAATACAGGATCGCCGTCACGAGCGGCCTGCTGGTCGAACTGACCGACCCCGAGATCGAGGCGGTGCTCGCCCACGAACTGACCCATATCCGCAATCGCGACGTGCAGCTCATGGTGATCGCCGTCATTTTCGCCGGCATCTTCGCCTTCGTGGCGGACCTGACCATCAGGCGCTGGAATTTTCCCTTCGGCTTCTCGCCGCATCGGCCGTCGAGCCGCGAGGACAACCGGCGCGAGAATGGCGCGGGCCTCGCCATCCTCGTCGCGCTGCTCATCATCGCGCTGAGCTGGGGCGCCTCGGTGCTGATCCGCTTCGCGCTGTCGCGCTCGCGCGAATATCTCGCCGACGCCGGCTCCGTGGAGCTGACCAAGAATCCCGACGCCATGATCTCCGCCCTGCGCAAGATCGAGGCGCATTCCGTCATGCCCGACATGCCCTCGCGCATGCACGCCTTCTTCATCGAGAGCCCCGCGCGGGTTCAGGAATCCGGCTGGTTCGCGACGCACCCGACGGTCGACGAGCGCGTTCGGGCGCTGATCGAATTTGCGGGCGGGCGGGATGTGGAGGCCGTGGAGGCGCCGTTGGGCGGCGAAAGGCCGGAGACGATCGAACCGCCGGGCGAGCCAGAGACGCATTTCCTGCCGGAAGACGATCGCAGCCCCCTCGATCCGCCAAAGCCGGGTCCATGGGGGTGACGCGGCGCCTTTCCGTCTCTCCAAAATCGGAACGAACCGTGACGAACGACCTCCGTCTCCCGACCCGCCGCGCGGCGCTGGGCGGGCTCGCCGCGCTGCCCTTTCTCGCATCGTCGCCGCTGCGCGCGGAGGACGATTCCGCCTTTGCGCTGCGCGGCGAGTCCGGCGAGCCGATGCGCAATTTCCGCATCCCTTCCGAACTCGACCCGGCGACCCTCCCGGGCGTGGTCTGGGCGGGAAGGCGCGACGGCGACGTCGTGCTTTACGAGTTCTTCGACTATAATTGCGTTTACTGTCGCAAGGCCGCCCGCGAGATCGCGGCGATCGCCGCAGGCGATCCAAGCCTGCGGCTGGGCCTTGTCAACGATGCGATCCTGTCCCTCGGATCGGTGCAGGCGGCGAAAGTCCAGCAGTCTGTCCTGCGCCTCTACGGCCCGGCGAAGGCCTATGACTTCCACCTGAAAATGTATGAGGCGCGCGGAGGCGCGAACGGGCGGACCGCGCTCGCGGTCGTGCGCGGGATGGGCCTTGACGCCGCCAGGATAGAGGAGTCGGCCGACAGCGAAACGGTCGGCGACGTCGTCGTCCGTCAAACGCGTCTCGCGGAATCGCTCGGCCTCGTCATGACGCCGTCATTCATTATCGCGGGCGTGGCGATTCTCGGCTGGCCGGGCGCGAAGTCCCTGCGCGCCGTCGTCGCCAATGCGCGCAGATGCGACCAGCCGGTTTGCGACGGAAAGAAATGAAGACTCAGTCCGACGCTTTCATCCCCGGCGCCGCGGCGAGCTTGCGCGCAAGGAAAGCGATCGCCGCCTCGCGCGACTCTTCGGCTTCGGGGAGCGTATCCATCATCTGCCAGCCATGCGGAACGTCGGGCCAAAGCGCCAATTCCGCCTCGACGCCCGCTTCTCGTGCGCGCTGGACGAGCCGCGTGGAGTCGTCGCGCAGCATTTCGTCCGCGCCGACATGGACGAGCAGCGGCGGCAGGCCCGCAAGACTGGCGTAAAGCGGCGAGGCGAGCGGCGTCCTGGCGCTCGCGCCGTCGAGATAGGCGCGCGCGCCGACGCGCAACATGAGGCGCGTGAAGAGCGCGTCCTTCTCCTCGTTCTCGCGCGCCGAGGCGCCGGTCGCGGCGAGATCGGTCCAGGGCGAGAACAGAACCGCCGCGCGCGGCAGGGCGCCGCCCGCGTCGCGCTCGGCGACCGCAACCGCCAGCGCCAGCCCGCCGCCGGCGGAATCCCCCGCGACGACAATCGGCGTCCGCGCGGCGTCGCGCAGCGCGCCATAAGCGGCGCGGGCGTCGCCTAGCGCGGCGGGAAAGGGATGGGCGGGGGCGAGCCGGTAAGCGGGCGCGAAGACATCGAAGCCAGCCGCCGCAAAGGCGCGCAGCACAGGTCCGCAAAGACGAGGGGCGCCGGCGAAATAGGCGCCGCCATGGAGATAAAGCAGCGCCGCTTTCGGCGCGCCCGACGCCGCGACCAATATGCCTTCGACGCCGCCGTATGTCGCGGCGCGCCCGCCCGCGTCAGGATAATCGGGCGGGCGACGGTCGAGGATGGCCGCCGCCTCCGCCGGGCTCCGCGCCGCGGCGAGCAGCGGCTTCACATTGGCCTTCAGATATTGCGCAAGCGCGCGCGCCTGTGCCGACACCGGCGCTATTTCCTCGCCGGTTGCGGCGCGGGCTCGCTGGGGACGGGGGGCTTTTGCGGCGCCGGCGCGTTCGACAGGAAGTCGAGCGAGGGATCGTTGAGCCCCTGCGCCTTCGCCTTGTCGCGCCACTCCTTCGCGGCTTTGAGATCGATCTCGACCCCGAGCCCCTCCGCGTAGAGATGGGCGAGCCGGTTCTCCGCCACGGCGTTGCCCCGGAGCGCCGCCTTGCGCAGCATCTCGACGGCGCCGGCCTTGTCGCGCGCGACGCCCACGCCGTTGAACTGCATGATGGCGTATTCGACCATCGCCGGCGGAAGCCCGGCGTCGGCGGCGCGCTTGAACCATTCCGCCGCCTGCCGCTCGTCCTTCTCGACGCCCTTGCCGGTCTTGTAGAGCACGCCGATCGCGTAATCGGCGTCGGGATCGCCGGCCGCCGAGGCGCGCTTGAAGAAGGCCATGGCCTTCGCGAAATCGGGTTCTTTCCCCCCATTCTCCAGCGCCATCTCGCCGAGAAGATGCAGCGCCGCCGCATGTTCCTGCGCGCCGGCCTTTTCGAGATAGGCCCGCGCCCTGGCGCGGTCCTTCGGGATGTCGATGCCTTCCAGCGAAGCGACGCCGTAAAGATAGGCGGCTTCGGCGTTCCCCGCATCGGCGCCGCGGCGGAACCAGTCCATCGCCGTCTTCATGTCGCGCTTGACGCCGTCGCCTTCGAGATAAAGGCGGCCGACGAGGGTCAGCGCGGCGGCGTCCTTCGGATTGGCGTCGATGCGCTTCTTCGCCTCGGCCATGGCGGCGCGATAGTCGCCGCGCTGATAGGCGCCGTAGGCGAGATCGCGGGCGGAGGCCGCGACGTCCGCCGGCGTCGCGAAAGCCGGCGCGGCGAGCCCGAGAAAAAGGACAGGCGCAACCAGACGGCGCATCATGTCTTCGCTCCCTGAAGAAGTTTCAGCGCCTCCGCGACCGCGGCGGCGGGGCCGCGCGCATCCGACCAGACGGCGTCGTCGAGCATCACGAAATCCGCGCCCGCCCCGGCCAGCGGCGCCACCTCGGCGAGGCGCGCCGCGCGGGCGATGCAGGGCGTGTTGAAGAGTTCCGCCCACCAGCCGACACGCTCCGCGAGAGCTTCCAGGTCCGCGTCATCGAAGAGCACGTAATCGGCCCCGGCCTCGCCCGCCCGCATGGCGTCGTCGCGCAGCTTCAGCCCCCCGGCGCCGACGATAGATCCGGGCGACAGCTTTTCGACCGCTTCCGTCAGTTCGTCGCCCGCGCCCTCTATATGCGCGCCGTCAGCCTTGGCCCGCAGCGCCACGGCGGGCGAGCCGTCGACGAGGACGGCGACGCCCTTCTCCTGAGCCACGGGGGCGAGCGCGCGGACGATCTCCTCGTTCCTGCGCGGATCGTCTCCCGCGAAGCGGATGAGGAGCGAGGCGACGTCGCCCGCGGAGAGCGCGCTGGCCAGCGCCGGCAGGAATTCGCGCCCGTCCGCGAGCGGCGGGGTCGCAAGACAAAGGCGCGGGGCGTCCTCGCTCACTGCCGCTCCTTCAAACGATCGAGCCAGCCTTGCGCCTGCGCGCGCACATTCTCCGGCGCCGTCCCGCCATAGCTCACGCGGCTCTCGACCGACTTCTCGACGCCGAGCACGGCGAAGACATCCTCGGATATACGCGGATCTACGCTTTGCAGATCGGCGAGCGTAAGGTCTTCGAGGCCGACGCCCTTGCCCTCGGCGAGCGCTACGACGCGGCCGGTGGCGTGATGCGCGTCGCGGAAGGGCAGGTTCAACTTGCGCACCAGCCAGTCGGCGAGGTCGGTCGCCGTCGCGAAGCCCGCGCCCGCCGCCGCCTTCATGCGGTCGCGGTTCGCCTTCATGTCGCGGACCATGCCGGCCATGGCGGCGATGCAAAGGGAGAGCGAGTCGAGCGAATCGAAGGCGCCTTCCTTATCTTCCTGCATGTCCTTGGAATAGGCGAGCGGCAGGCCCTTCATGACGATCAGCAGCGCCTGCAGCGCGCCGATGATGCGGCCCGACTTGCCGCGCACCAGCTCGGCGGCGTCCGGATTGCGCTTCTGCGGCATGATGGAGGAGCCGGTGGTGAATTTGTCCGAGAGCGAGATGAAATTGAACTGGGGCGTCGTCCACAGCACGATTTCTTCCGCGAAGCGCGACAGATGCGTGGCGCAAATGGCGGCGGCCGCGAGCGTCTCCAGAACGAAGTCGCGGTCCGACACGCTGTCCAGGGAATTCGCGGTCGGCCGGTCGAACTCAAGCGCCGCCGCCGTCATCCGGCGGTCGATGGGGAAGGACGTGCCCGCAAGCGCCGCCGCGCCGAGCGGGCATTCGTTGAGGCGCGCGCGGGCGTCGCGCAAGCGCCCCCGATCGCGGCCAATCATCTCGACATAGGCGAGGAGGTGATGGCCGAGCGTGACGGGCTGGGCGCTCTGCAAATGGGTGAAGCCTGGCATGACGCTGCCGGCTTCTTCCATGGCCCGCTCGGCAAGCGCGAGCTGGAGATCCGCAAGCTGCGCGTCCAGCGCGTCGATATCGTCGCGTATATACAGGCGGAAATCCGTCGCCACCTGATCATTGCGCGAGCGCGCCGTGTGCAGGCGTCCGGCGGTGGGGCCGATCAGCTCCGCAAGCCGTGATTCGGCGTTCATGTGAATGTCTTCCAGCGCGCGCGAGAAGGTGAATTCGCCGCGCTCGATCTCGCCGGATATACGTGTCAATCCATCGGTGATCCTGGCCGCGTCTTCCCGGGAGACGATCCCCTGCTCGGCGAGCATCGCGACATGGGCGAGCGAGCCGCGAATGTCCTGGGGCCCGAGACGCTTGTCAAAATCGATGGAGACGTTAATGGCCTCCAGAACCGCGTCGGTTGCGCTCTGGAAGCGACCGCCCCATATCTTGCTCGTCATTTTTACCCCGGAGCCTGCGCCTGATGAAAAAGCCCGCCGCCCTCCCGCGTCGCCTAGCGACCTTCGTTTTCGCAGCGGCCGGCGCCGGGTTTCTATACGCGGGCGCGCCAGGCGTAAAGGAAGCGCGCGCGGAGGACTGCGCCGGGGCGGCCAAAACAGCCGAGGCCGTGAAGGATATCGCCAAGGGCGAGGTCGCGGCCATGAACATCTCGAAAAAGCCGGAGAAGCTCGCGGACTTCGCCTTCAACGACCCGGAAGGGAAGCCCGTATCGCTCGCCGCCTTCAAGGGCAAGACCGTGCTGCTCAATGTCTGGGCGACATGGTGCGTGCCCTGCCGCGCGGAAATGCCGGAGCTCGACAAGCTTCAAGGCGAACTTGGCTCCGACAGGTTTCAGGTCGTGACCGTGAATATCGACACGTCGCGCCCCGAGCGGCCGAAGAAGTTTTTCGAGGAAACGGGGATAAAGGCCCTCACCCTCTATGCGGACCCGAAAGCCAATATCTTCTACGAGCTGAAACAGGCCGGAAAGGCGCTGGGCCTGCCCGTCACCATTTTGATCGACCCCGAGGGGTGTCAGGTGGGACTGATGAACGGGCCGGCGGCCTGGCATTCCGCCGACGCCAAGGCGCTGGTCGCGAAGGCTGTTGAGACGGCGGGACGATAGAGCGCGTTGCGAAAGGCGGGAACAGAACCGGTTTTCGCGTGAAGCGCGCTCTAAGCGTTTGAGAAATTGGGCCGGGCCGCCGACGCGCGCGAAGATTAAAAGGCGCAGCCGAACCAACGGCAAGCCAACACGTTAAAGCTCACCACCTGAAAGGAGTGAGCTCATGATCAAGCTCAAGGAACTCGGCGCGCGCCATATCGTGGGACTGTCGGCCCTGGCGCTGACAATCGCGGGACTTGGATTTTTCGCGAAGCGCGACTTCAACCCGCCGGCCGTCGCCGAGCTGCCGCAACTCGTAAGCGCGCCGCTTCCACAACTGAACGCGAACCAGTCTTTCGAAGAAAAATTCCTTTCCGGCCTGCGTCGCCTGCCGGCCAACGCCTTCGGCTCGGCGGAAGCGCTGAAAGACAAGGCGGGCGCCGGCTCGGAAGCCTCGGCGGATTCGTCGCAGGTCGCGCCCGTGTCGCCGGCGTCGGAGTCGAAATTCTGGTCGGAACAGGAATGGCGGATCGCCGGCAAGGCCGTCGACGATTTCCGCTCCAGCCGGAAATCCCAGACCGAGACTCAATCCAAGAAGACGGGCGCGCTGAGCTGGCGGCCGCCGGAGGAAATCGCCAATAAGATCGAGAAGCCCGCCACGAGGTAGGCCCAGCCTTCATCGCCAGGCGGGCCCGGCCGGCCCGCCGGCCTTTTCTTCGGGCCGCGCTCGAACGACGGAAGAGCGCGGCCCCGCTTTGGCGGCCGGACTCGCCTCCTGCTCAGAACGGATTTTGGCGCACGAGATCGCGCTGCGTTCAGGCGCGATCGGCTAAAGGCGGGCGACGCGATCAATTCCAAGGGTTTAGAGCGGGCTTCAGGCGAACGGAACCGGTTCCCGCTTTTTCTCGAGCCGCGCACTAAATAGATTGCGGTCGCCTTGGCCTTCGCCAGGGCCGAAGGGAGAGCGTCATGCATGTCACCATTGAGCAGGCTGAGAAAGCGATCGCCGCGGCGCGCCGGAAGGCGCTCGAACTCAATACGCAAATGTGCATCGCCGTCGTCGATTCGGGCGGCGTGCTCAAGGCGTTTCACCGCATGGACGACGCCTGGGTCGGCAGCATCGACATTTCGATGAAGAAGGCCAAGACCGCCGTCTTCTTCGGCATGCCGACCGGCGAAATCGGCAAGCTCTCCCAGCCTGGCGGCCCGCTTTACGGCATTGAGCACTCGAATGAGGGGCTCATCACCTTCCCCGGCGGCCTGCCGATCGTCGACAAGGAAGGCGTCATGATCGGCGCGATCGGCGTCAGCGGCTCCGCGGTCGAGAACGACCACGCCGTCGCGCAGGCGGGCGTCGCGACGCTCGGCGTCGGCGAATTGCCGGCGCATCCGTGGCGGACGTGAAGACAGTTCCTCATTGAGAAGCAATTTTGAGCCGCCCGCGCGCCGCCTCGCTCGCTAACGCGCTCTATGGCTGCTCCATCAGCTCGGTCGCCTCGAGTTGCGTCAGCGTCGGCTCCGGCTCCGGCTTCCTGGCCGGCGGAGCCGGGCGCGCGAGCCAGACGACGGCGGCGAGGAGGATGAAGACCACGGCCCCGAAAAAGAAAGCGTCGTCCAGGCCGAGCAGCATGGCCTGCTGGCGCATCAGCCGCGCCATTTGCGCGCGGGCGACGCTTTCACTCATGCCGAGCGCCTGCAGCTTGTCGGACAGCGCCCCCATCACGTCGAGCGAGGGATAGGACCGCCCGCCGAAATGATCCGCCAGTTCGAGCTGGTGCGCGGGGGTCTGGCGGAATTGCACCACCGCCTGCCAGGTGATGCCATAGGCGCCGAAGGCCGTGCGCAGCATGGCGAGCTCCTCCGCCGCGCGGATGAGCTGCTGGCCGGCGAGACCCTGAACCGCGATGGCCGCAGGCGGCGCGAAGAACGTCCCGAGAAAGAAGCCGAAGAACAGCATCGGCGTCGCGATCGCGTCGAAGGACGCAAGCTTGTCATATTGGCCCAGCCAGGTAAGCGTGACGGCGAAGCCGATGAAATTCAGGCTCGCGAAATAGCGCAGATCCATCTGCTTCACGAGCAGATGCACGATGGAGACGAGCGGCGCCGCGAGAATGGCCATTATGAGATAGACGGCGCCCGCCAGCGAGGACGTATAGCCGAGCAGCGTCTGCAACTGTCCGATGAAGACCGAAAGCGTTCCCTGTATGACCAGAAAGCCGAGGAGCGAGCAGAAGGTCGCAACCGCGTAATTGCGGTGGCGAAAAAGGCGGATGTCCAGGACAGGATGACGCTCGCCCAGTTCCCAGATCACGAAGGCGGGAAAGGCGACCAGCACCATGACGAGCACGGAAACCAGAATGGGCGAGCCGAACCAGTCGAAATCATTGCCCTGATTGAGGATCGTCTGCACGCCGACCAGCGTGGCGAAGATCAGGACGAAGCCGACCGTGTCGAATCGCGTGATGCGCCGCTTGAAGGGCCGCCCGTAAAGCAGCGCGGCGACGATCCCGGCAATGGGCAGCCCAAGAATGATGTTTGAATAGAACAGCATCCGCCAGCCGGCATATTCGGCCCAGAAGCCGCCCATGAACACGCCGAGCGTGAAGGGCGCCATGCTGAGCACGGCCCACCAGGCGACGCCGAAGCTGCGATGTTTCTCGTCAATTTCGCCGAGCGCCAGCGCCTGCCCGAGCGGCAGGATGACGCCGCCCGCAAGGCCGAGCAGAAAGCGCATGGGCACGAAGAACCAGATCGTCGGGCTCCAGGCGCAGGCGAGAGAAAAAAACGCATAGAACATGAAGGCGACGACATAGACGCGCCGCTCGCCATATCGCCCTGACAGCCAGCGCGCGAAGGGCAGGCCAAGCACGATGCCCATCATGTGGTCGGTCGTGCCCCAGGTGCCGAAGCTCGGATTGACGCCCTGCAGGCTCCCGGCCGCATAGGGCACGAGCACCGTGTAGCCCGGCACGTTGGAGAGGGCCACGACATTGGCGACCGCGAGCGCCGCCTGGAACAGCGCGAAGCGCCAGCCGGTCAACCGTTCGGTCATCGGCGGACCTCCCGGTTCGGGAGACCGTATATTTTCTCAAGGCTTATTTTCGGCAAGTCGGACTCCGAGCGCGCGGCCGCAAGCAGGAGTCATCGGCCCCAAGGGCGGTTACAAGGCGAACCCCATCGCCTGACCAACAGTTTAGACGAAAGGCGCGGGGGCTTGTCAACCAAGGCCGCGACTTTTACGGGCAGGCGCAGACTGCCGACAAAGTCGGGGGTCTGTAAGGATGCGCGCCTGAAGGCTCGCGGTCCTGCCGCGCTTTCTTGGACCGCGCGCCTTCAGGCGCGCAGGCGTTTGTCCGGTTCCTCTGCGGTTTTTCGGGAGCTGCGGCGATGTGGCCGCGAGGAAGGGCTTTTCGGGAAGGTCCGGAAAGTCCATCATCGCAAAATCGGCCATTAGCGGCGCTCTCCCCGCGCCGTGGACACGGACCCTCGGCTCTTTATGACCTTACCGAACTGGCGGGCCCATCCGGACGAGATCGCGGCGATCGTCGCGGCGCGCCACGACGATCCCTTCGCTTTGCTCGGCCCGCATGAAACCTCTCAGGGCCTCGTCATCCGCGCCTTCGTCCCCGGCGCGGCGACTGTCGTCGCGCAGACGCCGGACGGCGGGATCGTCGCCCCGCTCGATCGCGTCCATGCGGACGGCTTCTTCGAAGGGCTGACGCCCCTTCGCGCGCGCGCGCCCTATTTGCTCGCGGCCTCCAACGAGGCGGCGGCGTGGCGTTTCGCCGATCCTTACGCCTTTCCGCCCTTCCTCGGCGCGATGGACGATTATCTCCTCGTCGAGGGCGCGCATCAGAAGCTTTACGAACGGCTCGGCGCCCATGTCGTCACGCATGACGGCGCCGCGGGCGTGAATTTCGCCGTCTGGGCGCCCAACGCCCGGCGCGTCTCGGTGGTGGGCGACTTCAATCAGTGGGACGGGCGCCGCGCGCAGATGCGCAAGCGCGTCGACAGCGGCATATGGGAAATCTTCATCCCCGGGATCGACGCAGGCGCCGTCTACAAATACGAGATCGTCGGGCGCAATGGCGATCTGCTGCCGCTCAAGGCCGATCCGCTCGGCTTCGAGGCGGAGCTTCGCCCCTCCACCGCCTCCGTCGTGGCGTCGCCGGCCCCCTACGAGTGGGCGGACGCCATTCATATGCGCGAACGCATGAAATACGACCCGCGCCGCGTGCCCATGACGATCTACGAGGTTCACCTGCCCTCCTGGCGCAAGGCCGAGGGCTGGCGTTTCCTCACCTATGACGAACTCGCCGACCAGCTCGTTCCCTATGTCGCCGGTCTCGGCTTCACCCATATCGAGCTTTTGCCGATCGGCGAGCATCCGCTCGACGCCTCATGGGGCTATCAGCCCATCGGCCTTTTCGCGCCGACGAAGCGGCATGGCGACCCGCAAGGCTTCAAGCGCTTCGTCGACCGCGCGCATCAGGCGGGCCTCGGCGTCATTCTCGACTGGGTTCCGGCGCATTTCCCGACGGACGCGCATGGCCTCGCGCAATTCGACGGCGGGCCGCTTTATGAACATCCCGACCCAAGGCGCGGCTTTCATCCCGACTGGAACACGGCGATCTACGATTATGGGCGCCGCGAGGTCGCGAATTTCCTCATCGCGAGCGCGCTCTACTGGCTCGACCGCTTCCACATAGACGGGCTGCGCGTCGACGCCGTCGCCTCCATGCTCTATCTCGATTATTCGCGCAAGGAGGGAGAATGGGCGCCCAATCCCGACGGCTCCAATGACAATCGCGACGCGGTTCGCTTTCTTCAAAGGTTCAACGAACTGGTCTACGGACTCTATCCCGGCGTCGTGACCATTGCCGAAGAGTCGACCTCCTGGGGCGGCGTGACGTCGCCAACCCATGCGGGCGGCCTCGGTTTCGGCTTCAAGTGGAACATGGGCTGGATGAACGACACGCTGCGCTACATGTCGTCCGACCCGGTCTATCGCAAATGGCGCCACAACGAGCTGACCTTCGGCCTTCTTTACGCCTTCGCGGAGAATTTCGTGCTGCCGCTCTCGCATGACGAGGTCGTGCACGGCAAGGGCTCGATCGTTTCGAAGATGCCTGGGGACGAATGGAAGCGCTTCGCCGGCGCGCGCGCCTATTACGGTTTCATGTGGGGCCATCCGGGCAAAAAGCTGCTTTTCATGGGACAGGAGTTCGGCCAGACGAGCGAATGGGACTATGCCGGCGAGCTCGACTGGCGCCTGCTCGACCATGCGCCGCATCGCGGTCTTCGCGACTTCGTGCGCGATCTCAACCGTCTCTATCGCGGCCACGAGGCGCTTTACGCCCGAGATTGCGAAAGCGAGGGTTTTGAATGGGCGGTGGTCGACGATGCGGAAAGTTCCGTCTTCGCCTTTCTGCGCTATGGCGCGGACCGCGCCAAGCCCGTCCTCGTCGTTTCGAACTTCACGCCCGTGCCAAGACATCGCTACAGACTCGGCCTGCCGCGCGCGGGCCAGTGGCGCGAAATCCTGAATTCGGACGCCGCGATCTATGGCGGCTCCGGCCAGGGAAATCTCGGGGCGATCCACGCTCGCCCCGAGGGCTTCGCCGGCTTCCCCGCCTGCGCCGACATTCATATCCCGCCGCTCGCCACTTTGTTCTTCGAATTCGAAAGCGATGGTCTACAATGACTGCGAATCGCATCTTACGCGGACAGGATGTGACCGATGGCCGCCTATGACAACGCGCCGCTCGCGCGCTACGCCATGGCCTATGTTCTCGCCGGGGGCCGCGGCTCGCGGCTGATGGAATTGACCGATCGGCGCGCCAAGCCCGCGGTCTATTTCGGCGGCAAGTCGCGCATCATCGACTTCGCGCTCTCAAACGCGCTCAATTCCGGCATTCGCCGCATCTGCGTCGCGACGCAATACAAGGCGCACAGCCTCATCCGTCATTTGCAGCGCGGCTGGAGCTTCTTTCGCACGGAGCGCAATGAAAGCTTCGACATTCTTCCGGCGAGTCAGCGCGTCTCCGAAGATCACTGGTATCTCGGCACGGCCGACGCCGTCTATCAGAACCTCGACATCGTCGAGAGCTACGACCCCAAATACATCGTGCTCCTCGCCGGCGACCACATCTACAAGATGGATTACGAGCACATGCTGCAGCAGCATGTGGAGCAAGGCGCCGACGTCACCATCGGCTGTCTGGAGGTCGCAAGAGCCGAGGCTTCGGGCTTCGGCGTGATGCATGTCGATCACGAGGATCGCATCATCTCCTTCATCGAGAAGCCCGCCGATCCGCCGGCCATGCCCGGCCATCCCGACCGCGCGCTGGTCAGCATGGGCATCTACGTCTTCGAGGCGAAATTCCTCTACGACCAGTTGCGCCGCGACGCGGACGACCCGAATTCGACGCATGATTTCGGCAAGGACGTCATTCCTTATATCGTCAGGCACGGCAAAGCCGTCGCGCATCATTTCTCGCACTCCTGCGTGCGCTCGGCGAGCGAGCAGCATGCTTATTGGCGCGACGTCGGAACGGTCGACGCCTATTGGGCCGCGAATATCGATCTCACCGATTTCGTGCCGCAGCTCGATCTTTACGACCGCAACTGGCCGATCTGGACCTACGCGGAGATCACGCCGCCCGCCAAATTCGTGCACGATCAGGTGGGCCGGCGCGGGCAGGCGCTGTCTTCTCTGGTCTCCGGCGGCTGCATCGTATCGGGCTCCACGCTGCGCCGCTCCCTGCTCTTCACCGGCGTGCGCGTAAATTCCTATGCGACCGTCGAGAACGCCGTCATTCTGCCTTATGTCGATGTCGGCCGCTCGGCGCGGCTCGCCAATGTCGTCGTCGATCGGGGCGTGCGCATTCCTCAGGGCCTCGTCGTCGGCGAGGATCCCGAATTCGACGCGAAGCGCTTCCGTCGCAGCGAGCAAGGCGTCTGCCTCATCACGCAGCCGATGATCGACAGGCTCGAAGCATGAACCTCAGCGTTCTGGCGGTCGCCTCGGAAATGAGCCCGCTGGTCAAGACTGGCGGGCTTGCCGATGTCGTGGGCGCGCTTCCGGCGGCGCTCGCGCGCGAGGGCGTCAACACCCGCACGCTCATTCCCGGCTATCCGGAAGTCCTTGCGGCGCTCGGCCACGGCGAAACGGTTCTCGCCTTCGACGATCTCTTCGGCGGCCCGGCCTGGGTGCAGGAAGGGAAGCTGGACCGCGCGATCGTTTATGCGCTCGTCGCACCGCATCTCTATGCGCGCGACGGCGGGCCCTATGCGGACGGGAACGGCGTCGACTATCCAGACAACGCCTTCCGCTTCGCCGCGCTGGCCTTGGCGGCCGCCGAAATCGCGCAGGGCGCGATCAATAATTTTGCGGCGGATGCGCTGCATGCGCATGACTGGCAGGCCGCGCTCGCGCCCGCCTATCTGCATTACAGCGCCAAGCCGCGTCCAGCAACGATCGTCACCATCCACAACATCGCCTTTCAGGGGCAATTCGCGAAGGAGCTGCTGGCCGACCTGCGGTTGCCGCCCGAATCCTTCGCGATGGACGGCGTCGAATATTACGGAGCGATCGGCTTTCTGAAGGCGGGCCTGCAACTTTGCGACCGCATCACGACCGTCTCGCCGAGCTATGCGCTGGAGATCGAGACGGCGGAATTCGGCATGGGCCTCGACGGCCTCTTGCGCGCGCGCGCCGAAATTGTGAGCGGCATACTCAACGGCGTGGACGAAGGCGTCTGGAACCCCGCGACGGACAAGCGCATCGCGGCGACCTATGACGCGGCGACTCCGGGGGCGCGCGCCAAGAATCGCGCCGCCCTGCAGAAGCGCTTCCATCTCGAGCCCGACCCGGACGCCTTTCTTCTCGGCGTCGTGAGCCGCATGTCCTGGCAGAAGGGCCACGACATGCTGCTCGCCAATCTGCCCGTGCTCATGGCGCGCCATGCGCAGCTCGCGCTTCTCGGCGCGGGAGAGAAGCATCTCGAAGAAGGCTTCCTCGCCGCGCAAGACGCCTATCCGGGCCGCGTCTCCGCCTGGATCGGCTATAGCGAGGACATGGCGCATCTCATCCAGGCGGGCGCCGACGCATTCGTCGTCCCCTCGCGCTTCGAGCCCTGCGGCCTCACGCAGCTCTACGCCTTACGCTACGGCGCCGTGCCGATCGTCTCGCGCGTCGGCGGACTGAAGGATACGATCATCGACGCGAACGAGATGGCCGTTCAGGCAGGCGTCGCGACCGGCGTGCAATTTTCGCCCCCGACGACGGAGGCGCTGGCGATCGCGCTGCGCCGGGCCGAGCATTTTTTCAGGGACAAGGACACGTGGCGCAGATTGCAGATCAACGGCATGGACACGGACGTCTCCTGGCGCCATCCCGCACAGCGCTATGCGGCGCTGTATCGCGAGGCTGTGGCGGCGCGGAGGTGATGCAGCGGCGCCGAGTTCAACCCTCTCTCCGCAAGCCGGGAGAGGGAGGAAGGCTCGGGAGGGGGTTTGATGCGCGTCACGACCGGCGCGCCTGAACCTCTCGGCGTCACGCTCGACGACACGGGCGGCAATGTCGCGGTCTTCTCCGCGCATGCCGAGGAAATCCACCTTTGCCTCTTCGATGAAGGCGGCGCCGAAACGCGGCGCATTCGCCTCCCCGCGCGCAGCGGCGACGTCTTTCACGGCCGCGTTGAAGGGCTGAAGGAAGGCCAGCTTTACGGCCTCCGCGCCTACGGCCCCGACGCGTCGCATGAGGGCCATCGCTTCAACGGCGCGAAGCTCCTGATCGATCCTTACGCGCTCGCGCTCGACCGGCCGCTGTCTTTGCATGCGAGCATGTTCGCCTTTGGCGAGACCGCGATGCAAGACAGCGCCCCCTTTCTCGCAAAATGCGTGATGACGCGGCCGAAGGCGGCGGCGCCCTCGCGGCCGCGCCATCCATGGGGCGAGACGATCATTTACGAGATGCACGTCAAGGGCTTCACGGCGACGCGTCCTGACGTGCCGCGGAATTTACGCGGCGCATTTGCCGGCTTCGCGCACGAAGCCTCGATTGCGCATCTGAAAAAGCTCGGCGTAACGACTGTGGAGCTCCTGCCCTGCGCGGCCTGGATCTACGAGCGTCATCTGCCGCCGCTCGGGCTTTCCAATTACTGGGGCTACAATCCCGTCGCCATGCTCGCCCCCGATCAGCGTCTGGCGCCGGGCGGCTGGACGGAAGTGCGCGAGGCTGTCGCGAAGCTTCACGCCGCGGGCCTCGAAGTCGTTATCGACGTCGTCTTCAATCATACGGGCGAAAGCGACGAACTTGGTCCCACGCTGTCGCTGCGCGGGCTGGACAATGCGACCTATTACCGCCTGGCAGAGGATCGCGCGCGCTATGTCAACGATGCGGGCTGCGGCAATATTCTCGCCTTCGATCGCGCGCCGGTCGTGCGCCTCGCCATGGACGCGCTGCGCGCCTGGGCGATCCATGGCGGCGTCGACGGTTTCCGTTTCGATCTCGCAACCACGCTGGCGCGCCTTCCTTCTGGTTATGACGCCAACGCGCCTTTCCTTGCGGCGCTGCTGCAAGACCCGATCCTGCGTGAACTGAAGCTCATCGCCGAGCCCTGGGACATTGGTCCCGACGGCTATCAGCTCGGGCGCTTTCCCACGCCCTTCGCCGAGTGGAATGATCGCTATCGCGATTGCGTCCGCCGCTTCTGGCGTGGCGACCCTGTCGGCGTCTCGGAGCTTGCGACGCGCATCGCGGGCTCGCAGGACCTCTTCGCAAAGCGCAGTCCGTCGAGAAGCGTGAATTTCGTCGTCGCGCATGACGGCTTCACGCTGCGCGATCTCGTCTCCTACTCGGGGAAACACAATGAGGCGAATGGCGAAGAGAATCGCGACGGGACGACCGACAATCTTTCCTGGAACAACGGCGCCGAGGGCGGGAGCGACGATCCCGCCATTGTCGCCGCCCGCGCGCGAGACCAGCGCAATCTGCTCGCGACGTTGCTCCTGTCGCGCGGAACGCCCATGCTCGCCATGGGCGCCGAACTCGGGCATACGCAAAACGGCAACAACAACGCCTATGCGCAGGACAATGAATCGAGTTGGCTCGATTGGTCGAACGCCGACCCTGCGCTGATCGAAGCGACGGCGAAACTCGTTTCCTTGCGCAGGGCGCATCCCGCCTTGCGCGACGACCGCTTTCTCGACGGCGCGGCGCATGACGGCGCGGCGATCCCGGACGTGCAATGGCTCACCGCCTCCGGCGCGCCGATGCGGGACGAAGACTGGCGCCGCGCCGATGCGGATACGCTGGTCGCAGCGCTTTATTCGGAAGACCGCGTGCTGATCGTCTTCCATCGCGGCGCGGCTCCCGTCGACATTGCGCCGCCGCCGGCCCGCGACTTCCATGAATGGCGCGTCTCCTTCGACGCGGCGGAGCTGGAGAGAAGCGAAACAGTCTCGGAAAACATCAGCGTTGCCGCGCGATCCGTCCTGCTGCTCATTGAAGAGAAACAGGCGTCCCCTCGCCCCGCCTCGCTCCCCGACGACGCGCTGCTGGCCCAACTTTCCGAGGCCGCCGGCGTTGCGACGCGCTGGAGCGACGTCGAAGGCCGCACGCATGACGTTCCGCGCGAGACCTTGCTGCGGCTGCTGGCGAGCCTCGGCCTGCCGGCGCAAACCCGCGCGGAGGCGCGCGACAGTCTCGCCCGTCTTGCGGACATCCGCGACCGAGGCGCCCTCCCCCCGAACCTCGTCGCGCGCGAAAACGAGGCGGGCGCTCTGCGTCTTTCCGCGAATAATGGCGGCGCGCCCACGGGACTCATTCTGACCCATGAAGACGGCCGCGAAGAGCCGATCTCTCTTTCCCTGCTCGCGCCCTGTTCGTGGCGCGGCGCGGATGCGCGGGAGAACCGAGGCTATCGCTCGCAACTCCCGCCGCTTCCCGCCGGGCGCTACGCCCTGCGCGCGGAGAATGACGACAACCTGTGCCGCCTCATCGTCGCGCCCGCGCAATGCTACCTGCCGGACGACGAACGCCGCTTCGGTCTTTCGGCGCAGCTCTATTCGCTGCGACGCGAGGGCGATCAGGGGATCGGCGATTTCACGACGCTCTCCCTTCTCGCGCGCAAAAGCGCGGAGGCCGGCGCCGCCCTCGTCGCCATCAATCCGCTGCACGCCCTTTTTCCGCAGGACCGCTCGCGGGCCAGCCCCTATTATCCCTCCGACCGGCGTTTTCTCGATCCGCTTTATGTCGATCTCGCTGACCTTCCCGGCGACGGCTTCCCTGAGGAAGCGGCGCGGGCGCTCTCTTCTCTCGACGCCGTCGATTACCCCGCCGTTCACGCGCTCAAGCGGCGGGCGCTCGAAAGCGCGTTCGCGCGTTTTGACGCTGTGGCGCGGGAGCGCCCCGACGCCGCGCCGGTCTCGAATTTCGCCCAGTTCGTCGCCGAGGGCGGCGAGGCGCTGACGCGCTTTGCGCTTTTCGAGGCGATCAGCGAGTCGCGCGACGGCGCGCGCTGGCGCCAGTGGCCGCAGCCCCTGCGCGACGCGGCGCCCGAAGCGCTCGCCGCCTTCGCGCGCGAGAATGCGGCGCGTCTGCGATTCCATTGCTTCCTACAGTGGATCGCCGACCGGCAATTCGCGCAAGCCGCGCGCGCCGCGCGAGAGGGCGGGCTGTCGCTCGGCTTCTGCCGCGATCTCGCCGTCGGCGCGGCCCCGAACGGCGCCGAGAGCTGGAGCAAGGCCGCGCGTCTCATTGACGGTTTCTCCATCGGCGCGCCGCCAGATCCCTTCAGCCGCGACGGACAGAGCTGGGGCCTGCCAGCGCCCAACCCGCTCGCCATCGAAAGAGACGGCGGCGCGGATTTCGCGGAGCTCGCGCGCGCCAATATGCGGCACGCCGGCGCCCTGCGGATCGATCATGCAATGGGGCTCGCGCGGCTCTTTCTCGTGCCCGAAGGCGAGAAGGCGAACGCGGGCGCCTATGTCTCCTATCCGCTCGACGCGCTGCTCGCGCAGCTCGCTTTGGAAAGCGCGCGCGCCAGCTGCATGGTCGTGGGCGAGGATCTCGGCACGCTGCCCTTTGGCTTTCGCGAGCGGCTTGAGGCGTCGAATATCCTCAGCTATCGGGTCGTATGGTTCGAGCGCGCGGGCGTGGGCTTCATCCCGCCCCGCGACTATCCGAAAAAGGCGATGGCCTGCGTTTCGACCCATGACCTGCCGACGCTCAATGGCTGGTGGGACGGCGCCGACATCGACGAGAAGGAAAGCCTCGGCCTGCTGACGCCGGAAATCGCCGCTTCCGAGCGAGAGGCCCGCCTGCGGGACAAGCGCGCCTTGCGCGATGCGCTGCGCGGCGAAGGGCTGATAGGCGGCGTCGCGGAAGACGGCCCCTTCGACGACGCGCTCGCGACGGCGCTGCATCGTTTCGCGGCGGCCTCGCCGTCGATCCTCGCCATGGCGCAGCTCGACGACCTTTCGGGCGAACGGATCGCCGTTAACCTTCCCGGCACGGAGCTGGAGCGGCCTAACTGGCGGAGGAAACTGGCTAAACCCGTGGAATCGCTCTTCGCCGCGCCCCGCGCGGCGGCTGTCGTCGCGGGGCTTCGCCGCATTCTGAACGAGATTGCGTCGACATAGTTTCCCTCGCTCACCTAAGCGCGCGGACACACGGAGAGGCTAAAAACGACATGCGGCTGTCGAGCGAGCGATTGCGGGGAAGCGACGGGCGCTGGTTCGCCGTCGCGGGACTCGTCGTTGCGACCTCGCTCGCGGCGCGCGCCGAGGACAAGCCCGCAAACCCGCCGGAGGCCGGCGATCTGACGACCAAGCGGCTTGAGCTGCGCGGGGTCGAGGGCACGATCGGCGAGGCGAAGGAACGCGCCAGGAAGCTCGAGGAAGAAGTCGCGACGCATGCGGCCGTGCGCGAAAACCTCAACAAGACGCTGCTCGGGGCGACGGGTCGGCTGCAGGAGACCGAGGAACACGCCGCGCAGATCGAGGAGCGGCTGGGCAAGCTTGCGGCCGACGAGCAGAAAATCGTCGACTCGCTCGAAAGCCGCCGCGCAGCGATCGCGGAGGTGCTGATGGTCCTGCAGCGCATGGGCCGGCGCCCGCCGCCCGCTCTCCTCGCGAGGCCCCAGGACATTCTCGACGCCGTGCGCGCCTCGCTTGCGCTTGGAGACGTCCTGCCTCAGATGCGCGTGGAGGCGCAGGCCTTACAGAAGGATCTCGCCGAACTCGTGCATCTGCGCGAGAGCGCCCGCCACGAGCGAGACCGGCTCGCACAGGAAAAGACCGCGCTGGCCGAGCAGCGCGAAACGCTCGGCGACCTCATCGCCATGCGGCAGGAAGCCCTCTCCGCCGCCCGGACGGCGCTCCAGACCGAGAGCGAACGCGCGGCGAAGCTCGCCCGGCAGGCGACGAGCCTCAAGGAGCTGATCACGCGCATGGAGGCCGAGAGCGAGGCGGCCCGCAAGGCCGCGGAAAGCGCGCGCAGGGCCGACGAGGAGCGCGCCGCGGCGCAGGCGAAGCTCTCCGAGGAACAGCGCCGCAAAGCCCTGGCCGCCCCGTTCAAGGACGCCGCGCGGCTTGCGCCCGCCGTCTCCTTCGCCGATCTTAAGGGAAAGTTGAGCTTCCCGGTTTCCGGCCCCGTTCTCAAGCGCTTCGGCGCGCCGGACGGTTATGGCGGCAAGGAGAAGGCCTATTTCATCGGCGCCCGGGACAATGGCGTCGTCGCCGCGCCATGCGACGGATGGGTCGCCTTTTCGGGACCTTACCGATCTTATGGTCAACTCTTGATCATTAACGCCGGCGACGGCTATTATGTCGTCCTGGCCGGCATGAGTCGCGTAAACGTGAACGTCGGGCAATTTGTCCTGGCGGGAGAGCCGGTGGCCAGCATGGGAGACGGAGCCGCGCAGACGGCGGCGACCATCGCGATCGGCGCGAAACAACCCATTTTGTATGTCGAGTTCCGCAAGGACGGAACTTCGATCGACTCGAGCCCATGGTGGGCGAAGTCAGACAGTCGGAAGGTCGGCGGATGATTCGCAAAACTGCTCTATTAGCTACCGGTATCGCCATCGGGGCCGGATGCGCGACGCTCGGCCAGCAGGCCCGCGCGCTGATCGGCACGCCGGCGGTCGCCGCCACCGCCGACACCTATAAATTCCTCAGCCTGTTCGGCGACGTGTTCGACAAGGTCCGCGCCGACTATGTCGAGAAGCCCGACGAACAGAAGCTCGTCGAGAACGCCATCAATGGCATGCTCACCTCGCTCGATCCGCATTCCAGCTACCTCGACGCCAAGGGCTTCAAGGACATGCGGACCCAGACCGAGGGCAAGTTCGGCGGCCTGGGCATCGAGGTGACGCAGGAAGACGGCCTCGTGAAGGTCGTCACGCCCATCGACGACACCCCGGCCTCGCGCGCCGGCATCATGTCGGGCGACCTCATCGGCGCCATCGACGACGAGACCGTGCAGGGCATGACGCTCAATCAGGCCGTCGACAAGATGCGCGGCCAGATCAACACGCCGGTCAAGCTGACGATCTATCGCGGCAAGGACAAGGACAAGGTCGAAGTCAAGCTGACCCGCGCCGAGATCCACATCAAGTCGGTGCGTTCGCGCAAGCAGGACGACGACATCGGCTATGTCCGCATCTCCCAGTTCAACGAAGAGACGGCGGACGGCCTGCGCAATGCGATGGCGAAGTTCCAGCAGGAAATTCCGGCCGACAAGTTCAAGGGCTACATCATCGATCTGCGCAATAATCCGGGCGGCCTGCTCGACCAGTCGATCCAGGTGGTCAACGCCTTCATCGACAAGGGCGAGATCGTCTCGACGCGCGGCCGCAACGCCGACGAGACGCAGCGCTACAACGCCCGCCCCGGCGATCTCTCCAAGGGCAAGCCGGTCGTGGTGCTGATCAATGGCGGCTCGGCCTCGGCCTCCGAGATCGTCGCCGGCGCGCTGCAGGACCACAAGCGCGCAACGCTGATCGGCACGCGCTCCTTCGGCAAGGGCTCGGTCCAGACCATCATCCCGCTCGGCGGCTCCAGCGGCGCGCTGCGCCTCACCACGGCGCGCTATTACACGCCGTCGGGCCGCTCGATCCAGGCGAAGGGCATCGACCCCGACATGATCATCCTGCAGGACGTGCCGGACGAGCTGAAGGGCAAGGACGACACCAAGGGTGAAGCCTCTCTCAAGGGCCATCTCAAGAATGGCGAGGACGAGAAGAGCGGCTCGCAGGCCTATGTCCCGCCGGATGAGAAGAAGGACAAGCAGTTGATCGCCGCGGTCGAGCTGCTGCACGGCAAGTCCAAGGCGCAGATCATGGCCGAGCAGACGAAGGAAGTCGCCAAGGACTCGACAAAGGCCCCGACCAAGGCCAATTAAGTCTCGGATCGGGCTTCAAATGGCGGGCGCCGCGGGAAAGCGGCGTCCGCTTTCGTTTAGGGTCGATAGATGCCGAATATCCTCGACTACGCCAATCCGACGCGTTTCCTCAATTTCGCGCGGATCGTCCTGCCGTGGCTCTCGGGCCTCACGCTGATGCTTCTTGCGGTCGGGCTCTACGGCGCCTTCGCCGCCCCGCCCGACTATCAGCAGGGCGAGACGGTGCGGATCATGTATGTCCACGTGCCTTCGGCATGGATCGCCCTGTTCGCCTATATCGTGACGGCCTCGGCCTCGCTCGGCGTGCTGGTCTGGAAGCACCCGCTCGCCGACGCCGCGCAGAAGACCGCCGCCTCGCTCGGCGCCGCCTTCACCTTTGTCTGCCTCGTCACCGGCTCGCTCTGGGGCAAGCCCATGTGGGGGACCTATTGGGTGTGGGACGCGCGTCTCACCTCGATGCTGGTTCTGTTCCTGCTCTATCTCGGCCTCATCGCCGTGCGGCAGACGATGGACGACACGCCGCGCGGGGCGCGTATCGCGTCCATCATGACGCTCGTCGGCGCGATCGACATTCCGATCATCAAATATTCGGTCGACTGGTGGAATACGCTGCATCAGCCTGCCTCGGTGTTTCGCATCGGAGGACCGGCCATCTCCGGCTCCATGCTCTGGCCGCTGCTCGTCATGGCGCTGGCCGCGACGCTGCTGTTCCTGACCCTGCATTTCATGGCGATCCGCAACGAGATCCTGCGCCGCCGCCTCGCCCGCCTGTCGCTCCAGGCGCTGCAGGAGGCCGCGCGCGACGAAGGCGACGCTTCTTCCCTCGAGGCCGCGCAATGAACGAACACGGGACTTTCGTGGCGCTCGCCTATGCGGTCGCCTTTCTCACGATCGGCGGCGTGGCGGCGCGCATCATTCTCGACTATCGGCGCCTGAAAACGGAGCTTTCCCGCTTCGGCGCGAAGGGCCGGCGCGAGGCGGGCCAAGCGGAAGGCGGAGGCGCGGCGTGAGCGAACCCGTAACCGACGCGCCACGCTCGCCGCTGCGCTTCCTTCCGCTCGTCCTTTTCGGGCTGCTTGCGGCGCTCTTTCTTGCGCGCCTCTTCGCGGGCGACGCCTCGCGCATCCCCTCGGCGCTGATCGGCAAGCCCGCGCCGCAATTCGATCTGCCGGCGCTCGCCGGGCTGAAGGACACGCCCGGCCTCGCCACGGCGGATCTCCGCAAGGGCCATGTCAGCCTTGTGAATATCTTCGCGAGCTGGTGCGCGCCCTGCCGGCAGGAGCATCCGATCCTGATGGCGCTGACGCGGGAGGAGAGGCTCAAGGCGGCGGGCGTCGAGCTTTACGGGCTCTCCTACAAGGATGAGGCGGCCAATGCGCTGGGCTTCCTGCAGGAGGAAGGCAATCCCTTCCACCGCGTCGGCGTCGACCCCGCCGGTCGCACGGCGATCGATTTCGGCGTCTATGGCGTCCCGGAGACTTTTGTGGTGAAGGGAGACGGGACGATCGCCTATAAATTCATCGGGCCGCTGACTCCTTCCGCAGTCGCGGCCACGCTGCTGCCTGAAATCGAAAAGGCGATGGGCAAGTAGAAACGCTCATCGCCATCGGGCCGAAGCGAAAGCGATCGATCGCCGCAAGGCGGCTCGGATGGCTCCGGCGCCGACGCTCCTGCGCAATCGCGGAGGCTAGTCTGGCTGGCCTCAACGCTTGTCGCTGAGCTTAGAGCCGTCGCGCGGCGGCTTGACGCCTTTCTGAAACTCGACGCCGGCCATCGACTGCCGACGCCACACAACCTGGGCGACGTGACGCGCATTCCCGACGGTGAGGACGAAACGATCAGGCAGCGCCCCATAGGGACTGTCGATTTTCGCGCCCGTCGTCGAAATGTCGATGACGCGGCAGGGAATGGCCGGCTCCATCCCGCCCGGGTCCGCCCAGACATCCGCGAAGGATTTCTGGCGCGGAGCCATGCGCCGGTCTTCGGCGGCCGCGACTTTATGCCGGGATCTCTCGGTGAACGGAGCGTACATGGGTCTCGGGTCTCGCGCGGGGGCTGGTTTCGAGCGCGAGCACGATATCGTTAGAAGGATTGACGAATTCTCACCGGCGACCCTTACTCTTTCGGAAATATTGCTTTTTTCAGGGGGCTTTGAGGAAAAGGCCCACGGTCAGCGCCGAGCCGATGACGATGATGAAGAGGCGCAGAACCTTCTCGTCGATGACGTGAATCAGCCGCGCGCCGGCGACCCCGCCAATGGTCGCCCCCGCTGCGGTCACGATCGCCTGCGGCCAGTGAAGGTCCGGCGAGAACAGGAAGATGGCGACGGCCGAGGCGTTCATCACGCCGGCGAGCACATTTTTGGTCGCGCTCGCGATTCGCACCGCCTGTCCCGCCATGGTCAGCGCCGCCACCATGAGGAAGCCCACCCCGCCGCCGAAATAGCCGCCATAGGTGGCGATGAGAAACTGCACGAAGCCCGCGCCGCCGGGAGAGAGATGGCCATGCGTCTCGCCCGGTTTGCGCAAGAAGCTGCCCCAGGCGAAGAGCCCCGTCGCGAAGAGCACCAGCCAGGGCACGAGCCGCGCGAAGAAACCGCGCGGCGTCGCAAGCAGGATCGCCGCGCCGATCGCCCCGCCGACGATGCTGACGACGAAGAGCCAGCGCAGACTGAGCGGACCGACGCCCTTTGCGTGGCTGCGCCCCGTCCAGCCGGTCGCGACCTGCGCCGGAAAGAGGGCGACGCATGAGGTGATGTTGGCGGCGAGCGCGTCCATGCCGGTGAACATCAGCGTCGGGAGGATGAGAAAGGAGCCGCCGCCGGCGAGCGCGTTTTGCGCGCCCGCCCAGATCGCGACCGTGAACAGCAGAAGGTAAGCCATACGCGCCTATCTCAGGTCGCGGCGCGCGAGGCAAGCCTCAGTGGGCGCGGGCTTCGCGCGCAAGTCCGGAGGCGATGAGCCGCACCAGCGTCTCGAGCTGTTCGTCGAGCTGTTCCGGGGGCGTCGCCTCCAGCTTTTCTTCGAGGCCCAGCACCACGACGCCATGCACGGCCGAGAACAGCGTGCGGGCGAGACGGGCGCGGGCGGCGGCGTCCTGGTGCGGCAGCAGCTCGGCGAGCGGCGCCTCCAGGCGGCCGAAGAGCTGGTTGCGCGCCTCGGCGTACCAGTTCGGCACGGGCGCGCCGCCGGAGAGCCGGTGCTCGAAGAGCGCGCGCCAGCTCGGCTCCTCCCGGCGGGCGAAATCGAGATAGGCGCGGGCGAGCGCCAGCAGCGCGTCCGATGGGTCGGCCTGCCCCAGCGCGGCGTCGAGCGCCCGTCCAAGCCGCTCCAGCGTCGAGACGTTCACCCGGAGGATCAACTCGTCGAGATCGTCGAAGGCCGTGTAGATGGCGCCGAGCGCGCAACCGGCTTCGGAAGCAAGATCGCGGGCTTTCAACCCCGAAAGCCCCCGCGTCGAAATCGACTGCCGGGCGACGTCGAGCAGCCGCTCCCGCAATTTCAGCCGCCGCTGCGCGCCGGCCTCGGTTCTCGTTTCGGTCACCGCATTCCCTTTCGGGCCCCCTACATGACGCGGCGTCGCGGCGAGACTTGGGCGTCGGCCGCGGCCGCCGGGGGCGAAGAAGTCGTCGTCACCGCTCAAACCGCCGAGCAGCCTTGCTGTTCCCGCGCGGCGCGGCGGCGGACCATAAACACGAACCCCGTTCAACTTCTAGCTTGAACGTCGTTCAATTTTGGGGTAAGCCTGGAACGTGAACTATGTTCAAAAGCGGAGAAACCCATGTTCAAGACAGTCGTCACCCTCCTTCGGGGTCGCGCATTCGAAGCCGAGGAACGCCTCGCCGACCGCCATGCGCTGTCCCTTCTCGACCAGCAGATGCGCGATGCGGCGCTTTCCGTCGACCGCGCGAAGAAGGCCCTCGCCCTCGCCATCGCGCAGGACAAGGCGGAAGGGCGCAAACTCGAATCGACCCGCGCACAGATCGCGGAGCTCGAAACGCGCGCGGTCGCGGCGCTGCAGGCCGGGCGGGAGGACCTCGCCGAAAAGGCCGCGGACAACATCGCGGCGCTCGAAGGCGACGCGCAGGCGGCGGAGAAGGCGCGCGCCATCTTTTCCGCGGAAATCGCCAAGCTCGAACGGCATGTGCGCGATCAGGCGGCGCGGCTCGCGGAGCTTGACAGGGGCCGCCGCGTCGCGCGGGCGGCGGAAGCGGTTCGCGTCGCGCGGCGCGGGCGGCTCGAAGCGGCGCCCTGCTATCAGTCGACCCTCTCGGAGGCCGAGGCGACGCTGGCCTGCCTGCGGGAGCGGCAGGCCGAAATCTGCGCGGCCGAAACGGCGCTCGACGCGCTCGACGCCGAGCCTCGCGCCGAAAGCCTCAACGAGACGCTGGCGAACGCCGGCTTCGGCCCGCCCGTGAAGCCGCGCGCCTCGGACGTTCTGGCCCGTCTGAAGGAGAAGGCCGGCGGTCGCTGACGCGACGGCGGACGCGCAATCGTCAAACCGAAAAGGACTCGCTCAAATGACCGCTCAACCGATCAAGCACTCTCCCGCTTTCGTCGCCTTCTCCTACGTCTCCTTCGGCCTCTCGGTCGCGATGGTGGCGGGCGGCGTCTTCGTCATGCCCATCGACCATTGGATGAAGGGTTTTCTCTTCATGGGCACGGTGATGATGATCCAGTCCTGCATCATCCTGACCAAGACCATCCGCGACAATGTCGAGGCGGAAAAGCTCCTGAACCGCATCGAGGACGCCAAGACTGAACGCCTCCTGATGGACGTGTCCAAGGTCGCTTAAGGTTTGAATGCGCTATTTCGTAAACGACAGGCCGGCGGCCTTGACCGATCGTTAATCAGCTTTGGTCAATTGTCGTCGGCCCAGCCTTTCGGATCATCCGCCATGTCGCAGTCGCTTCTGGCCACGCGCCGCTTCGCGCCCCTCTTCTGGCGCCAGTTCTTCGCGGCCTTCAACGATAATTTCCTCAAGAACGCGCTCGTTCTTCTGATCCTCGCCCAGATCGGCGGCGAAAAGGGCGCGTCTCTCGTCACGCTCGCGGGGGCGATCTTCATCGCGCCTTTCTTCGTCCTGTCGGGGATCGCCGGCGAGATGGCGGACAAATTCGACAAGGCCGTGATCGCGCGCCGCCTGAGCCTCGCCGAGATCGGCGTCGCCGGACTCTCGGCCGCCGGCTTCTACTTCGCCGACGTCGCCACGCTCTTTGCGGCGCTGCTCTGCTTCGGAATCACCGGCGCGCTGTTCGGTCCCGTCAAATACGGCATTCTGCCCGATCATCTCACGAAGGAGGAGCTGCCGGCCGGCAACGCCCTCGTCGAAAGCGCAACCTTCATCGCCATTCTGGCGGGCACGATCGCGGGCGGCCTCGCCATGCAGGAACGAGGCTCGTCGCTCGGCATGCACGCTTTCGCGGCGGCGATCATGATCGTCTCGGCTGCGAGCTACGTCGCCGCCTGGTTCATCCCCTCGACGCAGCGCGCCGCCCCGGAGCTCAAGATCGACTGGAACGTCTTTCGTTCGACCTTCAAGCTGCTGAAGGCCCTGCGCGCCGCGCCCGAGCTGCGCAGGCTCACGGCGGTCACGAGCCTCTTCTGGCTCTACGGCTCCATCGCCATGTCGCTGATGCCGCCGCTCGTCACCCATTCGCTGCATGGGGCGGAGAGCGTCGTCACCCTGCATCTCGCCATTTTCGCCATCGCCATCGGCGCGGGGTCGGGCCTTGCCGCCTTCCTGCTCAAGGGCCGCATCGTGCTCCTGCCCGCCGCCATCGGCGCCGTCGTCATCGCCTTCGCCTCGATCGATCTCGGCGTCGCGGAATTGCTGCGCGCCGTCGACCCGAACGCGGCCGAACGCGACATCGCCCATTATTTCGATGAACCCGGCGCTCTGCGCGCCTCGATCGATCTCGCTCTGCTCGCGCTTGCGGGCGGCCTGATGATCGTCCCCTCCTTCGCCGCCATTCAGGCGCGGAGCCCGGCGGAGCAGCGCGCCCGCACGGTCGCGGCCGTGAACGTCCACAACGCCGCCTTCATGGCGGCGGGCGGCGCCGGCGTCGCCTTTCTGCAGGCGCAGGGCGTGACGCTGGCGCAGCTCTTCATCGGAATGGGCGTCGTCGCCCTCCTGTCGGCCATCTGGATCCGCTACGCCGTCGTGAAGAACCCGATGCTCGACCTTTTATCGATTATTTTTCGGGCCTTCTACCGGCTCGAAGTGAAGGGCCTCGACAATTTCGAAAAGGCGGGGCCGAATCCGATCGTCGCGCTCAACCATGTGAGCTTCCTCGACGCGGCGGCGATCCTCTCCGTCCTTCCGAGAGACCCGGTCTTCGCGATCGACCACGGCATTTCGCAGCGCTGGTGGGTGAGGCCCTTCCTTCGGTTCACCCGCGCCATTCCGCTCGACCCGTCAAAGCCGCTCGGCACGCGCACGCTGGTCAACGCCGTGAAGGCGGGCGATCCGCTGGTCATCTTCCCCGAGGGGCGCCTCACCGTCACCGGCAGCCTGATGAAGGTCTATGACGGCGCGGGCCTTATCGCGGAGAAATCCGGCGCCTTCGTCGTTCCGGTGAAGATCGACGGCCCCGAGGCGACCATGTTCTCGCGCCTGACCCGCGAACAGGCGCGCCGCCGCTGGTTCCCGAAATTCACCCTCACCGTGCAGGAGCCCGTGCGCCTCACGGTCGACGACGAGCTGAAGGGCAAGGCGCGCCGCATGGCGGCGGGCGCCGCCCTCTATCAGATCATGTCCGACCTGATCTTCCGCACGACCAGGACCGACGAGACGGTCTTCGAGGCCGCCTTGCGCGCCGCCGACAGGCACGGCTTCTCGCGCGTCGCGCTCGAAGACCCGCTGACCGGCAAGCTCACCTATCGCAAGATCCTTATCGGCGCCCGCCTTCTCGGCGAGAAGATCGCGAAGATCGGCGCGCCGGGCGACCGGATCGGGATCATGCTGCCCAACGCCAACGCCGCGGGCGTGACGTTCCTCGCCGTGTCGTCGGCGGGGCGCGTGCCGGCCATGATCAACTTCACCGCCGGCGCGACCAATATTCTCGCCGGCTGCGAAGGCGCCGCGGTGAAGACGATCCTCACCTCGCGCGCCTTCATCGAGAAGGGCAAGCTCGACAAGCTCGCCGAGGCGCTGTCGGAGAAAGTCTCGCTCGTCTATCTCGAAGACATGCGCGCGGGCGTCACGCTCTTCGACAAGCTCAAGGCCATGCTGCGCTTCAAGAAGCCCGTCGTCGCGCGCAAGGCGGACGACATGGCGACAGTGCTGTTCACGTCGGGCTCGGAGGGCGTGCCGAAAGGCGTCGCGCTCTCGCACCGCAATCTTCTCGCCAACGCCGCGCAGGCGGCGGCGCGCATTGATTTCGGCCGTCAGGACAAGGTCTTCAACGTGCTGCCGGTCTTCCACTGCTTCGGGCTGACGATCGGCTTCATGCTGCCGCTCATCTCCGGCGTGCCCGTCTATTTCTATCCGTCGCCGCTGCATTACCGCATCGTGCCGGAGCTGATCTACGGAACCAACGCGACGATCTTCTTCGGCACGGACACCTTCCTTGCGGGCTATGCGCGGAGCGCGCATGCTTACGACTTCCGTTCGATCCGCTATGTCGTCGCGGGCGCGGAGCCGGTGAAGCAATCGACGCGCGACGTCTGGTGCGAGAAATTCGGCATTCGCATTCTCGAAGGCTACGGCGTCACCGAGACGGCGCCGGTGCTCTCGCTCAACACGCCGATGTTCAACAAATTCGGCACGGTCGGCCGTATGATGCCCGGCGTCGACTACAAGCTCGAAAAAGTGCCGGGCGTCGAGGAAGGCGGCCGCCTTCTGGTGCGCGGGCCGAATGTGATGATGGGCTATCTGAAGGCGGACAATCCCGGCGTGCTGCAGGCCCCGGAAGATGGTTGGTACGATACGGGCGACATCGTCACGATCGACGCGGAAGGCTTCGTCACGATCAAGGGCCGCGCCAAGCGCTTCGCCAAGATCGGCGGCGAGATGGTCTCGCTCGCGGCGGTGGAGCAGCTCGCCGCCGAGCTCTGGCCCAAGGCGCTGTCGGCCTGCGCGACCGAGATCGACCCGCGCAAGGGCGAACGCATCGTGCTCGTCACGCAGCAGAAGGACGCGACGCGCGCCGATTTCATGGCCTACGCCAAATCGAAAGGCGCCTCCGACCTGTCGATCCCGGCCGAAGTGCTCTCTGTCGAGCACATTCCGCTGCTCGGCTCCGGCAAGCTCGACTTCGCGGGCGTCACCAGGATGGTGCGCGACCGCAACCGCTACCTGGCCAACGGCCCGCGCCTGCCGAACGGCGTGCTGGGCCGGATCGACGGGAGCGCGGCGGTCTCGGCGTGAAGGGAGAAGAAGCGCTATAATGGCTTGGCGTAGTAACCGGGATGCAAGGTCGTGAGTGAACTCCGTCGCGGCGCTGCTTCTCGGGAGGCGAGAGGAACGCGCGGCGCAGCCGACGTCGCGATGGTTGGCCTGTGGGGTCACTCCCAAAACGGCTTCAGCTTTCTCAACCGCTTCTCGCTCTTCTTCGCATGAGCCGCGCCCGCCTGCGCCGCATGGGCGAACCAGCCGCGCACGAAGCCGGAGGCCTTCAGCGCAGCGTCGTTCTCCGCGTCGATCCCGTCCAGCAGGGCGTTCGCCGTCTCCATGTCGTTATAGACGCCGAGCCCGTCCTGCATCCTCGCGAGCGCCGCGGAGAAGGTCTCGGCGTGTTCGGCGTCGGGAAAGAGGCTTTCGAAAAACTCCGCCCCGTAGCGCGCTTTTTTCAACGCGATCCGCAATTCGTGGCGCTCCTCGGGCGCGCGCCCGGCGAGACCCCTTGATTTCCTGAGCACGCGCCTTCGCAGCTTCGTCAGCGCGGCCGCGGCGAAATCCTTCGCCGAACCCTCCTCGGCCATGCCCGGCGCGACGGTCCAGTCGCGTTCGGCGATCGCCTTTCGAAACTCGGCGAGGAAGCCCTCCGTCCCCGCATCCTCGATCTTCTCCCGGGCCGCGCGATAGGCCTTGGCGCGGTTGAGCTCCAGCGCGTCGAGAAGCGAGTGGAAGCTCGGCTCTTCGGCGAGCGCCTGGGCGGGGCCGCCATCAAGCATATCGTGGAAAACGTCCCAGTTGCGCGCATCGCCGAGAACGCCGGCGATCTCCTTGGCCCGCGCCCGCGCCGCGTCGAGAGCGGAGCCGGTCAGCGCGTCCTTGAAAAGCCCGATCGCCGCCCGCAGCCGCCGAAGCCCGACGCGCATCTGATGCACGCTCTCGGACGCCTGCGCGGCATGGAAAGTCGGGACATTGGCCTCGAAATGGTCGAGCGCCGCAGAGAAAACGCGGACGGCGGCGTCCTCCGCCGAGTCGGTCGGCGACAGTTTGACGGACTTCGCCTTTTGCGCTTCCGAAGCCGGAGGCGGGGCGGCCTCGGCGACATTCGGAGGGGGGCGGGAGCCCCCTTCGGGGGATGACGACTGAACCGGCCGCGCCATGATCAACCTTTCGCTGAGACCGTCAACTGTCCTCAACCTGCCGTCACAATCAAGGGCGGAGCGGTCGCCGGGCGAGAGGAGGTTCGCGGCCAAGGCCCGGCCGGGCGCGCCATTTTCCCGCACTTGATTAAGACGCCCGCCCCTGCTTTATCGCGGCGCAGCATTCACCCCTCAAGACAGGAGTTTCCATGTCCGTCTGGCCCGTCTATGGCAAAATCACCGGCCCGATCGTCCTGATCGGCTTCGGCTCCATCGGGCGCGGCATCTTGCCCCTGATCGAACGTCATTTCGAATTCGACAAGGCGCGCTTCACGGTCATCGACCCCGTCGATTCACATCGCCGCCTGCTCGACGAGCGCGGCGTCGCCTTCCTCAAGGAAAAGCTCACCCCCGAGAATTACCGCGAGGTTCTCACCCCGCTGCTGACCAAGGGCGACGGACAGGGCTTCATCGTCAATCTCTCGGTCGACGTCTCTTCGCTCGCCATCATGCAGCTCGCCCGCGAGCTGAAGGCGCTTTACGTCGACACCGTCGTCGAGCCCTGGCCGGGCTTCTATTTCGACACGAAGAAGGGCAACGAGGCCCGCACCAATTATGCGCTGCGCGAGACCATTCTCGAGGAGCGCCGCAAGAATCCGGGCGGCTCCACCGCCGTTTCCTGCGTCGGCGCCAATCCGGGCATGGTCTCCTGGTTCGTGAAGAAGGCGCTCGTCGACATCGCCAAGGACACGGGCGTTTTCGACAAGGAGCCGACGAGCCGCGCCGAATGGGGCGCGCTCGCGCAGAAGCTCGGCGTCAAGGGCGTCCATATCGCCGAGCGCGACACGCAGCGCGCGCGCGATCCGAAGCCCAGAGACGTCTTCGTCAACACCTGGTCCGTCGAGGGCTTCGTCTCGGAAGGCATGCAGCCGGCGGAACTCGGCTGGGGGACGCATGAGAAGACGCTGCCAGACATCGGCCGCACGCATGCGACGGGCTGCGGCGCGGCGATCTATCTGCTCTCGCCCGGCGCCAATACGCGCGTGCGGAGCTGGTGCCCGACGCCGGGCGCGCAATATGGCTTCCTCGTCACGCATAACGAGGCGATCTCGATCGCCGATTATTTCACGGTGCGCGACGGCGACAAGGTCGTCTACCGTCCGACCTGCCATTACGCCTATCACCCGGCGAATGACGCGGTGCTGAGCCTGCACGAACTGTTCGGCGCCGCCGGCAAGATGCAGCCGAGCTGGAAGATCCTCGACGAGAACGAGATCGTGGACGGCGTTGACGAGCTTGGCGTGCTGCTCTTCGGCCACGCCAGAAACGCCTATTGGTACGGCTCGCAGCTCTCGATCGAGGAGACGCGCGACCTCGCGCCCTATCAGAACGCGACGGGCCTGCAGGTCTCGTCGGCGGCGCTCGCCGGCATGGTCTGGGCGCTCGAAAATCCCGAAGCCGGCATCGTCGAAGCCGACGAAGTCGACTACAAGCGCTGCCTCGAGGTGCAGCTTCCCTATCTCGGCCCGGTGAAAGGCTATTACACCGACTGGACGCCCTTGGCCGATCGCCCCGGCCTCTTCCCCGAGGACATAGACGAGAGCGATCCCTGGCAGTTCAAGAACATTCTCGTGCGTTGACCAAGGATCTCGCATTCTCGGCCTCGCAACGGAAAGCCTGGAGGCGGCGCCGCTGCGCCGCCTTCTTTTTGTCCCGGAAGCCGCGAACCGGCTCTTTCCGAAGCGCCTGCCCGGCCTCGCTGTTCGCGCAGACCAGCCAGGGGCTCTGATCCTCGTGGCGTCAAAGCCGCTTCCATCCCCCTTGCGTCGGGGTGAAATGTTCTTTATCTGTTCCCTTGTTCGCGCCTTGTTCCAATCGGCAGGTCGAGCCGGGCGGCGCAGGAAGTCCCCTTGAGCGCATTCGCATGGATGCGCGCGCGACTATGGGAGGCCGGCCGGGCGCCGGCCTCCCATCGAGGAAGCTGGAGTTGGTCATGGGTCGGCTCGCGGAAATCTCGACAGATGCGCATATGCCGGGGCCGCTTATCGACGCGGAACGCCGGCGCGGGCGCGGCGCCCTCTCCCGGCGAAGCGGACGCTATGAAAAAGAGAGCCGCGAGGAAATCGACGACGGCTGGGATTCGCTCGACGGCCTCGAGGCGCTGAAGACCAACGTCCATGTCGAAAAGCCGCGGTCGATCATTACGAAAAACGATTCGCCGGACGTGGGTTTCGATCGCTCCATCAATCCTTATCGCGGCTGCGAACATGGCTGCGTCTATTGTTTCGCGCGGCCGACGCATGCTTATGTGGGCCTTTCGCCGGGGCTCGATTTCGAGACGGAAATCTTCGTCAAGGAAGGCGCCGCGCAGCTTCTCGAACGCGAATTGTCCGCGCCGAAATATACGCCCAAAGTCATCGCGATCGGCACGAACACCGATCCGTACCAGCCTTTGGAGAAGCGCCATCGCGTGATGCGGTCCGTCCTGGAGACGCTGGCGCGCGCGCGGCATCCCGTGGCGATCGTCACCAAATCCGCGCTGGTGCTGCGCGATCTCGATTTGCTGGCGCCCATGGCGCGAGACGGCTTGGCCAAGGTCGCCATTTCCGTGACCACGCTCGATCCGCGGCTCGCCCGAATCATGGAGCCCCGCGCGGCGACGCCCGCACGGCGCCTTGACGCCATGGAGAAGCTCGCCGCCGCAGGCGTTCCCGTCGCGGTGATGACGGCGCCCGTCATTCCGGCGATCAATGACGATGAGATCGAGTCGATCTTGACGCGCGCCCGCGCCGCCGGCGCGCGCGAGGCGGGCTACGTCATGCTGCGCCTGCCGCTCGAATTGCGGGACCTCTTCAGCGAATGGCTCGTCGCCAATTTTCCCGACAAGGCGCGGCGCGCATTGTCGCTCGTGCGCTCGACGCGCGGCGGCAAGACATATGACGCCGCATTCGGCAAGCGCATGACGGGCGACGGGCACTATGCCTGGATGATCGGCCGGCGCTTCGAGATCGCCGCCAGGAAGCTCGGCTTCTCGCAATCGTCGATGAAGCTGCGCACCGATCTTTTCCAACCGCCGCGACGAGGGCCTCAGCAGCTCAGCCTGTTCTGACGAATCCCGCGACGTTTTTTCTCGACCTCGCGGGCGAGGCGTCGTTAAGTTCACGAGAAACATTTGGGGCGGCGTCCCGGCCGTCGAATTGATCAAGGTTCAGCATGGGTCCGGATTTTCGTCTCGAAAGCCGTCTGCGCCGACAGGGCGTCTGGCCGATCGCCGGCGTCGACGAAGTCGGGCGCGGCCCGCTCGCGGGCCCCGTCGCGGCGGCTGCGGTGATTCTCGATCCGAAACGCCTGCCGCGCGGCCTGAACGACTCAAAGGCGCTCACGCAGAAGGAGCGCGAAGCGGCGTTCGACGACATCATGTCTCGCGCTCTCGCCGTCAGCGTCGCATTCGTCACGCCTGCGGAGATCGACGCGATGAACATCAGGCAGGCGTCTCTCGCCGCCATGGCGCGCGCGGTTTCCACGCTTTCGCATGCGCCGGCCTTCGTCCTCGTCGACGGCTCCGATCCGCCGCGGCTTTCCTGTCCCTGTCGCGCCATTATCAGGGGCGACGCCCTGGCGCTCTCCATCTCGGCCGCGTCCATCATCGCGAAAGTTACGCGCGACGCGATGATGCGGCGACTCTCCGCAATCTATCCCGACTATGGCTTCGAAACCAATGTGGGCTATGCCGCGCGGCGGCATCTCGACGCTCTGCGCGTCAACGGGCCGACCCCCGTCCATCGCTTGAGTTTTTCGCCGTTGCGCGAAGGGTGACGGCGCTCGCGTTACAGCTAAGTTTTTTGTTTCATTAAGACTTCCGTTCGAAAAAGAGACGGTCGACAACCTCGCGCCTATACGCGGCTTTTACCTCATTCCGGCAATATCGCACGTGTTGGTAGCGTTTGCGGTGTTGAGTTCATGAGTAGCGCGCGCGTCGGGGCGGCCCGCCCCCAAACCCGGATAAAGGTTACGCGTACCGGGTCTCCGAATGCAGGGCCGCTCCGCGCGCTGCCGGCGCGGAACACGATCCTTCTCGGCGACTGCGTCTCGCTGATGGAGAACATGGCGGCGGAAAGCGTCGATCTCGTCTTCGCCGATCCGCCCTATAATCTCCAGCTCGCCAGCAAGCTCACGCGCCCGGATCAAAGCCTCGTCGACGCGGTCGACGACGACTGGGACAAGTTCACGGATTTCGCGGCCTATGACGCCTTCACGCGCGATTGGCTCTCGGCGGCGCGCCGCGTGATGAAGCCGACCGCGACCATCTTCGTCATCGGCTCCTATCACAACATCTTCCGCGTCGGCGCGATCATGCAGGATATCGGCTTCTGGATCCTGAACGACATCGTCTGGCGCAAGAACAATCCGATGCCGAATTTTCGCGGACGCCGTTTCACCAACGCCCATGAGACGATGATCTGGGCGGCGCGCGACGCTTCGGCGAAAAGCTACACCTTCAATTACGAAGCGCTGAAGGCCGGCAATGAAGATTGCCAGATGCGCTCCGACTGGCTGCTGCCCATCTGCACCGGCGCCGAAAGGCTGAAGGATTCGCACGGCCGCAAGGCCCATCCGACGCAAAAGCCCGAAACGCTGCTCGCGCGCGTTCTCCTTTCCGCGTCGAACGCCGGCGATCTGGTGCTCGATCCCTTCTTCGGCACGGGCACGACCGGCGCCGTCGCGAAGCGCCTGCGCCGCGACTATGTCGGCCTCGAGCGCGAAGCCGCTTACGCCGAAGCCGCGCAAGCGCGCATCGCCGCGATCGAGCCGCTGCCCGAAGAAGCGGTAGCGGTCGCGCCGTCGAAACGCGCCGAGCCGCGCATCGCTTTCGCGAGTCTCGTCGAAGCCGGTCTTCTCGCGGCGGGCGCCGCGCTCACCGATTCGAAGAGGCGTCATACCGCCATCGTTCGGGCGGACGGAACCCTGTCGCTTTCCGGTTTCGTGGGTTCGATTCACAAGACCGGCGCGCTGGCGCAGGGGCTTCCCGCGTGCAACGGCTGGACCTTCTGGCATTACGAGGAGAAGGGCCGCCTCGCGCCGATCGATGAATTGCGCGGGCAGATTCGCGAAAGACTGCGCGAAGCGGCGGAGTGAGAAGAACCGTCATTGCATGGGCGCGCAAGCGGACGAAGCGTCCAGAGTCCGCGATGTCGCTCTGGATTTGCTTCGCTGCGCTCGCAATGACGGCGCGCGCTTTTGTTTTAGACGAGGAATCCCGCGTAAAAGCCCACTAGCAGCACCACGCCGATAAAGGCGCGATAGACGACGAAGGGCCAGGCTGAGAAGCGCTCGAGAATGCGCAGGAGGCCCCAGATCGCCGCGAAGGCGGAGACCGACGCCACGAACAGGCCGACCGACAGAACCGACCAACCGTGGAAATCGAGATGCGCCTTGTGCAGCTCCCACAGCTCCTTCAGGCCCGCGAGCGCGATGGCCGGCAGGCCGAGCAGGAAGGAAAAGCGCGCGGCTTCCTCGCGCTTGAGATCGAGAAAGAGCGCGGCGGTGAGCGTCGAGCCCGAACGCGACACGCCCGGAATGAGCGCGCCGACCTGCGCGAAGCCGACGATCATTGCGTCCTTGAGGCTCACATGGTCGAGCGTGCGCTTGTGATTGCAATAAAGCTCGGCGATGGCGAGCAGCGCCGCCATCACGATGCAGGAAATGCCGATGACGGGCAGCGAGCGCAAAGGCGAGCCGCAGGTGTTGAGCGTATGCGAGAGCAGGATGCCCGCAAGGCCGATGGGGACCGTCGCCAGCCCGATCCAGAAGACGAAACGGAAGGTCCAGTCGTTGAAATCGCGCCGGCGGATGGCGGAAAGCGAGCCGATCGCGAGCGCGCGAATGTCGCCCCAGAAATAGCTCACCACGGCGGCGAGCGCCGCGAGCTGCATGGCGGCGGAGAAGGCGGAGCCCGGATCCTTCCAGCCGAGCAGCGCCGGCACGATGCGCATATGCGCGGTCGAGGAGATCGGCAGAAGCTCGGAAATGCCTTGAACTACGCCGAGCGCCGCCACCTTCATGTAACCGAGATCGACGAAACCCGTATCGAGACCATTGGTGCAAGCCGAGGCCATGTCATTCCCTGTCGGAGGCTGCGCGCGCGGCGCCTTGGAATTTACCATGGCGCACTTTTGATTAATGGAGCGCAAATGTGGCGAGGTCGGGAAATCGCGGCCTGTGACCCTCCGCGCTCGTCAGCGGGCGAAACTTGCGCGCCGGCGGCTTATTTGAACAAAGCCAGCGCCTTGCTGGCGGTCATTGAGACGCCCCAGGCGAGAGGGATTCCGACGGCGAGCCAGGAGAGGATCAGCACGGGCGACAGGGTCGCGGGAGCGCGCGCCGCCGCGAGGGGGGCGGGATCGTCCTCGGGCTCCAGCCCCTCTTCGACGAAATCCTCGAAATCGGCGTGGGCCTCTTTCTCTTCCTGCTTCACCGCCGCCACGCTGACCTTCTTCGCGGCTGCGGCTTCCTCGTCGGTCATGCAATATTTCTCGGCCACCGGCCCGACGAGAAGATTGCAGACGAGGCCCGCGAGCAGCAGGCCCGCCAGCACATACATGGTCTGGTTATAGGCCGCCTCGCGCGGCGCGCCGGCCCCGAGCTGATATTCGCGGATGTAGTTCACCAGCACCGGGCCGAGCACGCCCGCCGTCGACCAGGCGGTCAAGAGCCGCCCATGGATCGCGCCGACATAATGCGTGCCGAAAATGTCGGCGAGATAGGCGGGAATGGTCGCGAAGCCGCCGCCATACATGGTGATGATCGCCGCGAAGAGCAGCACGAAGAGGAAGACGACGCCGCCCTTCGCCGCGAAGGGGACCGCGGCGTAGAGGATGAAGCCCGCGACGAAGAAGATCGCGTAAGTCCCCTTGCGGCCGAAAGCGTCGGAGGCCGAGGCCCAGCCGATGCGACCGCCAATGTTGCACAGGCTCAAAAGGCCCGTGAAGCCCGCCGCGATGGCGGCGATCGCCTTCCGCTGATCCGCGCTCAGCGCATCATAGCCGACGTCGAGGCCGATCAGCCTCCCGCCGAACACTTCCTGCAACATGGGCGACGCCATGCCGAGCACGCCGATGCCGGCCGAGACATTGAGGCAGAGCACGCCCCAGAGCAGCCAGAATTGCGGGGTCTTCCAGGCGAGGTCGAGATGGACGTGGCGATGCGTCACCATGGCGTTGGCGGCGGGCGCCGGCGGCGTCCAGCCGGCCGGGGCCCAGCCCTCCGGCGGCACGCGATAGCCGAGCGCCCCGCTCACCATGAACACGAAATAGATGGCGGCGAGCGCCACGAAGGTCTGCCAGACGCCGGGCGAATCCGGCGTCGCGAAATGGCCCATCAGCCAGTCGGCGAGCGGCGCGCCGATCATGGCGCCGCCGCCAAAGCCCATAATGGCCAGCCCCGTCGCGAGGCCGCGCCGGTCCGGGAACCATTTGATGAGCGTCGAAACCGGCGAGATGTAGCCGAGGCCGAGGCCCACGCCGCCAATGACGCCGGAGCCGATCCAGATCATCCAGATCTGATGCAGAAAGACGCCCGCCGCCGAGATCAGCAGGCCGCCGCACCAGCAGCAGGCGGCGGCGAGGCCGGCCTTGCGGGGCCCCGCCGTTTCGAGCCAGTGGCCGAAGATCGCCGCCGAGGAGCCGAGCAGCACGAAGAACAGCGTGAAGGTCCAGCCGAGCCAGCTGATCTTCCAGTCGCAGTCCGTGGCGACGATCTGCGCCAGAACGCCCATATCGGCCGGGCAGTCCTTCGCAGCCGCGCCGCCGACGACGCGCGACAGCGGCAGCCAGAACACCGAAAAGCCATAGGCCATCCCGATGCAAAGATGAACCGCCAGCGCCGCCGGCGGAGCCAGCCAGCGATTGAATGAGCCGGAGGCGATCGTCCGTTCGCGGGAAAGGAAGCTCGGTTGCGGCGCAACGGCGACGTCCATCTCTCAACCTTTCCCGACGCTAATGGCGCCGATTGACGCTATGCAAAGACTGGAAGCGATTGCTCCGTCCATGCATATCGCACTGCAAAAGATTGATCAATGAGACCGCGATTTTCCGGCGTCGAGACGGCGGACTCGCTCCCTCGCCCCGCATGCGGGGCGAGGGGTCCGGGTGGGGGGCAAGGGGCCGAGAAACCTCTCGCTGCCGCCGCGACACAGCGCGAGACGTGCGTAGATGTCGCTTCGCTCCTCTCCCTAACCCTCTCCCCGCGCGCAGGGAGCGCGCCGGGAGAGGGGATCAGCCGGCGCTCTTCTCGATGATATGCGCGAGATCCGTCATGATGACGTTGAGGTCGTAATTCTTCGGCGTATAGACCGCCGCGACGCCGGCCTCGAGCAGCAGCTTTTCGTCCGCCGGCGGGATGATGCCGCCGACGACGAGCGGGGCCGCGACGCCCTCTTCCTTCATCAGCCGCATCACTTCATGGGCGAGCGTGACATGCGAGCCCGACAGGATGGAGAGGCCGACGCAGTGCACGCCCTCCTTCTTCGCGGTTTCGACCAGCTCGGCGGGCGTCGAACGAATGCCCGCATAAATCACGTCGAAGCCCGCATCGCGCGCGCGCACCGCGATCTGCTCGGCGCCGTTGGAGTGGCCGTCGAGGCCCGGCTTGCCGACGAGGAACTTGGCGCGCGAGCCGATCTTGTGGGAGACGCGCTCCACCTCGCCGCGCACCTTGTCGAGCTGGCCGCCGACCTGGCGGGCCGTCGAGGAGACGCCCGTCGGCGCGCGATATTCGCCGAAAATGCCGCGCAGCACATTGCCCCATTCGCCGGTCGTCACGCCGGCCTTGGCGGCGGCGATGGAGGGCTCGACCATGTTGCGGCCTTCCCTGGCGGCGCGGGCGAGCTCCTCGACCGCTTCCCTGGCCGCCTTGTTGTCGCGGCTCTCGCGCCAGGCCTTGAGGCGGGCGATCTGATCGGCTTCGACCCCCTCCGGCACGACCATGATCGCGTCATCGCCCGAGGCCAGCGGCGAGGGTTCGGTGGAAGTGAACTTATTGACGCCGACGACGACCTGCTCGCCCGCTTCGATGGCTTCGAGGCGCGCGGTGTTCGATTCGACGAGCCTCGACTTCATATAGCCGATCTCGACCGCGGCGGCCGCGCCGCCGAGCTCGTCGATCTTCTTCAGCTCGGCCATGGCCTCGCTTTTAAGCTCCGCGACCTTGCGCGCGATCTCCGGATTGCCGTCGAAAATATCGCCATATTCGAGCAGATCCGTCTCATAGGCCATGATCTGCTGCATGCGCAGCGACCATTGCTGATCGAAAGGACGCGGCAGGCCGAGCGCCTCGTTCCAGGCGGGAAGCTGCACGGCGCGGGCGCGGGCGTTCTTCGACAGCACCACGGCCAGCATCTCGATGAGAATGCGATAGACGTTGTTTTCCGGCTGCTGTTCGGTGAGACCCAGCGAATTGACCTGCACGCCGTAACGGAACCGGCGCGACTTCTCGTCCGTCACGCCGTAGCGCTCGCGCGTGATCTCGTCCCACAGCTCGACGAAAGCGCGCATCTTGCAAAGCTCGGTGACGAAGCGCATCCCGGCGTTGACGAAGAACGAGATGCGGCCGACGACCTGCGCGAAATCCTCGTCCGACATGCCGGCTTTCTTGACTCCGTCGAGAATGGCCACGGCCGTCGCCAGCGCATAAGCGAGCTCCTGGGCCGGCGTCGCGCCGGCTTCCTGCAAATGGTAGGAGCAGACGTTCATCGGATTGAATTTCGGGCATTCCTTCGTCGTGAAGAGAATGAGGTCCTGCGTGAGCCGCAGCGACTGCGCCGGGGGGAAGACATAGGAGCCGCGCGAAAGATATTCCTTGATGATGTCGTTCTGCGTCGTGCCCTGCAGTTTTATGCGCGGCGCGCCCTGCTCCTCGGCGGCGGCGATGTAAAGCGCGAACAGCCACACGGCGGTGGCGTTGATCGTCATCGACGTGTTCATCTCCGCGATCGGAATGCCGTCGAAGAGCGTGCGCATGTCGCCCAGATGCGAGACCGGAACGCCGACCTTGCCGACCTCGCCGCGCGAGAGGATGTGGTCGCTGTCATAGCCCGTCTGGGTCGGCAGGTCGAAGGCGATGGAGAGACCCGTCTGGCCCTTGGCGAGGTTGGAGCGATAGAGCCGGTTGGACGCCTCGGCGGTCGAATGGCCCGCATAGGTGCGGAACATCCAGGGCTTGTCTCGGCGCGGGGCGGTCATGTCGTTCATCGGGCTCCTCCTCGAAGCGCTGCGATAGCACAGAAGGAGGTTTTGACAAGTTGCGGCTTGGTCGCGCCCGCGCGCGCCCATGGAAGGCGCCAATTTACGGCGAGGCCTGACCGATCACTCCCCCGACCGCGCCTTCGCCAAATCCCGCGCCGCCTCCGGCCACAGCTCCCGCAGCGGCAAAGGCAGGTCCGAGACGACCTTGGCGGTTTCGTTGAAATCCAGCTCCCGCCAGATCACCGCAAAGACCGCCCGCGCCGCCGTCGCCGCGTCGACCGGGAAGCCAGGCGGCAGGCCTCGGTCGATCATGTTCTCGAAGGCCTCGACATTGCGGACCGCCATCGGCGTGTCCGCCATATGCCAGCCCTCATAGTAGAGCCCCCGCAACAGCATGGGAAGCTGGGCGCCGAAATGGACCGCCTGCTCCGGGGTCAGCCTGTCGCGCAGCGCGTGGAGCACGGCGCGCAGGGCGGCGTAGGCGCGAGGCCGGTCGCCGAGCCTCCCCTCCTCCGCCAGTCTCTTGAGCCAGATATTGGCGAGCTGGACCGTATGGTCGAGCGCCGCGACCTGTGTTTCGCTCATGACCGAGGCTCCTGTTGCGGCCCGCCGCCCCGTCTCCTCAGATAAGCGGGCGGCGGGCGGCTGCAATCGACGCCGTTTCGCGCGCAACCCGCTTCGAAACGCGGACGCCGGAACGCCGTCGTCTTCCCTTCATCATAGGCGAAGCCCTACGGACCCCTCGGAATTTTCACCCTATGCCGCCGGGCGCCGGGCGATTATAAGCGCTGCCGGATTAGATATCGCCACATGAGCCCGAATGGAGGGAGCCTTACCTTGAGCGAGAAGAAAGACCTTTACGAGCTGGGCGAAATCCCGCCGCTCGGCCATGTTCCCAAGAACATGTACGCCTGGGCGATACGGAAAGAGCGCCATGGCCCGCCGGAGACGGCGATGCAGCTCGAGGTCCTGCCGACCTGGGAGCTCGACAGCCATGACGTGCTCGTCCTCGTAATGGCCGCCGGCGTCAATTATAACGGCGTCTGGGCCTCGCTCGGCGAACCCATCTCCCCGCTCGACGGCCATAAGAACCCTTATCACATCGCCGGCTCCGACGCCTCGGGCATTGTCTGGGCGGTGGGCTCCAAGGTGAAGCGCTGGAAGGTCGGCGACGAAGTCATCATCCATTGCAACCAGGATGACGGAGACGACGAGGAGTGCAATGGCGGCGATCCGATGTTCTCGCCGTCGCAGCGCATCTGGGGCTATGAGACGCCGGACGGCTCCTTCGCCCAGTTCTGCCGCGCGCAGGACCGCCAGCTCATGCCGCGCCCCAAGCATCTCTCCTGGGAAGAAGCGGCCTGCTACACGCTCACCCTCGCCACCGCCTATCGCATGCTCTTCGGCCATGAGCCGCATGAGCTGAAGCCCGGCCATAATGTGCTGGTCTGGGGCGCCTCAGGCGGCCTCGGCGTCTTCGCCGTGCAGCTCTGCGCGGCCTCGGGCGCCAACGCCATCGGCGTCATCTCCGACGAATCCAAGCGCGACTACGTCATGTCGCTCGGCGCCAAGGGCGTCATCAACCGCAAGGATTTCAAGTGCTGGGGCCAGCTCCCCAAGGTCAACTCGCCGGAATATGTCGAGTGGTCCAAGGAAGCGCGCAAATTCGGCAAGGCGATCTGGGACATCACCGGCAAGAAGGACGTCGACATCGTCTTCGAGCATCCGGGCGAGGCGACCTTCCCGGTCTCGACGCTGGTGGCCAAGCGCGGCGGCATGATCGTGTTCTGCGCGGGCACGTCCGGCTTCAACATCACCTTCGACGCCCGCTATGTGTGGATGCGCCAGAAGCGCATTCAGGGCTCGCATTTCGCGCATCTGAAGCAGGCCGCCGCCGCGAACCAGTTCGTGATCGACCGCCGCGTCGATCCCTGCATGTCCGAGGTCTTCGCCTGGGACAAGATCCCGCTCGCCCATATGAAGATGTGGAAGAATGAGCACGCGCCCGGCAATATGGCGGTGCTGGTCAACGCCATCGAGCCCGGCCTGCACACGGTCGAGGACGTGGTCGAGGCCTACGGCAAGAAGAAGTGAGCGGCTTCGCTTGCTCGACGGAATTGGCGGCGCGCCGGGAGACTGGCGCGCCGTTGTTGTTTTTCAGGTAATTCCCAACAATCGTGGCGCCGCATCGCCCCCCACCCCTGCCCCTCCCCGCCACTTCGTGGGGGAGGAATGATGCGGCATCGTGCGGGCTACAAACCAGGCTACGCCGAGCTTGGGGGTAAGGCGACCTCCCTCCCCCCACGGAGTGGCCTACCGCATTCACACATCTTGGTTGCGTAGGGCCTGGGGGTCTGATTCCATTTGAAGGAATCGGAGGGACGGACGATGGACGGACGGACGCTGGGTCGCTTTGGCGACGCGCGACTGGAAAAAGGGGGGCCTTTCTGCTTTCCCGGCTGGTGGCGGAGGGCGGCGGGGGCATACGCATTCGTCGGCTCGGCGGCGACCGGGCTGGTGAGATCAGGATCACGCGCTTTCTTCGCAATCGGGCGGTGACCGGCGCGGAGATGTTCGCCACGGCGGCCGCGCGCGCGTCGGCGCGTTGCGCGGGGCGCGCGGTTCTGGCGATTCAGGACACGACGGTCGTCAAGTCCGGGGGCGGCGGCGGACTCTATCTGCATCCGACCCTCGTCGTCGACGCCGAGGACGGTTCGATCGTGGGTCTGGCGCACGCGCAGTTCCTCGAACGCGCGACGGGACGCAAGGCGGATCGGCGTCAGCGGCCGATCGAGGACAAGGAAAGCCGGCGCTGGCTGGAGGGCGCGGCGGCGGCGGCGAAAGTTTGCGCTTCGGCGCGCGAGGTCACGGTCGTGGCCGATCGCGAGAGCGATATTTATTCCGCCTTCGCGCGGCGCCCGCCGGGGGTTCACCTCCTCGTGCGCGCCGCGCAGGACCGCGCGCTGGAGGATGGCGAGCGGCTGTTTGCGCGCCTGGATGCGCTGGAGGAGGCCGGGCGGGCGACGCTGTCGCTTCCGGCCAGGCCCGGACGGCCGGCGCGCGAAGCGACGCTGGCCGTCCGGCATGGGCGCTTTGATCTCGCGCGGCCCAGGAACGGCGCGGCCAGGAACGATCCGTCGACGATCGCGGTCCATCTCGTCGACGTGCGCGAGATCGACCCGCCCCCAGGCGAAAACGTCCATTGGCGTCTGATCACGACGCGCCCCGTCGACGGCCTCGCGCAAGCGCTCGGGGTCGTCGATCTGTATCGACGCCGCTGGGCGATCGAGCAGTTGTTCCGCACGATGAAGACCGACGGCTTCGACATCGAGGCCGTGCGCATGGAAGACGACGCGCCGCGCCAGACCCTGGCGGCCGCGACGTTGATCGCGGCCGTGACGATCCAACAACTCGTCCACGCCCGAGACGGCGGCGACCCGCAACGTCTGCGCCCGCTCCTCGACGCCTTCGAGCCCAAGGACCAACCGCTGCTGGAAGCCTATTGCGCCACCCTCGAAGGCAAGACGCAGCGCCAGAAGAACCCGCATCCGCGAGGGTCCCTGGCCTATGCGTCCTGGGTGCTCGCCCGCCTCGGCGGCTGGACCGGCTATTACGGAAAACCCGGTCCCGTCGTCATGCTCGCCGGATGGCTCAAATTCCAGCACGGAAAATACGCCATCGCCCTCACCCAACCAACGCCGCCGCTAACCAACACAGATGTGTGAATCTGCTAGACGGAGTGGCGGGGAGGGATTAAGGGTGGGGGGCCGCGCCGCTATCGCCAGACGAGGAGCGGAGCCGCGCTTGACCAATCCCTCTCCGCGATGCAGCTTAGCCGCTTCCTGCAATCGGGCGTCACGGGCGAGGCCACGCGCGCGTGACGCCGGCAAAGGTGCGGAATGCTGGAAGCGCGCGATCTCTCGAAGCGCTATGACGGGGCGCAGGCCCCGGCGCTTGATCGTCTCAATCTCACGGTCAATCCCGGCGAGGTCTTCTGCCTGCTCGGCCCCAACGGCTCAGGCAAGACGACGACGGTCAATCTCTTCCTGGGCTTTCTGGACGCCACCGAAGGACAGGCGCTGGTCTGCGGGATCGACAGCGCGAAAGACCCGCTCGGCGCGCGCGCGAAGCTCGCTTATATCCCCGAGACGGTGATGCTCTACGGCGCCCTCACCGGGCTCGAAAACCTGGCCTATTTCACGGAGGTCTCGGGCGCGCCGGCGCCTCCCGCAAGCCTCCTGCCGCTGCTCCTCGCCGCCGGCCTGCCGGAGGAAGCCGCGACACGGCCCGTGCGCTTCTATTCGAAAGGCATGCGCCAGAAGGTCGGCGTCGCCATCGCGCTCGCCCGGCGCGCGCAGGCGTTGCTGCTCGACGAGCCGACCTCCGGGCTTGATCCGCTCGCGGCGAATGAATTCGCCGCTTTGGTCGAAAAGCTGCGGCGCGACGGCATGGCGATCCTGATGGTGACGCACGACCTCTTCCTCGCCAAGCAATGCGGCACGCGCATTGGCGTCATGGCCGGCGGCAGGCTCGCCCGCGTCTTCGACGCCGGGGACGTCGATCATCTCGGGCTCGAACGCGCCTATCTCGATCTCTTCAGGACCGGGGCGGCCGCATGAGCGACGTCGCGCTCTCCCCCGTCGCGCCAGCCGCCCCGACGCGGCGCGCACGCATCGTGCGCGCAGTCGCCGCCAAGGAAATTCTGGAGATGCGCCGCGACCGGCGCCTCCTCGCGCTTTTCGTCTTCACGGCGCTGCTGACGCTCGCCGCGCTCGGCTTCGGCGCCGTCGAGAATGCGCGCCTCACGCGCGAACGCGCCGCCGCCGCCGAGGCGGACCGGCTGCTCTGGACGGGACAGAGCGCGAAGAACCCCCATGCCGCCGCTCATTTCGGCCAATACGCCTTCAAGCCGGCAAGCCCGCTGTCGCTCGCCGATCCGGGCGTCGATCCTTACGTCGGCTCGGCCGTCTGGCTCGAAGCGCACAAGCAGAACGAAGCGCAGTTCCGCGCGGCGCGCGACGGCGGGATCGCGGCGCGGCTGGGCGGACTCTCCGCCGCCTTCATCCTTCAGACGGTCGCGCCGCTCATCGTGCTGCTCGCGGGCTTCGCCAGCTTTTCCGGCGAGCGCGAAAGCGGCGCGCTGAAACAATTGCTGAGCCTCGGCGCGCGCCCGCGCGATCTTCTCGCGGGAAAGGCGCTGGCGCTCATGGGCGCGAGCGCCGCGCTGCTCGCGCCCGCCGTCGTCGGGGCTGCGATCGCCGTGGCGCTGATGACCGACGCGGGGCGCCTTTCTCTCGCCGATCAATTCATCCGCCTTGCCGCTCTCGCGGCGGGCTACGCGGTCTATCTCGCGGGCTTCGTCTTCCTTGCCCTCGGCGTTTCCGCGCTGGCGAAATCGAGCCGCGCGGCGCTCGTCGCGCTGCTCGCCTTCTGGCTCGTCAACTCCTTCCTCGCGCCGCGCCTCGCAACTGACATTGCGCGCGGTCTCGCGCCGACGCCCACGGCGCAGGAATTCCGCGCCGCGATCGCCAGGGACAAGGCCGGGACCTTCGGCCATGACGAGACGCATCCGGCCTTCGCCGCCTTTCGCGACGACGTGCTCAGGACTTACGGCGTGAAGGACATAAAAGACCTGCCGGTGAGCTTTCGCGGCCTTGCCCTGCGCAGGGACGACGAGAACGGCTACGCAATTTTCGACAGGCATTTCGGCGCGTTGCAGGCGGCGTACGACAGGCAGGACGCGTTGCGCGCAAGCGCGGGATTTTTCTTCCCGCTGCTGGCGCTGCGGCCCCTCTCCATGGCCTTTGCGGGCTCGGACAGCCGGGCGCAATTCGATTTCGCGACCGCCGCAGAGGCGCATCGCCGCGACATACAGAACGAAGTCAGCGACAACATCATCCATTTCCAGCGCGACGAGAACTATGTCGCCGGCCCGGAATTGTGGAGGCGCATCGCCGCCTTCTCCTATCGCGCGCCCATGGCGGGCTTCGCGCTTTCCTCAAGCGCCGAGGCGATAGCGGGCCTTGTGGGCTGGCTTGCGCTCACTTTCGCTTTCGCGCTTTTCGCCGCGCGCCGATTGAAGCCGCTATGAGCGCCTTTCTCGCCGGAATGCGCTTCGAGGCGCTGATTCTCAAGCGCGAGCGCGCCGTTTGGCTGGCGCTCGGCGCGCTCGTCGCCGCCGTCCTGTTTTCGCTCTATACAGGCGCAGCGCGCGTCGAGGCCCGGCAAATCCTCGTCGCCGCCGCGCGCGCGGAAGAAGCGCAGCGCCTGGACGGACTGAAAAGGACGCTCGCCAAGCTTGATGCGGGCGAAGCGAAAGAAGAGCCGCCGCCCTTCCGCGATCCGCGCAACGCGGCCTTCATGGGCGGCGGGCCCGCCGCGCGCGTCGCCGCGCTCGCCCCCCAGCCGCTGGCGCTCGCGGCGGTCGGGCAGAGCGATCTCTTTCCGCCCGTCGTGAAGGTGACAACCGCCTCGAAGGACAGTTTCCTTTACGCCGACGAAATCGAAAATCCGGCCAATCTCATGAGCGGCTCGACCGACCTCGCTTTCGTGATCGTCTTCGTCTATCCGCTCGTCATTCTCGCGCTGACTTTCAACCTGCTGGCGGGCGAATGCGAACAGGGCACGCTCGCCATGACGCTCGCTTCCGCGCGAAAGCCGGGCGCGACTCTCGCGGGCAAACTCGCCGCGCGCGTTCTGGCCCCGGTCGGCGCAACGCTTCTCGCCGTCGCGCTCGGGATCGCGGCCTTTGCGGGCGCGGACGCCCTCGCCTCCTCATCATTCGTCGCACTCGCGGCGATCGTCCTCCTCTACGGCCTCTTCTGGGCGGCGCTCGCCTGCGCCGTCGACGGGCTGGGCAGGAGCTCGGCCTTCAACGCGCTGACGCTGATCTGCGCCTGGGTCGTCCTGACCATGCTGGCGCCCGCCGGGATCAACAGCCTCGCGGGCTACGCCCATCCTGCGCCCTCGCGCATCGACATGGTTCTCGCCGCCCGCGCCGCATCGACCGACGCCGACAAAGCGCGCGACGCCGCGCTCGCCCGCTATGTCGACGAACACCCGGGCGAGAAGCGCGACCGCGCGCGAGAGGGAACGCTGCGCCGCCTGGCGACGCAGGAGGCGGCTTTCCAGCGCGTCGAGGGCGTTATCGCGGCGCATGACGCGCAGCTCGAACGCCAGCGCGCGCTCGCCGATCGTTTGGGCTTCCTGTCGCCGGCGCTGCTGACCTATCGCGCGCTCGCCGACGTCGCGGGCGCGGGAGAGGCGCGCTATCGCGGCTTTCTCGACCTAATCGCCTCCTTCCATGTCGAATGGCGCGATTTCTTTCTCTCCCGCGCCAAGGCGGGCGCGGCGATGACGGCGGCGGATTACGACGCGCTGCCGCGCTTCTCCGAGCCGCAGGAACCGGCGGCCGCGAGCGTCGCCGCGCCGCTTGCAGGCGTGCTGATCCCAATGGTTATCCTCGTTTTCCTCGCTGGGCGCGGCTTGCGGCGCGTGACGCCGCAAACCGGTTTGCGGCGTTCGCGATGAGCGGGTAGCTTCAGAGCCGATAAGGTTTTTTCCCGCCAGACTCCGCAGCCGATGTTTCACGATCCCGATTTCATGCCCTTCGTTCCACGCAAACGGCCGTCGATCCGCGTCGCGGCGCGTAATTTCATCGAGAACTGGCCGGCCGAGGCCTATCGCGACAGTCATGCGACGGTTCGCGGCGTCTGGCCGATCCTGCCGGAGATGCGGCTCGTCGCCGACCCCGTTCTGGTCGAAGAGATTCTCGTCGCCCAGGCCGACAAATTCGGCCGCGACCGGCTTCAGGTGGAGGCGCTCGCGGACGAGGTCAACCGCGACAGCCTGTTCTTCGCGGAAGGCGCGCATTGGCGCTGGCAGCGGCGATCGGCGACGCCGGCTTTCCGTTACGAAAATCTTCTCGCCCTCGTTCCGACCTTTGCGATGGGCGCGGACATCCTCGCGCAGGAGTGGGGCGCTCGCGGCAGGGAAGTCGTCGATGTTTCGCCCGCCATGACGCGCGCGACCTTCTGGATCATCTTGCAGGCGGTGCTGGGCGAGGGCGCCGCGTCGCTCGACCGCGAAAAATATCTCGCCGCGCTGACGCCGGCTTTTTCGACGACCGCCTGGCGCTTTCTCTACGCTCAGATGAGCCTGCCGCGCGCCTTTCCCTTCCCCGGCAAACGAAAGGCGGAAGCGGACGTGCGCTGGCTGCAACGCGAAACGTCCCGGCTTGTGGCGGAGCGGCGCGCGGCCCGCGGCGGGGGGACGGACATTCTCGGCCTCCTGCTCTCGGCGCGCGATCCCGAGACCGGCCGCGCCATGACCGACAGCGAGCTCGTCTCCAACCTTTATATCTTCATGGTCGCCGGCCATGAGACGGCGGCCACCGCTCTCGCCTGGACGCTCTGGCTTCTCGCCAAGGATCAGGCGACGCAGGAGCGGCTGCGCGCCGAAATCGACGCGGTCGTCGGCGCGCGCGACATCGCGCCGGAGGATCTGGAGCATTTGATGTTCGCGCGGCAGGTCATACAGGAATCGATGCGGCTCTTCCCGCCGGGCGTCGCCATCGGACGCGGGGCGCGCGAGGACGTGACGATTGGCCCGCTCGACATTCGCAAAGGCGACTTCCTCCTCGTCGCAAGCTTTTGCCTGCACCGGCACGAGAAGCTCTGGGAGGAGCCCAACGCCTTCGATCCCTGCCGTTTCGCGCCTCAAAAGGCGAGCGCGCGCCAACGCTACGCCTATCTCCCCTTCGGCGCCGGCCCCCGCATCTGCATCGGCCTGAGCTTCGCGATGATCGAAATGCAGGTCGTGCTCGCGACGCTCATACGGCGTTTCCGCTTCAGGGCCGTTCCCGGCCATCGCCTGGCGCTCGCGACGAATCTCACCTTGCGGGCGAAGAACGGGCTGCCTCTGGAGATCGAAACCCTCTGAACGAAAAGGATCGCGCCATGTTTCACGATCCTGACTTCCAGCCCTTCGAGCCGCGGGCCGAGCCGTCGCTTCGGGCTTATGTGCGCAATTATCTCGAAAACTTTCCGCCCGATTCCTATCGTGGCGAGATGACGGCGGTCCGGCGCTTCAACCGGCCGCAGACGATCTTTCTCACCGATCCGGACCTCATCGAGGACGTGCTGGTGAAGCGCGCGGACTTCTTCCCGCGCGACCGCATCACCCCGCAGGCGCTCTCGAACGTCGTCGATCCGCAGGGCCTTTTTCTCGCGGAGGGCGCCCACTGGCGCTGGCAGCGACGCGCGGTCGCGCCGGCCTTCCGGCACGAGAACCTTTTGGCGCTGACGCCGGTCTTCTTCGACTGCGCGGAGCGGCAGGCGGCGAAATGGCGCGCGGCGGGGCCGGGGCAAATCGACGTCGCCAAGGCGATGATGGGCGTCGCCTTCGACGTGATCCTGCGCGCCGTGATGGGGGACGCGGAAGCTGTCGACCGCGAAAAATTTCTCGCCGCCGAGACCGACGCCTTTTCGGGCTTCTCCTGGCAATTCCTGCTCGCGGCGCTGGGCCTGCCGAAATATCTGCCCCATCCCGGCTTCCTCAAGATGCATCTCGCGACGCGCTATCTGCGGCGCGAGACCGCGCGGCTCGTCAAGGACCGCCGGGGCGAAGCGACCGGGGCCGACATTCTTTCGCTCCTCATCAAGGCGCGCGATCCCGAGACCGGCCGCGCCATGAACGAGCGGGAGCTTCTCGCCAATCTCTTCACCTTCATTTCCGCCGGCCACGAGACGGCGGCCACCGCGCTGGCCTGGACGCTGTGGCTCATCGCGAAAGATCAGGCGACGCAGGCGCGGCTGCGCGACGAGGTCGTGGCGGTCGCGGGCGACGGGCCGATCGGCCGCGACGAGGTCGAGCGCCTCGTCTTCACGAGGCAGGTCCTGCAGGAATCGATGCGGCTCTTCTCGCCCGTCGGCGCGATCTCGCGCCAGCCGCGCGAAGCGACGACGCTGGGCGGCCATCCGATCGAGAAAGGCGCGCAGGTCGTCGTCGCGATCTGGGCGCTGCATCGAAACGAAAAGCTCTGGCCGGATCCGCTCGGTTTCGAGCCCGACCGCTTCGCGCCCGAGGCCGCGAAGGCGCGCCACCGATTCGCATATCTTCCCTTCGGCGGCGGCCCGCGCATCTGCATCGGCATGAGCCTCGCGATGCTGGAGATGACCACGGCGCTGGCGACGCTCGTGCGGGGTTTCGTTTTCAAGCCCGTCCCGGGCTTCAGGCCGGACATCCAGCCGAACATTTCGACGCGGCCGAGATATGGACTGCCGCTCATCGTCTCGCCGGTCTGATCGGCCTCATGTCGGCGCGTCTGCGCCAAGCGCGATCCGCCGCCCCTCCGGCGGCCTTTCGGACGCAAAAGCGTCGATGAGCGCGACGATGCGCGAAACGGTCTCGCGCGCGAAGGTTCGCAAACCCGAATAAGCCTCGACGTCGCGCGCCGCGAAGCCGGTATAGCGGAGCCCATGCGCCCGCGCGATGAAAACGGCGCGCTCGGCGTGGAAGCGCTGCGAGACGACGATGGCGTCGGTCTGCCCGAAAAGGAGATGGGCGCGTGAAAGCGAGTCGCGCGTATGAAACCCGGCGGCGTCGCGATAGATGCGCTCGGGCGGCGCGCCCCTGGCGATCAGCGCGTCGCGCATGGCCGTCGGCTCGTCATAGCCGTCGTCGCGCCGGTCGCCGCTGACGATGAGATAGCGGACCTTTCCGGCCTTGAAGAGCGCCCCCGCCGCGTCGATGCGGTAGAGGAAATAGCGATTGGGTCCGTCGCCGTCGCGCCGGAAGGGCGAGGCGCCGAGAACGAGACCGGCCTCGGCCGGGGTCGCATCCGCCAGGGAGGCGACGATATGGGCGCGCGCGTCCCGACTCACCCAAATCCACGCGGCCCCGGCGAGAAGGGCATAGGCGGCGAGACCGAAAAGGATCCGTTTTCGCAAAGGATTAGCCATGCTCGAAAACCATCTCCGGCAGGTCCGCCTCGGCGAGGGGCGAGGAGGTGAGAGCATTCTAAAGGGTCTGGCCGCGCCGGTCTTTGCGCGGGCGCACGGGCGCGCCCGTGCGCGATGATGCGGCGCAGGGGAGTCCTGTTGCGTCGCAGCCGAAATGACGGCATTTAGGTCGCCAAAATTTCCACGGCCCGTTAACGGGCCTCATTCCGGGTAGGAAAAGAACGAATGACCGTCGCGACGAAACTCGATCCCGCAAGCTGGCTCGCCGCCGCCAAGGAGGCGCTCGCCGCCGTCGAGGCGCTCTATAATGAAGGGCTTGCGAGCGTTCGCGCCCGCGTCACGAAGGATGGCAAGCTGTCGAACGAGCTGATCGAGGCCGACCAGCACGCCGCGCACGGCCTCTCCTGGTTCGCGACCTATGTGCAGGGCCTCAAGGAGCTGATCGACTATGCCGAGCGCCTTCAGGGCGAAGGCGCCTATGGCGAGACGGAAGAGCTCCTGAACCAGATCGGCTATGCCGAGCTGCTGGCCCAGGTCTATGGCGGCATTCCGATGAGCCAGGGCGAATTCGTCCGCCTCTCCGATTTCGGCCTCACGGCCCAGCAGGTCGCCGCCCGCCGTCCCGCTTCGGTCGACCGCCTCATTCTCTCCGGCAATACGCCCGCGAACCGCGCCCGCCTCGCCGAACTGATCGACCATCATTCGGCGGCCGAGACCATCGGCGCTTCCGGCCTCGACGAGACGCTGGAGGCGATCCGCAGCGAAATGCGCAAATTCGCGGCCGACAATGTCCTGCCCTTCGCGCAGGAATGGCACGCCAAGAATGAATATATTCCGCTGGAGGTCATTTCCGGTCTCGCGGAACTGGGCGTCTTCGGCCTCACTATCCCTGAGGAGTACGGCGGCTCGGGCATGGGCAAGATCGCCATGTGCGTCGTCTCCGAGGAGCTGTCGCGCGCCTATATCGGCGTCGGCTCGCTCGGCACGCGCTCCGAGATCGCGGGCGAACTCATCCTCGTCGGCGGCACGCAGGAGCAGAAGAACAAATATCTGCCGAAGATCGCCTCGGGCGAAATTTTGCCGACCGCCGTCTTCACCGAGCCGAATAACGGCTCTGATCTCGCGGGCCTGCGCACCCGCGCCGTGCGCGAGGGCGACGTCTACAAGGTCACGGGCAACAAGACCTGGATCACCCATCCGGTCCGCGCCGACATCATGACGCTGCTGACCCGCACCAACCCCAACGAGAAGGGCTATAAGGGCCTCTCCATGTTCATCGCCGAGAAGCCGCGCGGAACGGACGAGAACCCCTTCCCGGCCAAGGGCATGACCGGCGGCGAGATCGAGGTGCTCGGCTATCGCGGCATGAAGGAGTTCGAGATCGGCTTCGACAATTTCGAGGTGCCGGCGGCCAATCTCCTCGGCGGCGAGGAGGGCAAGGGCTTCAAGCAGCTCATGGAGACGTTTGAATCCGCCCGCATCCAGACCGCCGCGCGCGCGCTCGGCGTCGCGCAATGCGCCCTCGACCTCGGCCTGAAATACGCCAAGGAGCGCATCCAGTTCGGCAAGCCGCTCTTCGCCTTCCCGCGCGTCTTCAACAAGATCGTGTCCATGGCGGTGGAGATCCATGTCGCCCGTCAGATCACCTATTTCGCGGCGCGCGAGAAGGATGAGGGCAAGCGCTGCGACCTCGAGGCCGGCATGGCCAAGCTGCTCGGCGCCCGCGTCGCCTGGGCGGCGGCGGACAACGCCCTGCAAATCCATGGCGGCAACGGCTTCGCGCTGGAATATCCGGTCTCGCGCGTCCTCTGCGACGCCCGCATCCTCAACATTTTCGAGGGCGCGGCGGAGATTCAGGCGCAGGTCATCGCGAGAAGGCTGCTGGAGGGGTAATCCTCTCCAGAGATTTCTTCTTTATCCCTCGCCTTTCCGGGCGAGGGATTTTTTTTGGAGAAATCGATGTTCAAGGCGTTCGCAAAAGCCAATGACGACCTCATATCCTTTTGCCGCTGCGAAGGGGCCTTCGCCTTCACCGGACAGGCGGACTGCCCGTGGTGCGGCTGCGGCTGGCTTTTCACCTGTCTGACATGCCGAAAGGCGTTTGCCTGCCTCGGCGTCGCAGCCGAAAGCTGTCGAAATCACGCTTTTTTGTCGGCTCCCGGACACGCCTGTCGGTCGTTTTTTGCGCAGCATGCCCAACCTTTTGCGCTGCGGCGATTTAGCGCGGCGCGCTGTTATTGTTCGAGATAGTTTTGGAGAGCAGGATCAATTTAACACTGGCGAAAGCTTCGGCGCGCATTATATGTTGCAACGCACAAACAGCGCAGCCGATATGCGCTAGCCAGGGGTCGTCACGAGGCGGCAAGGATTTTGCGCCATCGTCGCGATCCAAGGAGGTCACCATGTTGGAATCGGTCAGACAGTATTTTCAGGACTGGTCGGACGCCTGCGAATACGCCAATGAATGCGCGCCCGACCTGTCATTTCTTGGCAATGGCGAGCCTTTCACGGCCCTGCTCTTCATCGCCGCGGCCTGCTATCTCGCCTGGGCGGCGAACGAGGCCCGCATCCACCGCCGCGGCCAGGCGCCGACGACCGTATCCGCGCCGGCGAACGAGCTGAAGACCGTCGTCGCCCAGATGCAGCAGGCGCAGGCCGCCCCGGAAAAGCTCGCGGCCTGACTTACGCTCGACCGGCCGGCGCGTCCTTTCGACGCGCGGCGGCCACGCTTGCTCTCTCCTCGTTCGACCGCCACATCTATGGCGTAAGCTTATCGAACGAGGACGCTATGAGCGCAGTTGCTGTCCATAATGGCGCGTGGGTTTTGATCGGCGACGGCCGTCGCGCGCTGTTCTTCTCCAATCACGGCGACGCCGAACTGCTGGATCTGCGGGTCGTCGAGACGCGCGTCGAGGAAAATCCCCCCACCCGCGAACAGGGCTCGGACGCGCCGGGCCGCGCCTACGCTTCGGCCGGCTCGAGCGCGCGCAGCTCCATGGGCAATGTCGACTGGCACGAGCTCGAGGAAGAGCGCTTCGCCCGCGCCATGGCTGACCGCATCAACGAAGCGGCGGAAAGCGGCGAGCTGAAGGAAATCGTCATCGTCGCGCCGCCCAAGACGCTGGGGGAAATTCGCAAGGATCTCTCCGTCAAGGCGCAAGGCAAGGTCGCCGGCGAGCTTCACAAGGACCTCACCAAGCACCCGCTGCCGGAGATCGAGAAGCTGCTGGCGCTGAAGCCGGCGACTTGAGTCCCCGGCGCGCGCTGCAAAAAAGCGGGAATCGATTTTCAAGGTCGCGCAGGCGGCTCAGGCCGGCGCGTCTGAGAACGGGGCTCGCCGTCGCCACGCCGACGCCCGCGGCCTTTGTCGATATGCGTTCCAGAGAATCGCTGGCTCAGACTCCATGAAACGACGCAGTCTGCAAGACTGCGCCATCTCATTATCACGTCGCGGCCGGTCCGGCGAATATGTCAAAAGCGACGCTCAGCACCACAGTCGCGGGCACCGCGAGCACGACGCCCATCGCGCCAAAAAGGGCGCCGAAGGCCAGCATACAGAAAAGCAGCACGACGGCCGGCACTCTTAAGGAGCGACTCTGCAGGAAGGGCGTAATGAGATAGCCCTCGACAAAGCTTGCGCCGCCGATCGCGAGCGCCGCGAGCGCCGCCGTCTCGGCGCCGTGCGGCAAGGCGACGAGCGCGCCGATCACAAGCGCGATGATCGAACCGAAATAGGGAATGAAGGCGAGCGCGCCGCTGATGGTCGCGAGGGCCAGCGGCGCCGGCACGCCGAAAGCCCATAGCGCGACGCCTGAAAAGACCGCATTCATGACGACGACATAAAGCTGTATGAGCAGCCATTGCCGCAGGGACAGCCCGGAACGATCGAGAAATCGCGACATCTTTTCGCGGTGTTGAGCGGGCGTCAAAGCGACGACGCCGTCGACATGCCCCTTAGGATCAGCGGCGAGATAGGCGGCGCCGATAATCGCGAAAACCGTCAAAGCGAGTCCGTTGCCAAGCGATCCAAGCGCGGCTCCGAGATGCTGCGCGATCGGCGCCGTCGCCTTGGAGTAATCGACGTCGACGACGAGCTTCTCGACAAAGCGCCCCCAGGGATGCTCTTCGACAAGTCGCTCGATGAAGGCGATCGCGGCCGGAATGTCCAGCGCGACTTCGTCATACTGGCTAATGAGCTGATTGCCGAACGCCATCAGCGTCATGACGATCCCGACGACGATCCCCACGGCGACTCCCAGCAGCGAAACGCCCGCAGAAACACCCAAGCGAGCGCCCAGCATTTCCGCCGCGCCGCGCCAGCCGATCGCAATGATAATCGTGGCGAATACGATCGGGAAAAAGTCTGAAAGCTTCCAAAAAAGCAGGCCGAGCACGACTGCGATCGCGGCGATCATCGCGATCGTTATCGCGCGCGCGACGAAATCCGGTTGCTCGAGACTCTTCGTCAAAAAATTAAGCTTCATCGGGCTCCCCTACTTCGTCGACCGCCGGATTTTCGAACGCTAACGCACATGGCGAGAACCGCTCGCTTTCTTCTTTAGATCATACCGCGTCAGGGACGGATTATTGGGTCCGCGCCGCCGCGGCTTCGTTAGGGCCGAATCTTGACATCGCCGTTAAAGCGGCGGCAATAGGGCCAAGTCTCGAAAAGGAGTCGCGTGGCCAAGTGTGCGCGCAAATCGTCGAAACGAGGTAAATCGGCGCCGAGAGGGGAAGAATAGTCGTGCATGATGGGCGCATTCTCGAAGTAACATCCGTCATTGTGACCATTCTCCTGGTCTTGACCGCATTCAAATTCGCCCAGGCAGTGGTGGAGCCCCTCGTTTTCGCCCTGTTCATCATCGAAATCGCCTGGCCGATGCAAAAAGCGCTTCAGATGAAAATCGGCAAAGGCATGGCCTTGGCGGTCACGCTCCTCGTGACGGCGGCCGTCGCACTGACGCTATTTTCCGTGATCGTCTGGGGCGGTCGCCAGATCGTGGATTGGGTGACCGACAATGTCGAGCGAATTCAGGATTTGCTTATCGCGTCGACTGCCTGGCTCGAAAAGCACGATATTTTCATCCTCGCCCTCATCTCGGATCATTTCAACCCGGCGGCGCTTGTGCGAATGGTTCACGCCGTGGCGATGCGGGTGAACACGATCCTCGCCTTCGCAGTGATTGTGCTGATTTACGTGATCCTCGGCCTCGGCGAGACGGACATTATGACCGCGCGCGTCGCGGCCCTCAAAAATCAGGACGCCAGTCGACGGTTGATCGTCGCCGGCCGGAGGATCGGCGAGAAATTCCGAACCTATATGTTGGTCCGGACGGCCGCAAGCGTCGCGACCGGCCTGGCGGTATGGGGATTCGCGCGTTTCATGCGGCTGGACATGTCCGGCGCCTTCGGCGTGCTGGCCTTCGCGCTCAATTACCTTCCCTATATCGGCTCCTTTATCGTCACGGCGTTTCTGCCGCTGTTTGCTTTTGTTCAGTTCGGATCGTTCGAGACGCCTTTGCTCGTGCTCATTGGAATTTCATTCATCCAGGCCCTCATCGGCAGCTATCTCGAACCTGTATTCTCCGGATCGGCCTTATCCATCTCCCCGCCTCTCGTGCTCTTCTCCATCATATTGTGGACATATCTTTGGGGGGCGCTCGGAGCCTTCCTCGGCGTTCCGCTTGCACTCGCCGCTTTGACGCTTTTTGAGGAATTCCCCGCGACGCAGTGGATGGCGGACGTATTGTCAGGCGGGCGCGCAACAAGGAGCTGAATAAACAATCCGCCGGCGCATCGGTCCAAGTCGGCGACGCCGCGAACAGCAATCGCCGGGTTGGCGGAAGGGTCGCTTTAGCCGGCGCGACGGGGGTCTCTATTTGAACAGCGCCAGCGCCTCTGCGGCCAGCACGCCCCCCGTAATGTGGATGGTCTCGAAACGCGCGGCGTCGGCGAGCGAGCGGCTCGGCGTCATGATCTGCCCGATCTTGGCGGAGAGCCGCTCGATCGAGGCGGCGTAGACCATCCGCCCGAAGCCGCTCCAGAGGATGGCGCCCATGCACATGGGGCAGGGCTCGCCGGTCGTGTAGATCGTCGCGCCTTTCAACCCGGCCGCCGGACGTGACGCGCAGAAATTGCGAATCGCGACCATCTCGCCATGGGCCGTCGGATCGTTGGTCTTAATGCCGCTGTTTCGACCGGCGGCGGCGACCACGCCATCCCGCACGATGACGGCGCCGAAGGGGAAATCGCCCTTGGCCGCTTCCGCGAGCGCCAGCCGCATGAAGCTTTCGTCCTCGGCGCGCCGGCGGGAAACCACCGCCTTCGCCCCCGCGGGCGCTGCGCCGAAAACGGCCCCCAGCCCCGCGCCTGCGAAAACCGCAAGGGCGCCGCGGCGGTTCAACCCCCGCGCGCAGCTGCAACGGCAAAGCTTTCTCATCGGCTGCGCTCCTTGTCCCGCGCCCTTTGCGAAGCTTGACATGGCGCGCCCGCCAATGCCACTCGCGGCGCGAAACGAACAGGAGAGGGCGTCAAAGGCATGTCGAAAGCTTTTATTTTCCCCGGGCAGGGCTCGCAGGCGGTGGGCATGGGCAAGGCGCTGGCGGAAAGCTTCGCGCCTGCCCGCGCGGTCTTCGAGGAGGTCGATTCGGCGCTGTCGCAACCGCTCTCCAGGCTCATGTTCGAGGGGCCGGAGAATGAGCTGACGCTGACGGCCAACGCCCAGCCGGCGCTGATGGCGGTCTCGCTCGCCGCGATTCGCGTGCTGGAGGCCGAATGCGGGCTCGATCTCGCCAGGGACGCCGCTTTCGTCGCCGGCCATTCGCTCGGCGAATATTCGGCGCTCGCCGCCGCCGGGGCGCTCTCCGTCGCCGACACCGCCAGGCTCCTGCGCATTCGCGGCGACGCGATGCAGAAGGCCGCGCCTGTCGGCGAAGGCGCCATGGCGGCGCTGCTCGGCGCCGAGGTCGACCAGGCGAAGGAAATTGCGGACGAGGCGGCTTCCGCCCTTTCCGCCTGTTGTCAGGTGGCGAACGACAATGGCGGCGGCCAGGTGGTGATCTCGGGCGCCAGGACGGCGATCGAGAAGGCGATGGACATCGCCAGGGAGAAAGGAATCAAGCGCGCCATTCTGCTGCCTGTCTCCGCGCCCTTCCATTGCGCGCTGATGCAGCCCGCCGCCGACGCGATGGCGGCCGCGCTCGCGACCGCCGCCATCTCCGCCCCGAAAGTTCCGGTCGTCGCCAACGTCACCGCCGCGCCGGTCGCGGACCCCGAAACGATTCGCAAGCTCCTTGTCGAGCAGGTGACGGGCGCGGTCCGCTGGCGCGAATGCGTGGCCTATATCGCCGGTCAGGGCGTCGACAAATTCGTGGAATGCGGCTCGGGCAGGGTGCTGGCCGGGCTCCTGAAGCGCATCGCGCCCGGCGCGACGGCGATTTCGGTGGGCGCGCCGGCGGATCTCGACCTGTATCGGTCCTTTTGAGGCCGAAAAACAAAAAGCCCGGCCGCGAGGCCGGGCTTCTCGTCGTCGATCGGAGATCGATCAGTAGGCGGCCAGGACCGGAGCGGCCGAGCCGAAGTTGAAGTGATAGTTCACGCCCGCGCGAACCGTGTGGAAGCGGGTGTGATTGTTGACGTTGTTCAGGCCGATGCCCGGGTTGAACAGCCAGTTCTGGTTGTTGCCCGAGACGTCCGTGTAGAGGTACTCGACCTTCGCGGACCAGTTCGGCATGAACATCCACTCGGCGCCGCCGCCGGCGGTCCAGCCCGTCTGAACGGCGCTGTTGTTGTTCCACCAGAGGTTACGCTGGACGTCGGCATAGGCGAAGCCGCCCGTGCCGTAGAGCAGCAGGGTGGGCATGCCCGGGAAGGTCACGCCGAGACGGCCGCGGACCGTGCCGAACCAGTTGATGGAGGCCGTCGAGCCGCCGAAGCCGCCCCAGGCGATCGCCCAGTTGTTGTTGGCGCCGCCGCTGCCGATGCTGGTGCCCTGGAAGTCGGTCTCGACGCCGACCACGAGCCACGGCGAGAACTGGTAGTTGTAGCCGAGCTGGCCGCCGCCGACGACGCCGCCGGAGTTGGAGTTGTTGCCCCACCAGACGTTGGAGGAGGAGTGGGTCTGCCAGCCGCCGCCGAGGTTGAGACCGGCGTAGAAGCCCGTCCAGGTCAGGACCGGCGGCGGGGGAATGTAAGCCGGCGGAGGCGCCTTCCGGGAGGGGAGGTCCGCCGCCTGCGCCGCGCCGGCCGCGAGAGCGGCCGTCAGGGCGATAGCGGAAAGAGTGGTCTTCATATCGTAACCCCTTGCTCAAGTCAGAAATTCGATGACCCGCATCTGCCCCGACTTGGCGGGCGTAAAAAACGCGATGCGGACCCCAAGCAAAGGGACTCTGTTCAAAAACGCGATGTGAAAGCAACCAACAGAGGGTTAATTTCGATCTTTCAAGGTCGAAACTTCGGCGGTGTTGTACCGGCGCCACGCCTCAAACGTCACAGTTTTACAGTATCTTAGCCATATTTTTCGCAGAATTGTTAAGGACTTGCGGATGTGGCGCCATCGGACGCCGCCGCGATATCGCGATCTGGTCGGAAAGAGTCCGACGACGCGAATGGCGAGGCCTTGACCGTCTCTTTTCGCTCAAAGGACGCGCGGGCCTCGCAATTTTCCCAATTCCGGTTAAAGGGAATCGCGAAGCGGACAGCCGTATGCGACGGCGCATGGAAGCGGGAGGAAAAGAATGTTCGATTTGTCTGGCAAGACGGCGCTCGTGACCGGCGCGAGCGGCGGCATCGGCAAGGATATCGCGCGCGCCCTCGTCAATTCGGGGGCGACGGTGGCGCTCTCCGGCACCCGCAGGGAGGCGCTCGAGGCGCTCGCGGCCGAGCTCGGCGGAGCGACCCATGTCCTGCCCTGCAACCTCGCCGACAAGGAAGACACGGAGAAGCTTGTGCCGGCGGCGGAAGCCGCGATGGGCGGCGTCGACATTCTCGTCAACAACGCCGGCGTCACCCGCGACATGCTGTTCATGCGGCTCAAGGACGAGGATTGGGACACCGTCCTCAACATCAATCTCACTTCCGCCTTCCGTCTGTCCCGCGCCGCTCTGCGCGGCATGATGAAGAAGCGCTTCGGCCGCATCATCGGCGTCACCTCGATCGTCGGCGTCACCGGCAATCCGGGCCAGGGCAATTACGCCGCCGCCAAGGCCGGCATGATCGGCATGTCGAAGTCGCTCGCCGCCGAGGTCGCCTCGCGGGGCGTGACGGTGAACTGCGTCGCGCCGGGCTTCATCGAAACGCCCATGACCGACGCGCTGACCGACGCGCAAAAGGAGAGGATCCTCTCCGCCGTGCCGGCCGGGCGGCTCGGCGCGGGCGCCGACGTCGCCGCCGCCGTCGTCTATCTGGCTAGCGCGGAAGCGGGTTACGTCACCGGCCAGACGCTGCATGTGAACGGCGGCATGGCCATGATTTGACGCCGAAACTGCGGTGGACGCGGGCTGCGGCCTTTCGCCATCGCCCCGCCCGACCGAGGGTCTTTATTTCAGGGCGCGGGACCGCTCCCGCCCTCTCGCCAAGGAAAACGAAGTGTGTTACCAGACCCACGCCGCGAGAGGGGCGGCGCCGCCGTATATCCCGTAACATAAGGGCTCGAGCGCTGCTTCGTCGCGCCGCCCGCGGGACCGGCCGGCGCTCATGAAATCTTTTGGAGGACACGGCGAGCGGGCGATCCCCGCAACGCCGCACCGGTGCGAGCGCACCATAGCAACAGGGACTAAATCAATGAGCGATGTCGCCGAGCGCGTGAAGAAGATCGTTGTCGAACACCTCGGCGTCGAGCCCGAAAAGGTCGTCGACAAGGCGAATTTCATCGACGATCTGGGCGCCGACTCGCTCGACACGGTCGAGCTGGTCATGGCCTTCGAGGAAGAGTTCGGCGTCGAGATTCCGGACGACGCGGCCGAGACGATCGTGACCGTCGGCGACGCGGTGAAGTTCCTCGAAAAGGCCAAGGCCGCCTAAAGGAACGGTTGAGAGGCCGCGCCGCGCGACGGCGCGCGCTTCGGGTCATGCCGCCCGGCGAAGCGTCGACGGGCAGGGCGTAACTGATATGAGAAAATCCGAGAGTTAAGTCATGCGCAGGGTGGTCGTCACCGGCCTGGGCGTCGTTTCCCCTTTGGGCTGCGGCGTCGAAACGAATTGGCGGCGTCTCGTCGCCGGCGAACACGGCTTTCGCCGCATCGACACTTTCGAGACGGAAGACCTCGCCTGCCAGATCGCGGCGATGATTCCGCGCGGCGACGGCTCCGGCGGCTCCTTCAATCCGGACGACTGGTTCGACCCCAAGGAGCAGCGCAAGGTCGACGATTTCATCGTTTACGGCGTCGCGGCGGCGACCCAGGCGCTTGCGGACGCCGGCTGGAAGGCCGACACGCCGGAAAAACAGGAATCGACCGGCGTCCTGATCGGCTCCGGCATTGGCGGCCTCGGCGGCATTTACGAGACGTCGCTGACGCTGAAGGAAAAGGGCCCGCGCCGCGTGTCGCCCTTCTTCGTCTCGGGCCGCATCATCAATCTCGTGGCCGGCTACGTCTCCATCCTGCACAGCCTCAAGGGGCCGAACCACGCGGTGGTGACGGCCTGCGCCACCGGCACCCACGCCGTCGGCGACGCGGGGCGCATCATCGCCATGGGCGACGCGGACGTCATGGTGGCGGGCGGCGCCGAATCGCCGGTCAATCGAATCGGCGTCGCGGGCTTCGCGGCCTGCCGCGCGCTCTCGACCGGCTTCAACGACCGTCCAGCGGCGGCCTCGCGTCCCTATGACAAGGATCGCGACGGCTTCGTTCTCGGAGAGGGCGCGGGCTGCGTGGTTCTCGAGGAATATGAGCACGCCAAAGCGCGCGGCGCGAAGATTTACGCCGAGCTCATCGGCTACGGCATGTCCGGCGACGCCTATCATATCACGGCCCCGACGCCGGACGGCGACGGCGCCTATCGCTGCATGAAGGCGGCGCTGAAGCGCTCCGGCCTGCCGGTCAGCGAAATCGACTATGTCAACGCCCACGGCACTTCGACGCCGCTCGGCGACGAGATCGAGCTGAAGGCGGTGGAACGGCTGATCGGCAATAACGAACCGCGCCTGTCCATGTCGTCGACCAAGTCGGCGATCGGGCATCTGCTCGGCGGCGCCGGCGCGGTCGAGGCGGTCTTCACGATCCTCGCCATGACGCACAACGCCGCGCCGCCGACGCGCAATCTCGACAATCCTTCCGTCGAGACCGCGATCGACCTCGTTCCGAAGGTCGCGCGGCCCCGCGAGATCAACGTCGCGCTGTCGAACTCCTTCGGTTTCGGCGGCACCAACGCGTCGCTGGCTTTCAGAAAGCTTGGCTAGCTGCAAGCTTTCATCAGCTTGTTCATCCGGGCCGGGCCCTGACGAACAACCGCGAAACGCCCGTTTGACGCCGCGCGGTCGCGCATTTTTCAGGGGAAGAGGCTGGGCGGCGCCGTTCGCTCGGCGCGCGTGACTGTTAACCATGTTCGCCCGTTCCTGAATTCGCCACAATGTCCAATAGTGTAAGCAGCCGGCGACAAGCGCCTTCCGGGGCTTGGACCGGGGTCGATTCGGATTGGCGTGATGACGATTATGAGCGACGACACAAGCGATAACGGCGCGACGCCGAGCGAAGAGGCCAAGGCGCCGGAAGCGGAAAAGAAATCCGAATCGCAAGCCGAATCAGCCAGGAACGAGCCGCCGCCCGGCGGTTCGGCGCAACCCGCGAAAACGGAAAGCGTCGCGGAGACCGCCGCGAAGGACGCCACGGCGTCCGAAACGGCGAAAGTCGCGGACCCGGCCCCGAAGGCCGAACCCTTCCAACCCGCCGAACCGAAACCGGCGCCGGAGATCGTCCCCGAGCGCTCCGAAAGCGCGCCCGACGCGGCCGCCGGCTCCTCCTTCTTCCGGCGCCGCGCCGCGACGGGCAAACAGACCTTGCAGCCGGAAGCGCCGCCCGCGCCCCCGCCGAAAAAGAAAAAGCGCCGCGACGGCACGCTCTCGGCCATGAGCGGTTTTCTGAGCTTCCTGCTCGTCGCCCTCGTCGCGGGCGCCTTCGGCGTGATCGCCACGCTCCACAAGCTGAAGGAGCCGGGTCCGCTCGGGGCGGACAAGATCGTTTATCTCCCGCCGCGCAGCGACGTGCCGGAAATGCTGTCGCAGCTCGAACGCGAAGGCGTCATCGACAGCCCCGGCCTGATGAATTTCGCGCTTCTCGTCGAGGGCGCGCGCAGCAAGCTCAAGCCCGGCGAATATCTCTTCAAGCAGAAGGCGAGCCTGCGCGAGGTCATTGACGAGCTCGTCGCCGGCAAGCAGCTCATGCACAGCCTCACCATTCCGGAGGGGCTCACGAGCGAGCAGATCGCGCAGCGCCTTCGCGAAACGGATCTTCTCGTCGGCGACGTTCTGGAGACGCCAAAGGAGGGCGCTCTGCTGCCGGAGACCTATAAGTTCCCGCGCGGCTTTCCGCGCGCCAAGCTGATCGCCAAGATGCAGGACGACCAGCGCAAGCTGCTTCAGCAGATCTGGGACAAGCGCGCCAGGGATCTGCCGCTGCGCTCGCCTTACGAGCTCGTCACGCTGGCCTCCATCGTCGAGAAGGAGACGGGGAAGCCCGAGGAGCGGCCCCGCGTCGCCGCCGTCTTCATGAACCGCCTGCGCAAGGGCATGCGGCTTCAATCCGACCCGACGATCGTCTACGGCCTTGTCGGCGGCAAAGCGACGCTGGGCCACGGCCTCATGCGCTCCGAGATCGAGAAGTGGACCCCCTACAACACCTACGCCATTGACGGCCTGCCGCCCGGCCCCATCGCCAATCCGGGCAAAGCGGCGCTGGAAGCCGCCGCCAATCCGGCGAATAGCCGCGACCTCTATTTCGTCGCCGACGGCGCGGGCGGGCACGTTTTCGCGGAATCGCTCGACCAGCATTCGCGCAACGTCCAGAACTGGCGCAAGATCGAGCAGGATCGCAAGACCGCGCCAGCGGTCGACCAGTCCGTTCCCGCCGCGGTCCCGCCGGCGGCTCCCAAGAACGACAAGCGCACCGAGGCGCCGATCGGCCGCCTCGTGACTCTCAACGGTCAGGGCGAGGATTACCCGCCTGGCCGCGCCATGGCGCCGAATGGCGGGGCGGCGCATCGTCTGGGCAAGTTCTCCCCGGCCGGCGCCGCCTTCTTCCTCGGCGGCCATGAGGATCCGACCGCCGACGCCGCGCCCCATATGGCGAAGCTGCGCGTCGCGCGACCCTATTTCACGGAAGAGGCGGCGCAGCCCAAATCCCGCGCGGGCTTCGACGCCGGCCTGCTCGCCTCGGCCGCGCAGGCGCCGGGCGACGAGAGCGGGGAAGGCGCGATCGGCCCCGACATGGTGGCGCGCGAAAGCGCCGACGGCAAAGCGCTGCCCGAAGAGATGGCGGACATCGCGGCCTATCCGGTCTCGCCGGCGCGCCGCGCCGACCAGAAAGCCCGCGCCGCCCGCCTTGGCCTCTCCTCGGGCTCGGACGAGCTTCCGACCGACGCGCTCGGCGCCCGAGTCTCGCCGGAAGAGGCGACGACGACGGTCGCGGTCGAAGCCCCGGTCGCGCTCGCGCCCACGACGACGCAGCGCGTCCGCCCGCGCGCCTTCGACGCCTCGGAAGGCACTGCTCTTGATCCGCTGCGCGACAGAAGCTGGGACCTCACCTCCGCCAAGACCGTTCCGGCGGCCGCAAGCCTGCGATAGGCGGAATTTCCGCGCCGCCCGGCTGTTTCCATCCGCGTGGCAAACGCGCTAAATCGCGCCAGTCTCTCGCTGCCCGGAGCCGCCATGTCTCTCACCGCCGTCGCCAGCATGACCGGCTTCGCCCGCGCGCGCGGAAACCTCGGGCCGTGGGCCTACGCCTGGGAGCTGAAAAGCGTCAACGCCAAGGGCCTTGATTTACGGCTGCGCGCGCCCCCGGGCTTCGACGGCGTCGAAATAAAGGCCCGCGCCGCCGCCTCCGCCCGCCTCGCGCGGGGCTCCGTCTTCATCAATCTCACCGCCAAGCGCGCCGAAGCCGAAGGGACCGCGCGCGTAAACCGCGCTGCGCTCGACCGGCTGCTCGCCGCGCTCGACGACGTGCCGCTCCATGCGAGCCTGCGCCCCGCCTCTCTCGACGGTCTGCTGGCCATTCGCGGCGTGGTCGAAGTTGTCGAGCCCGAAGACGAAGAGGCCCAGCGCGCGGCTCTGGAGGCGAGCATCCTCGCGGCGCTGGATCTGGCGCTCGACGACCTTCTGTCCTCGCGACGCGGCGAGGGCGCGGTGCTCGCCGCCGTCCTGCAGGAGCGGCTGACCAAGATCGGCGCGCTGGTCGCGCAGGCCGACGCCGCGCCGGGCCGCCAACCGGAGGCGGTGCGCCAGCGGCTGGCCCAGCAGGTGGCGCGGCTTCTGGAGGCGTCCGAGGCGCTCGACCCGGCGCGGCTGCATCAGGAGGCCGTGCTTCTCGCGGTCAAGGCCGACATTCGCGAGGAGCTCGACCGGCTCAAGGCCCATGTCGCGAGCGCCCGGAAACTCCTCGCCGACGGCGGCCCCATCGGCCGCCGGCTCGACTTCCTGGCGCAGGAGTTCTCGCGCGAGACCAACACGCTTTGCGCCAAGTCCAACGACGCCGGACTGACCGCGATCGGCCTCGACCTCAAAATCGAAGTCGAGCAGCTGCGCGAACAGGTGCAAAATATCGAGTAGCGCAACGCTTGGATCGAACGCCTGCATCGCGTGGAAGCCCCATTGCGCTTCAAGGCGACATATGATTGCTCGCCAAGCAATTGCTGAGCGCAGCCCGGAAGCCGGTCTGTAATTTATTGGCGCCCCCGGGCGAGGGTTGAAAGCGACAGACCGATTGCCTATTGCCGATTGCCCTGACTCGTGACAATCGTCGCCATGGACCTCTCCCTACCGCTGCGCCGCGGCGTCGTTCTCATCCTTTCCTCGCCCTCCGGCGCCGGCAAGACCACGCTGACGCGGATGCTGCTGCAGGATCGCGATCTCGACCTCACGCTGTCGATTTCGGTCACGACCCGCGCGCGCCGCTCCAGCGAGGTCGACGGCATCCATTACCGCTTCATCAACGAGCGCCAGTTCGCCGCCATGCGCGACGGAAGCGAACTGCTCGAATGGGCCGAGGTCCACGGCAATTTCTACGGCACGCCGCGCGCGCCCGTCGAGGCGATCCTCGCACAGGGGCGCGACTGCCTCTTCGACATCGACTATCAGGGCACGCGCCAGGTGCGCGAGAAGATGGGCGCCGATACGGTGACGGTTTTCATCCTGCCGCCCTCGATGAGGGAGCTGCGGGCGCGGCTCGAACGCCGCGCAGAAGACGCCAGGGACGTGATCGAGCGCCGGCTCGAAAACGCGCGCAAGGAAATCGCGCGCTGGAAGGATTACGATTATGTGATCGTCAATGACGATCTGCAGCGCTCCTTCGACGATCTCATCGCGATCCTGCGCGCCGAGCGCCAGCGCCGTCCCCGGCGGGAACGGGAGATCGACGGCTTCGTGGCGAAGCTGCTGAGCGAATAGTCCTCGCAATTTGGCGCGCTATGTCGTTCTCATGCACGCCATTCTCCTCAAGCGCGCCTATGACGCCGCCGAGCCGGGCGACGGCGCGCGCATTCTGGTCGACCGGCTCTGGCCTCGCGGCTTGAGCAAGGACGAAGCGGCGATCGATCATTGGGCGAAGGAAGCCGCGCCGAGCAATGAATTGCGGCGCTGGTTCAGCCATGATCCGGCGCGCTGGGAGGAATTCCAGTCGCGCTATCGCGAGGAGCTGCAATCCCCGCAGGCGCAGGAGGAGGTCGCGACGCTGCGCGCCATGGCGCGCAAGAGCCGTGTGACGCTTCTTTACGCGGCAAAGGACGAAGAGATGAACAACGCGGTCGCGCTGCGGGATTATTTGCGCGAGACGAAGCGGCGTGCGTGAACGCCCCTTTTCGACGGCGGGCCAAGTGCGAGGCGGGCCAAGTGCGACGGCGGACCAAGTGCGAGGGCGCAGGCGAAGATCATTCCCGACCGCGCGACGCGCTGAGCGCATTGGCGAGCGCGACAAAGCCCGCGACGCCGATTTCCTCGGCGCGGCGCGTCTCCTCGATCCCGGCTTTCGTCAGCAGCGCGCCCGCATCGACGTCGAGGCCTTTCAGGCTTTGGCGTAACATCTTGCGGCGCTGGCCGAAGGCGGCCTGCGTCACCTGCGAGAGCGCGCGCGGATCGCAGGGAAGCGGCGCCGGGTTCGGGACAAGCTCCACGACCGAAGACGTGACTTTCGGCGGCGGGGTGAAGGCGGCGGGCGACACGTCGAAGAGGATGCGCGCTTTCGTGCGCCAGCCGCAGAGCACGCCGAGGCGGCCGTAATCGGCGCGCTGATCCGGCGTCGCGACGATGCGCAGCGCGACCTCCTTCTGGAACATCAGCACATAGCGGTCGAAGACCGAGGGCCATGGCTCGGCCTCGATCCAGCGGGTGAGAAGCGCCGTCGCGACATTATAGGGAAGATTGGCGCAGATTCGCGCGCGGGGCGGTTCGCCGTCATCGCGAGCCGCGCGAAGCGATCGGAAGGCGCCGCCGGCTTCCTGGATGGCTTCGCCTTCGGCGCGCCACGGCGGATGCCGGCGGACAAGCGCCGCGACGTCGATTTCCAGCGCGTCGCCTTCGACGACGGCGAGGCGGCCGGGATAATGCGCGGCAATTTCCGCAAGCGCGGGCAGGCAGCGCCGGTCGCGCTCGATGGCGACCACATGCGCGCCCTGCGCGAGCAGCGCGCGCGTGAGGCCGCCGGGGCCGGGGCCGATTTCGACGACCACACGATCGTCGAACGGCCCGGCGGCGCGCGCGATGCGGCTTGTGAGATTGAGGTCGAAGAGGAAATTCTGGCCGAGCGTCTTCCGCGCGTCGAGGCCGTGCCGCGCGACCACCTCGCGGAGGGGCGGGAGATCGTCGATCACGCCGTCATTCGCCCGGCGAGCCTGATCGCCTCGATGAGGCTCGTGGCGTCCGCGACGCCCTTGCCCGCAATGTCGAAGGCTGTGCCGTGATCGGGCGAAGTGCGCACGAAGGGGAGCCCCAGCGTGACGTTCACGCCGCGGTCGAAGGCGAGCGTCTTGATGGGGATGAGCGCCTGATCGTGGGTCGGGCAGAGCGCCACGTCGTAGTTTTTTCGCGCGGCCGCGTGAAACATCGTGTCGGCTGGAAAGGGGCCGCGCGCGTCGATCCCCTTGGCGCGCAGCTCCTCGACGGCGGGCGCAATGACGTCGATCTCCTCGCGCCCCAGCGCGCCGTTCTCGCCGGCATGCGGATTGAGGCCGGAAAAGGCGAGACGCGGCGCCGCGATCCCAAATCGCTCCCGGATGTCCTTGGCGGCGATTGCGCCCGTCTCGACGATCAGCGCTTTCGTCAGACGTTTCGGCGCCTCGGCGAGCGGAATGTGGATCGTGATCGGCACGACGGCGAGCTCCCGCGACCAGAGCATCATCACCGCGCGGAATTCGGCGCCGAAATGGCGGCGCGCCAATTCGCCGAGAAATTCCGTATGTCCCGGATGCGGAAATCCGGCTGCGTAGAGCACGGACTTCGCGATCGGGCTGGTGACGATGGCGCGCGCTCCGCCGGAGACGACGAGTTGAACGGCGCTTTCGATCGACGCGATCGTCGTCTTTGCGTCGCCGGGATCGGGGCGGCCGAAAAGCCCGCGCGTCTCATGCCCGTGCGACGCGACCGGCAGCGCGCGCTCGAAGACCCCGGCGGCGTGGGCAGGCGTCGCCTCCTCGACCCGAACGTCGATCGAAAGGGCCTGCGCGACGCGCGCGAGATGCGCCGGGTCGGCTATGACGAAGAAAGGCGGCAGGCCGGCGGCGTCCCTCGCGGCATAGGCCTTGAGGGCCAATTCCGGCCCGACGCCGGAAGGATCGCCCTGGGTCAGCGCGAGCGGGAGAGTCATCCGGCGCCCGTCCCGGCGCAAAGGCGCGGGCGCCGCATCTGTGGTGAATTCATGGGGCGACAGTCGCGCAGGACGGCGTGGAAATCAAATACCCAGCCGCCCGTCCGGATACATAGACAAAAACAATGTGCATATTCGTATATACTCATTGAAACGCATGGATCCGGCGCGATCGGATCTGGCGAGCTCGCGTCCGCTGCGTTGCGCTGCACAAGAAAAAATATTTTTTGGACAGGCGAAAAAAGGCCCCTCTGGTCCCATGGAGCCCCGAAAACAAAGCCCCGGCGGTTCGCCGGGGCTGCTGTTCGCGGTTTCTCGGCTCCTGAGCTCACATGGCGCCTTCGAGGATGATATTGCCCGAGGGATCGTGAGCGCCAGGCCGATAGACGTTCGGCGAATGATGGCGCATGACGTCGCGGGGCGTCGCGCTCAGCGCTTCGTCGCGACGATGTTTCTGCATCGCGTCGCCCCACACCTGTCCGAAATCGTAATAACGGTCGTAGGCCGAGGCCGGAACCGAAGAGAGCGCGACGCCCAGCGCCGCGGCGGCGAAAGCGAGTTTCAGGGTCATGGTTTTCTCCATCTCCAGAGCGCCCCGCCAGGGCCGGCGATTCGCCAGGCCGGGCTCAGCGCCTGTGCAGGGAGTCTCATTCATCCGCATGTCATAAAAAAGTGCATGATTGCCGCCCCGCCGTGGCGCCATGTGCGAATGCAGCATGGGTGGAGGAGGCGACGAATTCATTGAAAAAACAAATGCGCGCCGCTCGGTCGAGCGGCGCGCATCGGGCCCGCCGGCGAAGATCAGGCTGGTCTAGGCCTTGCCGGCCTGGGCGTGAGGAACGCCTTCCTTGTCGAAGAGCGCGGTGAGTTCGCCCGACTGGAACATCTCGCGGGTGATGTCGCAGCCGCCGATGAATTCGTTTTTGATGTAGAGCTGCGGGATCGTCGGCCAGCTGGAATAGGCCTTGATTCCTTCGCGAATCTCGCCGTCGGCGAGCACGTTGATCGCCTTGTAAGGCACGCCGAGATGGTTGAGAATCTGCACCACTTGCATCGAGAATCCGCATTGGGGCGCCTGCGGCGTGCCCTTCATGAAGAGGACGACGTCGGAGGATGCGATCTCGCTTTTGATGCGGCTGTTGATGTCGGACATTTGCTTTCCTTTCTCGCGGCGTTCAAGGCGCCGCTTCCGGCATGATCTGTTTTAAGGCGCGCGGGTCGTCAGCGCCAGCGCGTGAAGCTCCGTTCCCAGCCGCGGGCCGAAGGCGGCGTTCACGAGCTGGTGCTGCCTCACGCGGCTGAGGTCGCGAAACTGTTCGGACACGACGGTCGCCGCCCAATGGTCGTCGTCATCGGCGAGCGCCGTCAACTCCACCGTGGCGTCGGGAAGGGCCGTCTTGATGATCCGCTCGATTTCGGCGGCGGGCATGGGCATTTCTTTGGTCCTCTTTGCGTCATGAATTGTCGGAAAAGACACTGTCGTCCCCGGCCATGAAGGCCGGAAGCGGCGTTTCATGCGCGTTGCGCAGCTCGGTCAGCAATATCGGCGCCTCGCCCGGAAGCTTCAAGGACTCGCCTCCGGTGACGCCGATTTTGAGAATCGGAACGCCGGCGCCAACTGCTTGAGCCAGGATGAACGACGTCGATTCGTTCCAGGCCGCAACGATGTAACGCGCCTGATCTTCGCCAAAAAGCGCCGCATGTCGAGGTCCCGGCGGGAGGATGTCGACGACCGCGCCGACATTGCCGGCGAGCGCCATTTCCGCAAGCGCGACGGCGAGCCCGCCGTCGGATATGTCGTGACAGGCGCGGAGCAGGCCCTTGGCGATCAACGCCCGAACGAAATCGCCGTTGCGCTTTTCGGCGGAGAGATCGACAGGCGGCGGCGCGCCGTCCCGCCGGCCGCAAAGCTCATGCGCATAGGCCGACTGACCGAGCCGCCCTTCCGTCTCGCCAATGAGAAAAATGTCTTCGTCGACGCGGGGCAGGTCTATTTTTTGTCCAAGACGCGGTCCGCTCGCCGCGATGATCGACCCTTCCGCCGGGCCGCCGAAGCCCACGCCCATCGCCTGCCGAACATCCGCGATCACGCCCACGCCGCCGATTGCCGGGGTCGGCAGAATGCCCGCGCCCTGCGTCTCATTGTAGAGAGAGACATTCCCGGACACGATCGGGAAATCGAGCGCCGCCGCCGCTTCGCCGATCCCCTGCAGGCAGCCGACGAACTGGCCCATATATTCCGGCCGCTCCGGATTGCCGAAATTCAGATTGTCGGTGAGCGCCAGCGGCGTCGCGCCGGTGGCGGTGATGTTGCGCCAGGCCTCGGCCACCGCCTGCTTGCCGCCCTCATATGGATCCGCCGCGCAATAGCGCGCGGTGACGTCGGTCGTGAGCGCCAGCCCCTTCGGCCCATCCTTCACGCGGATCACCGCCGCGTCGCCGCCCGGCCGGCGCACGCTGTTGCCGAGGATGAGATGGTCATATTGCTCCCACACCCAGCGCTTGGAGCAGAGATTGGGCGTGGCCAGCAGCTTCAGCAACGCGTCGCGGTTCGACATCGGCGCCTCGATCGACGCCGGATCGATCGCGGGCTGTTTCGGCGTCTCGACCCATGGCCGGTCATAGACGGGCGCCTCGTCGCCCAGCTCCTTGATCGGCAGGTCCGCCTTCACCTCGCCCTTGTGCCTCACGACGAAGCGCAGCGTGTCGGTCGTCTTGCCGACGATCGCGAAATCTAGCCCCCATTTGCGAAAAATGCCCTCGGCCTGCGCTTCGAGCTCGGGCTTTAGCACCATGAGCATGCGCTCCTGGCTCTCGGAAAGCATCATCTCATAGGCCGTCATGCCTTCCTCGCGGCAGGGCACGGCGTCCAGATCGAGCTCGATGCCAAGATTGCCCTTGGCGCCCATTTCGACGGCCGAGGAGGTGAGGCCTGCCGCGCCCATGTCCTGAATGGCGATGACGGCCCCGGAGGCCATCAATTCGAGACAGGCTTCGAGCAGAAGCTTTTCGGAGAAGGGGTCGCCGACCTGAACCGTCGGGCGCTTCTCCTCGGCGTCGGCTTCGAAGGAAGCGGAAGCCATGGTCGCGCCGTGAATGCCGTCGCGGCCCGTCTTGGAGCCCAGATAGACGATCGGGTTTCCGACGCCCGCGGCCGCCGAATAGAAGATTGCATCGGTGCGGGCGAGGCCGACCGCCATGGCGTTGACGAGGATATTGCCATCATAGCTCGAATCGAACTCGGTGGAGCCGCCCACCGTCGGAACGCCGAAACTGTTGCCATAACCCCCGACGCCCGCGACGACGCCCGACACCAGATGGCGCGTCTTGGGATGGGACGGGCGCCCGAAGCGCAGCAAATTGAGGCAGGCGATCGGCCGAGCGCCCATGGTGAAGACGTCGCGCAAAATGCCGCCGACGCCCGTCGCGGCGCCCTGATAAGGCTCGATGAAGGAGGGGTGGTTGTGGCTCTCCATCTTGAAGACGCAGGCGTCGCCGTCGCCGATGTCGATGACGCCGGCGTTCTCGCCGGGACCGCGAATCACCCAGGGGGCCCTGGTCGGCAGCTTGCGCAAATGGACGCGCGACGATTTGTAGGAGCAGTGTTCGTTCCACATCGCCGAGAAAATGCCGAGCTCGGTGAAGCTCGGCGTGCGGCCGATCAGCTTCAGGATGCGGTCATATTCGTCGGGCCTGAGGCCGTGAGCGCTGGCGAGTTCGGCGTCGACCTTGGGTTCGGCGTGGGACGTGGTTGCGGTCAAGTGAGCGGACCTTGCGCAGGGGGCGGCGTTTTTTTGGGCGCCGCTGCGACGCGGAATGCGCCGGATTTCTTGAGACTCTCAAGCGTTTCGCAGCGTCTCGATTAGCGCTCGCCGTGCTGCAAGGCAACAGCGCCGACATGTTGCGCAAGTGACACAATGGGAAAGAATGATCAGTCCACAGGCTTTTTGTTGATGTATGTCAAATACTGCCGTCCAAAAACGAGGCAGTTTGACTGCGACTCGGCGCGTCGGCGTCGACCGTCGACAGAAAGATTTCTGAGGGGATTCCGATGAGGACTTTTGTTCGCGGCGCTTTCGCCGCCTTCGCGATGGGGGCGGCCGCCGCCTCCGCTCACGCCGCCGACCTGCCGAGCGTCAAGGCCCCGCCGCCTCCGCCGCCCGTCATCGAGCCGTTCCATCCTTTCCAGGTTCGTCTGAAGGTGGGCAGCGTCATCCCGACCGACGGCACCTCGACCTTCTATGATCGCGGCATCGTCAACCCGGTCGTCGGCGCCGTGTTCGGCAATCCTCAGATCGGTCCGCTGAGCGGCCTCAGCCTCGGCTATGGCAGCGTGCTCAACGGCGCGAGCACCTCGATCTCCACGTCGGTCATCCCGATGCTGGACGTCGCCTACTATCTGACGAAGAACTGGGCGATCGAGGCGATCTGCTGCGTGTCCCCCCACCATGTCCAGGGCGCGGGCACCCTCTTCGGCGCCAGCGTCGCCAAGACCTGGGTCTTCCCGCCGTCCCTCATGCTGCAGTATCACTTCACGAATTTCGGCGCCTTCCAGCCTTACCTGGGCGTCGGCGTGAACTTCACGACGTTCTGGGGCACCCGCGCCGGCAACAACAGCTTCTGGCTGCCCTTCATGCCCGGCACTCCGCTCGCCGGCCTCGTTCCCGGAGCCACGACCAACCTCTATTCTGCGAGCATCTCGCCGTCCTGGGGCGTGGTCGGCCAGGCTGGCGCCGACTATATGTTCAACGATCGCTGGGGCGTGAACCTCGACGTCAAATACATCATGATGGAGCCGAACGCTCACGCCTGGGGAACGGCTTTCGTGCCCGGCCCCGTAGGCGCCTTGGTCAACCCGGTTTATGTGCCGGTCAATGTGGCGGTGCGAATCAACCCGATCGTCGTGTCGGCTGGTCTGACCTACCGCTTCGGCGCCGATTGGGGCGTTCCGAAAATTCTGCCCTTCTGATCAGGGCGCAAAAAGGACCGGCCCCCCGCGGGCCGGTTTTTTTTTGCTCACGCCGGATTCCAATGCGTCGCCATGCTTGACGCGCAAGGCGGCGCGGGCTTTTGCTTTACTCGCTCAGCAGCCGGCATATGGCGTCGAGCTGGTCAAGCGACTGGTAACGAATGCGCAACTCGCCGCGTTCGCCGTGATTCCGGATGTCGACCGCCATGCCGAGCGCGTCGCTCAGCGTTTTCTCCAGCGCACGGGTATTCGCGTCTTTCTCCGCTCGCGAGGGTTTCCTGCCCGTAGCGACCGGATCGCCTTCGGCGGCGGCGCCGGCAGCAGCCTGCGCCATGGCCTCGACGTCGCGAACCGTGAGCCCCTGCTCGACGATTTGCCGCGCGACGGCTTCGGGGTTCTCGACCGAAAGCAGGGCGCGGGCGTGACCCGCCGAGATGGCCCCCTCCCGAACAAGAGCCTTCGCGCCCTCGGGCAAATTCAGCAGGCGCAAGGTGTTCGCGACATGCGACCGGCTCTTGCCGATGATCTTGGCGATCTCGCTCTGTGAATAGCCGAACTCCGCGCCGAGCCGCTCATAGCCCTTCGCCTCTTCGATCGCGTTGAGATCGGCGCGCTGGACGTTCTCGATGATTGCGAGTTCCAGCGCCTCCTTGTCGTCGGCTTCATGGATGACGACCGGCACGTCGGCGATCCCCGCAGCCTGAGCCGCACGCCAGCGGCGCTCGCCGGCGATGATTTCATAGGCGTCGGCGACCCCCGGAATGGCGCGCACCACGATCGGCTGGATGATGCCCTTCTCGCGGACCGAATTGGTCAGATCGGCGAGATCCTCCTCGCGGAACTGGGTGCGCGGATTGCGCGGATTGGGACGCAAGAATTCGATCGGAATCTTGCGCTGACCACGCGGGCGCTCGACCGGCGCATCCTCGCCGGCGTCGCCCAATAAAGCCGCCAAGCCGCGGCCCAGCCGCCGCCGGGATTCTTCCACCATGATGAAAACGCTCCTTGCTGGACGCGGGCGCGGTCATAGCGGCGCGCCCGGAAAGGAATCAAGCCGCGCGCAGCCGCTTTTCCCGCTGAATCACTTCGGAGGCGAGCTTGAGATAGGCCTGGCTGCCCGAGCATTTGAGATCGTAGAGCAGCACCGGCTTGCCATGCGAGGGCGCTTCGGAAACGCGCACATTGCGCGGGATCATCGTCTCATAGACCTTATCGCCCATGAAGCGGCGCACATCGGCCGCGACCTGGGTCGCAAGATTGTTGCGGGGATCGTACATCGTCAGCACGACGCCGTGGATCGAGAGATTGGGGTTCAAGGCGCGCGTCACCTGATCCACCGTCGAGAGCAATTGCGACAGGCCTTCCAGCGCGAAAAATTCGCATTGCAGCGGCACCACCACGGCGTCGGCGCTGGCGAGCGCGTTGATCGTGAGCAGATTAAGCGAGGGCGGGCAGTCGATAAGAATATAATCATAACGCCTGCCGCCCTCGTGATGCTCGGCCGCCGCCAGCTCCGCCAAGGCGCGCTTGAGCCGGAAGGCGCGGTCCTTGTCGCCGGCAATCTCGAGCTCGACGCCGAGCAGGTCGAGCGTCGACGGAGCGATGGAAAGACGCGGAACGACTGTCTGCACGATGGCGTCGGCGAGGCTCGATTCGCCGAGCAGCACGTCATAGGTGGAAATCTTCCGGCTCTTGCGCTCGACGCCGAGCCCGGTTGACGCGTTGCCCTGCGGATCGAGATCGATCACCAGCACTTCTTCACCCACCGCCGCGAGCGCGGTGCCGAGATTGATGGCGGTGGTCGTCTTGCCGACGCCGCCCTTTTGATTCGCAAGGACGAGGACGCGCTGGCCGTTAGTTTGTCCGGTCAAAATTGGCCTCTGAAGGTGAATGGACAAGGATCAATCTGGCGCGCGGATGCGTGCGGCTCTGAATTGTCTCATAGGTAAAATTACCGAGGCGCTCGGCGGCGGTCAATTCGTCACGCCACTCTTCCCCCTTCAAAAACACGCCTTTTGCGCCGTTTTTTAAGGGTTCGCGCGCCATTTCGACGAGCCGCGCAAGCGGGGCGAGGGCGCGGGCGCTGACGGCTTGAACTTCCCCGGCGAGCCGCGGAAGCATTTTTTCGATTCGCTCGGCATGGACATCCACCGGCGCGCTTGTTTCACGTGAAACAGCGCGCAGGAAGGCTGCTTTGCGCTGGTCGCTTTCGATCAGATGGACGCGCCCGCCGCTGCGACCCTTCAACAGCAGTCCCGTGACGAGCCCGGGAAACCCGGCGCCCGAGCCCATATCGGCCCACACCTCGGCCGTCGGCGCCGCGTCGAGAACCTGCGCCGAATCGGCGAAGTGCCGAACCCAGACTTCTCCAAGCGTATTTGGGGCGACCAAATTGATCGTGGCTTGCCAGCGCCGCAGAAGGTCTGCATAGATGGCGAGTTCTCTCTCGATTGCCTTGAGGGCGGGCGCGAGGGCGAGGGCGGCGGCCCGACTGTCTTTTGTCACGCGCGACGAGCTCGCGCTGCGAGAAGCGTGAGGGCCGAGGGCGTCATGCCGTCGATGCGCTGCGCCTGGCCAATGGTGCGCGGCTTCAGAAAGGCGAGCTTGCTGCGGAGCTCGGACGAGAGGCCCGCAATCGAGCCGTAATCGAGAGACTCCGGCAAAGCCAGTTGCTCGTCCCGCCGAAACGCGTCGATATCCGCCTGCTGGCGGTCGAGATAGACCGCGTATCGCGCATCGGTTTCGATACGCTCGGCCGTCGCCGCGTCGATCTCCGAAAGTTCCGGCCAGATCGCACTCAGCTTCGCCAGGGAAACGAAGGGCAGGGCGAGCAGGGCGAAGCCGCTGCGCCGCCGGCCATCCTGATTGACCGGCAGGCCCTGTTTCAGCGCCGCCGCCGAGCTCAGAGAGACGCTCTCCAGCAAGGCGCGCGCGCGGGCGAGTTTCTCCGCGCGCCGGCGGAAGACCTGCACGCGGGCGGCGCCGACGCAGCCAAGTTCGATCCCCTTCGGCGTCAATCGGTCGTCGGCATTGTCGGCGCGCAGGGACAGCCGGTATTCCGCGCGCGAGGTAAACATGCGATAGGGCTCGCTCACACCCCGCGTCGCGAGATCGTCGATCATGACGCCGAGATAGGCTTCAGCCCGATCGAAGACGACAGGAGAAAGCCCGGCGGCAAGGCGCGCGGCGTTGAGACCCGCGACGAGACCCTGAGCGGCCGCTTCCTCGTAACCTGTCGTGCCGTTGATCTGGCCGGCGAAGAACAGCCGCTTCAGCCGTTTCGTCTCCAAGCTTGGATATAGCTCTCGAGGATCGACATAGTCATATTCGATTGCATAGCCCGGCCGCAAAATACGCGCGCCCTCCAGCCCGTGGATCGAGCGGATGAAGGCTTCCTGGGTCGCGAGCGGCAGGGAGGTTGAAATGCCATTCGGATAGACGGTGTCGTCGTCGAGCCCCTCTGGCTCCAGAAAGATCTGGTGCCCATCGCGATCGCCGAACCGCGTGACCTTATCCTCGATGGAGGGGCAGTAGCGCGGGCCGGGACCGGAAATGGCGCCGGTCTTGAGCGGGGAGCGGTGCAGATCGGCCCGTATGATCTCATGCGACGACGCCGTCGTACGAGTGATGGCGCAGGCGATCTGCCGATTGTCGATGCGCGTCGTGAGCAGCGAGAAAGGCTCCGGCCTCTCGTCGCCAAGCTGCCTTTCGAGGCCTTCCCAGCGAATGGTCTTGCCATCGAGGCGGGGCGGCGTGCCGGTCTTTAGCCTCCCAACGGCGAAATTGGCCGCGCGCAGGCGGCGGGAGAGACCCAGCGCGGGCGGGTCTCCCATACGTCCGGCGGGCGTCCGCTCATCGCCAATATGGATCACGCCGCCGAGAAACGTGCCGGTGGTGAGAATGACGGCGACGGCGCGAATCTCCACCCCCGCGCCCGTGACAACACCGAAAACCCTGTCGTCTTCGACCAGCAAATCCTCGATCGCCGCCTCCAGCACAAAGAGATTTTCGGTCTGGTCGATCGCCGCCTGCATGGCGGCGCGATAGAGCTTGCGGTCGGCCTGCGCACGCGGTCCACGCACGGCGGGGCCTTTTGAGCGATTGAGCAGGCGAAACTGAATGCCGCCCTTGTCAGCGACGCGACCCATCAGACCGTCAAGCGCGTCGATCTCTCGAACAAGCTGTCCCTTGCCGAGGCCGCCAATGGCCGGGTTGCAGGACATGGCGCCAATTGTAGCGCGCGAATGGGTGAGGAGCGCGGTCCGGGCTCCAAGGCGCGCCGCGGCGGCGGCCGCCTCGCAGCCGGCATGACCGCCGCCCACAACCACAACGTCGAATTCCTTACCCTGTTTCACGTGAAACAGCCCGCCTATTTGCCGATGCAGAAATGTGAGAACACGGCGTCGAGGACATCTTCGACATCCACCGCGCCGACGATACGCCCCAGCGCCCGTGCAGCCGAACGTAAGTCCTCCGCGATAAACTCCAAGTCCTTTTCGAAGGCAAGCGCGGAATCCAGCGCCGCGAGGGCGGAGGATACCGCGATCCGATGCCTGTCCCGAATCAGCAGCGCCGACGCTCCGTCTCCGAGCCGCGCTTTCGCACGATCCGCAACCGCCCCCAGCAGGATTTCCAAACCCGAACCGCTCCGCGCGCAGAGCCCGAGCCAGCCCTCAGGCGCCGGGGACAAGTCGCTTTTTGTCGCCACCTTCAGCAACTCGACCGTAGCCGGGGCGGCGGGCGCTTCTTGTCCGCCGGGCGAAAGCCACAGCGCGAGATCCGCGGTGTCGAGCCGCTCCAAAACCCGGTCGACGCCAATTCGCTCGATCTCGTCCGCCGCGTCGCGCAGCCCCGCCGTGTCGACAAAGGTCAGCGGCAGGCCTTCAAGGTCGAGATGCGCCTCGATCATGTCCCGCGTTGTGCCGGGCGTGGCGGAGACGATGGCCATTTCCCGACGCGCGAGTGCGTTCAGCAAGGTGGATTTCCCAGCGTTGGGCCGGCCAAGAATCATGACAAGAAAGCCCTCCCGCATCCGCTCGGAAGCAGGCGCGATCCGGAGCGCCGCCCGCATTTGCTCGCGCGGTTCGTCGAGCAGGGCGCGCAGCCTGGCGTCGTCAAAACGCCCGACATCGCCTTCGTCGCTAAAATCGAGTTCCGCCTCGATCAGGGCCAGCGCGTCGATCAGGGCGAGCCGCCAGCTTTCGACCTTTCGTCGCAGCGCGCCCCCGGCGATCCGAAGCGCCTGGCGGCGCTGCGCCTCCGTCTGGGCGTCGACCAGATCGGCGAGCGCCTCCGCCTGTGAAAGGTCCAGCTTGCCATTGGCGAAACCGCGCCTGGCAAATTCGCCCGGCTCAGCCATACGCAGGCCAAAGCGGCGGGAGAGGGCCGACAGCACACCGTCGATCACGGCCCGGCCGCCGTGGATCTGCAGTTCGGCGTAATCCTCGCCCGTGGCGGAGTGCGGCGCCGGAAAGAACAGCGCCAGCCCCTGATCCAGCGTCTCGCCATTCGAGGGGTCGCGCAGCGTAACGAAATCAGCCCGCCGAGGCGCGGGCAGAGCGCCGGCGAAGGAGGCGAGCGTTTCCCGAACCGCCGGTCCGGAGAGGCGAATCACGGCGATGGCGGCGCGCCCCGCGCCCGTGCCGAGGGCAAAGATGGTTTCCACAGTCAATCCATAAGCGCCTTCTGAAGGGGCGCGCTCGGTCGTTCCGCGGCGCGATCCAGAAGGCGCATCCGATATAGTTGGGGGAAAAGGATGGCCAGCGCGCCGGTGCGAATCGCGGCTTCGGCGCCGCTGATCCTATCGCCGACGCGCGCCATGGATGCAAGTTCCGCGGAAGACGTCCAGCCGCCCGCTAAGCAATCCGCGTGGATTCCGGCGAATTATTTTGCGGTGCACAAAAAAGGACAGGGCATGTCAGGCATCTTTTCGGCCGCGGCGACCACCGGCCCTTTCAAGCCGCAAGGCGGGCGCGCGGGATCCCGACCCGGACATTAGCGATCGGAAGCCTCGCGTCGTCAAACCGCCTGCCCATGAAATTCTATCATGGCGAAAGCGGGAAATGAAAAGCCCCGCGCGCGCGGGGCTTTTCAGAGCGGCGGCGCGAGCATCGACTGGAGCGCGCTCTACGCCTTTAGGATCACTGGCGTCGCCTGCGTTCAGGCCTTTCGGCCCAAACACAGCGCCATCTAGGTGTTCATCGAATCGAAGAAGGCCTGATTGCCCTTCGTCTCGCGCAGCTTGCCGAGCAGGAACTCGATCGCGTCGACCGTGCCCATCGGATTGAGGATGCGGCGCAGGACATACATCTTTTTGAGGATGTCCGGGGCGACGAGCAGATCCTCCTTGCGGGTGCCGGAGCGGGTGATGTCGATCGCCGGAAAGACGCGCTTGTCGGAGACTTTGCGGTCGAGAATGATCTCGCTGTTGCCGGTGCCCTTGAACTCTTCGAAGATGACTTCGTCCATGCGCGAGCCGGTATCGATCAGCGCTGTCGCAATGATGGTCAGCGAGCCGCCTTCCTCGATATTGCGCGCGGCGCCGAAGAAACGCTTCGGGCGTTGCAGGGCGTTGGCGTCGACGCCGCCCGTGAGCACTTTGCCCGAGGAAGGCACGACCGTGTTGTAGGCGCGGCCCAGGCGCGTGATGGAGTCGAGCAGGATCACCACGTCGCGGCGATGCTCGACCAGGCGCTTGGCCTTCTCGATCACCATTTCCGCGACCTGCACGTGACGCACCGCCGGCTCGTCGAAGGTCGAGGACACGACCTCGCCGCGCACTGATCGCTGCATGTCGGTCACTTCTTCCGGGCGCTCGTCGATGAGCAGCACGATGAGATAGCATTCCGGGTGATTGGTCGTAATGGATTGGGCGATGTTCTGCAGGAGAACCGTCTTGCCCGTGCGCGGCGGCGCGACGACCAGCGCGCGCTGGCCCTTGCCGATGGGCGCCACGAGATCGATCACGCGGGACGACAGATCCTTCTTCGTGGGATCGTCGATTTCGAGCTTAAGGCGCTCGTCCGGATAGAGCGGGGTGAGGTTGTCGAAGGGCACCTTGTGGCGCACCTTCTCGGGATCCTCGAAATTGATGGTGTTGACCTTCAGCAGGGCGAAATAGCGTTCGCCTTCCTTCGGGCTGCGGATGATGCCTTCGACCGTATCGCCGGTGCGCAGGCCAAATTTGCGGATCTGGGAAGGCGACACATAGATGTCGTCGGGCCCGGCCAGATAGTTCGCGTCGGGCGAACGCAGGAAGCCGAAACCATCCTGCAGCACCTCCACCACGCCTTCGCCGACGATCTCGACATCGCGCGCCGCGAATTGTTTGAGGATGGCGAAGAGCAGTTCCTGCTTGCGCAGGAGCGAGGCGTTCTCGACCTCGTGCTCCTCCGCGAAAGCAAGCAGTTCCGCCGCGGACTTTTCCTTCAAGTCCTTGAGTTTGATTTCCCGCATGGGGATTTCCTTGGCCGTAAGTTCCAAAGCGATCAGACTTTTCTTAAGGGGAAGGGGCAGGTCGGATGGACCGGGAGTCACGCCGTCGCCAAGCGGACATGCCGGCGAGTCGCGTTGCGACAGGCTGCCTATTGAGGTGAGCGTCCCGTCTCTAAAGCGTTTTTTGTCCAAATGCAAGAGGCGGCGCCATAGCGGCCACGCGGCGACGATCCTTAGAAGGGCTTGACGACCGCCATCGTCACGATCCCGATCATCAGCAGGGTCGGGACCTCGTTCAGATAGCGGTAGAACACATGCGAGCGCCGATTGGCGTCGGCAGCGAACGCCTTGACGAGCACGGCGTCGTAAGAATGCGCGGCCGTCATCGCCAGAACGAGAGCCAGTTTCACGTGAAACCAGCCGTCGCGCCAATGTTCTCCTGCGAAGGCGAGATAGAGTCCCGTCGCCCAGGACACGGTCATGGCGGGGCGCATGATGACGCGCAGCAGCTTCGCCTCCATGATCTTGAAGGTTTCCGACTGCGCCCCGGGGCCGACCTGGGCATGATAGACGAAGAGGCGCGGCAGGTAGAACAGCCCGGCCATCCAGGAGATGATGGCCATGACGTGAAGCGCTTTGATCCAAAGATACATCAGCGGCTCATTTTTCGGCGCGCACGCGCGAGATCAATCGCTCGACATGCTCGATCGGCGTTTGCGGCAGAATGCCGTGGCCGAGGTTGAAGATATGCGGCCGCCCGGCGAACGCCGCGAGGATAGCGTCCACCTCGCGGTCGAGCGCCTCGCCGCCGGCGAGGAGCGCCAGTGGATCGAGATTGCCCTGCAGACAGACCGACGGCGCCGTCTCCGCTACGGCCCATTTGGGGTCCAGCGCCGTATCGAGCCCATAGCCGTCCGCTCCGAGTCGCCGGGTCAGGCCGGGCAGATGGGCGTCGGCGCCGCGCACGAAGGCGATCACCGGGACGCCCGGGCGCTTTTCCTTCAGCGTCGCCACGATCCGCTCAATGGGCTTCGCAGACCAGGCCTCGAACTCGTTCGCCGGCAGAATTCCGGCCCAGGAATCGAAAATCTGCACGGCCTCGACGCCTGCGTCGATCTGCCGCATGAGATAGTCGGCCGAGGCCTCGACGAGCCGGTCGACGAGCTTTTGGAAAGCCGCGCGGCGCTTGAAGGCGAAGAGCCGCGCCGGCGCCTGGTCCGGCGTGCCTTTGCCGGCGATCATGTAGCTTGCGACGGTCCAGGGCGCGCCGCAAAAGCCGATGAACGCCACGTCCGGGGGAAGGGCGGATTTCACCCGGTCGATGGTCTCAAAAACAGGAGACAGCTTTTCGGCGTCGAAAGCGCCGAGCCGGTCGACCGCCTCCGACGTCTCGATCGGATCGAGGCGGGGGCCTTCGCCCGACTCGAAGGAAACCCTCTGCCCCATGGCGTCCGGGATGACGAGAATGTCCGAGAAGAGAATGGCCGCGTCGAAATGGAAGCGGCGGATCGGCTGCAACGTCACTTCGGCCGCCATAGCCGGCGTATAGCAGAAATCGAGAAAGCTCTTCGCCTTCGCGCGCAGCTCTCGATATTCGGGGAGATAGCGCCCCGCCTGGCGCATGAGCCACATGGGCGGGATTTGGTGGGCCGCGCCCCGCAGGGCCGAAATCAGACGTTTTTCGTTCGACAAAACCCAAATTCCTCGCATCGCTCAGCCAAGGCGAGAAAGGTGGTAGCGCGAAAGTCCAAAAAATAAAAATACCTTTAAAAAGAGCTGATTCATCTTTTGTTAACCATTGGGTCGCATTGGTTAACGTTCTATTAACGTTTTGCCCACAGGCGAGCCGGTTCTGAACAGATTCGCAGGCCGCGCCGGACATCCCGGGGATAACGAATGAATCTCTTATTTTTCATGATGTTGCAGAGTCAGTCCATTGTGGAGAACGGGACCTTCCGCTGTGTATGAGTCTTGTGCGGGAGATTCACGGCTCCGCTTTCGACAAGGGCGTCCTTGTGGAAAGCTTTGGCGGGTTATGCCCAGCCGTCGACAGGGCCGCTCGCGCGACCCCGAAATTGTCCCCGCTTTTCCGTGCTTTCCAGCCTGGCCTGTGGATAGAAGCGTGAACGAAAATCCCGTCTTTTCCTTCTGGCGCGCCGAGGCGCCGCTGATTCTCGCCTCGAAAAGCGCCGGCCGACGTCAGGTGCTGGCGCAGGCGGGGCTTCCTTTCGAGTCGCGTCCGGCGGATGTCGACGAGCGCGCGATTGAAGCCGGGCTTGGCGCGGTCGGGCCGGACGCGATCGCGCTCGCCCTGGCCCGGGCGAAAGCGTCCGTCGTTTCGGCCAAAGCGCCGGGCCGGCTCACGCTCGGCGCCGATCAGGTCGCAAGCTGCGAGGGCCGCGTCTTCGGCAAGGCGGAGACGATCGAGAAGGCGGCCGAGCTGTTGCGCTTCCTCTCCGGCCGTTCGCATCGGCTGCATTCGGCCGTCGCGCTGCTTGGCGACGGCGCGGTTCTTTTCGAGACCGTCGCCCACGCGGATTTGACCATGCGGCCGCTGAGCGAGGAATTCATCGCCGCATATCTCAACGAGATGGGCGAGGCGGCGCTCGCCAGCGCCGGCGCCTATCAGGTCGAGGGACTCGGCGCGCAGCTTTTCTCGCAGGTCGTCGGCGACCATTGGACGATCATGGGCCTGCCAATCCTGCCATTGCTCGACGCATTGCGCCGCGAGGGAGCGTTGATCTCGTGAGCGGCAGGATGATCCGCATCGGCCTCACCGGCTCAATCGGCATGGGCAAATCCACGACCGCCGAGATGTTCCGCGAGGCGGGCGTCCCGGTGCTCGATTCGGACCGGATCGTCCATGACCTTTATCGCGGCGCCGCCGTCGCGCCGATCGAGGCCGCCTTTCCCGGCGTGACGGCGGACGGCGCGGTCGACCGCGCCAGACTCGCCGAGCGCGTGCTGGGAAATCCGCAAGCGCTGGAAAAACTGGAGGACATCGTCCATCCGCTGGTCTGGGCGGCGCGCGACGCCTTTTTGAAAGAGCAGGAAGAAAAAGGGGCGCGGATCGTCGTCTATGACGTGCCGCTGCTTTTCGAGACCGGCGCCGACAAGACGGTCGACGCCATCGTCGTCGTCTCGGCGCCGGAAGATGTGCAAAAGGCCCGCGTTCTCGCGCGCCCGGGCATGACGGAAGAGAAATTCGCAGCCATTCTGGCCAAGCAGGTTCCAGACGCCGAAAAGCGCGCTCGCGCGAATTTCGTCGTGCATACGGAGAAGGGGCTCGAGGAAGCGCGCAAGGAAGTCCAGGCGATCCTGGAGGATCTCACGAGAAGGTCGGGAGGCTGAACGCAGCCTCTTTGCGAAGGCCCGGGAGCGTCGTTCTATCCGCGCCCGACGGGCTTGGCTTCATCTTCGATCCGCTTCCCTTTATCCTGGATTGGATGAGTTCGCCGGTTCGCCATTGTTGGATCGTCGGCCTTTTTCTGTCGCTTTTCGATTGGTGGAAGGAAGCATGCGCGAAATCGTCTTCGACACGGAAACCACCGGCCTGGATCCGTCGAAAGGGGACCGCGTCGTCGAAATCGGCGCCGTCGAGATCCTGAATCTCATTCCGACCGGCCGCGTCTTTCACGTCTATATCGATCCTGAGCGCGACGTGCCGGAGGAAGCCTTTCGCGTTCACGGCCTCTCGCGCGAGTTTCTTTCGCAGCATAAAAAGTTTCGCGAGATCGCGCAGGGTTTCGTCGATTTCATCGAGGATTCCCCGATGGTCGCGCATAACGCCGAGTTCGACGTGCGGTTCGTCAACGCCGAATTCGCGATGTTGAACCTGCCGCCGCTCGCGCCGGCGCGCATCGTCGACACGCTCGCCATGGCGCGCCGGCTTCATCCTGGAAGCCCCGCTTCGCTCGACGCGCTCTGCCAGCGCTACGGCGTCGATCTCTCGCGCCGCGACAAGCACGGGGCGCTTCTGGACGCGGGTCTGCTCGCGGAAGTCTATGCGGAATTGCGCGGCGGCCGGCAGGCCGCCTTGTCGCTTGCGACGGTGAGCGTCGCACGCCGCGCCCAGACCGGTGATCTTCTCCGCGCCCGACCCGAGCCGCTGGCGAACCGCCTCACGGCGGGAGAGATCGAGGCGCATCGCGCCTTCGTCGCCGCTCTTTCAAAGACCGTGATCTGGGACAGATACTTGCCTCAGAAAGAAGAAAGCGGAGAGCAATCGCCCTCCGCAGCTTGAATTCGACATTGACGCCAAAGCCCGGTGAAAAGCCGGAACCGCCTTTTCGCTGAATGCGCCCCGCGCTCAGGCGTTCGCCGTTCCCTGCTGGGCGGCTTCGGCGGCCTTCTGCTGATAGAGAGCGACGAAGTCGATCGGGTCGATATAGAGCGGCGGAAAGCCGCCGTCGCGCGTCGCGTCCGCCACGATCTGGCGCACGAAGGGAAACAGGAGGCGCGGGCATTCGATCATGACGATCGGGTGAATCTGGTCCTGGGGAATATTGAGCAGGCGGAAGACCCCGCCATATTCCAGGTCCAGCTTGAACAGGACGTCGGCGCCTTCCCCGGCCTGCGCGTCGAGGGCCAGCGAGACTTCGAAGTCGGTCGTCGCGAGCTGCTTGGCGTTGACATTGACCTGAATGGAAATGTTCGGCGCCTTTTCCTGCGGACCGAGCGAATTCGGAGCGTTGGGGTTCTCGAAAGAGAAATCCTTGAGATACTGAACCAATGCGTTCAGGGCCGGAGCGCCGCCCTGTCCGGCGCCTGCGCCGTTTCCATTCGTGTCAGACATATCGGAATCTCCAGCCATGCCGCCTTGAGGCGAGAAGTGGCGCCCGCCTAACACGTCTCCCGACGCGGAACAAGGCTCAGCGGACCGACGGCGAAGCGCCGTCGGGCTTCTTGCGCTTGCGCTTGGGCCGGCCGCTCGGGGTCAGATGCTTCCATTCGCGGGGATCGAGGTCGATGGTCTGCGGCCCATCGGGCTTTTTCGGGCTTTTTCCGCGATTGCGAATGCGGTTCGTCACTCCGGCGCGCACCGACGGCGATTTCAGCGCAAGGCCCAGCACGTCGGAGGCGAAGCCCGGCAGAATCAGCAGGAAGGAGGCGAAGGCCTGCAACGCGCCGTCGAGCATGGCGCCCTCGGCGCGCAGCCTCCCGCGCTCACGCCAGACGGACAGGAGACGCTTCACGTCGGAAAGGCCCAGCGCCGTCGTGCCGAGGCCGAGGAGAATCGCGACGAGCAGGCCCACCGACCTCAGGACGAAGGCGAACGCCACGATCTCCAGCGTCAGCCACAGGCCAAGCGCAACTGCGATGAGCTTCGTCCTGTCGTTCACGCTTCCCAACTCTCCCGCGCCCGCAAAAGCTTGCGCGTCGGATCGCCTGCGGCGATCCGCGCGGCCCTTGATTCGTGACATGCGAGCCGCGACATGGTAGCCGACATGACAGAATTCCGGGAGAGATCAATGTCGCCGACCGGCGAACCTTTCGACCCGTCGCTCATCGTCTTCGCGGCGCTCGCCATTTTCGTCGTGTGGAAGCTTCGCTCCGTGCTCGGCGTGCGCGTCGACCGGGAGACGCCGCCGCCTGCGCAATTCCAGCCGCGCCGCGCGCCCCTTGGGCCGGCGACCCTGCCGGGCGCGCCGCCGGAGGACGACCTGCCGCCCGTGCGTCATGAAGACCGCTGGAACGGCGTCGCCGAGCAGGGCGCCGCCGCCGAGGGGCTCGACGCCATCGCCGCCGCCGATCCCCGCTTCGACGGGCACGCTTTTCTCGACGGCGCGCGCCGCGCCTATGAGATGATCGTCTCGGCCTTCGCGAAAGGCGACCGCGACACGCTGCGCCCGCTCCTCTCCAAGGAGGTCTTCGACGGCTTCGCGGGGGAGATCGCGCGCCGCGAGGCGGCGGGCGAGACGGTGGAGACCGCGGTCGTCGCCATCGACACGGCGCTGGTCGAATCGGCCCGCGCCGCGCCGCGCCTCAACGAGATCGCCGTGCGCTTCGCCGTGCGGCTGATGAATGTCCGCAAGGACAAGGCCGGCGAGATCATAGAGGGCGGGAGCACCGCGCCCGTCGAGGAACTCTGGACTTTCGCGCGCGATCCCCGCGCCGCGGATCCGAACTGGAAGCTCACCGCCACGCGTCCCGCCTGAGCCCGTGCGGAGGCAGGCGGATATCGAGCCGATCCCCTTCGGGGCGATCGCCGGCTTCGATGCGGACGATCTCGACGCCGCCTTTTCCGCCTTCAGGCGCTCCGCTGCGCATCTCGTTTCCGGCGCCGGCGAACAGCGCGCCGCCCGTCGGCCGTCTCCCGGCCTGACCGCGGCCGCCCGCGCCGCGCTTTCCGGGGACATTGACGGGCACGCGTTTTTCCGCCGCCGGTTTCAGCCTTGGCGCCTGCGCAAAAAAGGCTTCGTCACCGCTTATTACGAACCCGAAGTCGAGGCGCGCCTTGCGCCGGAGCCCGGTTTCGGGACGCCGGCGCTCTCCCGTCCGCCCGATCTCGTCACGCTCAACGATTCGCCGCTGTCGGCCGCCACGGGCGAGACATTGACCAGCGCCCGGCGCCTGCCGGACGGGGCGTTGACCTCCTATCCGACCCGCCGGGCGATCGAGGAGGAAGGCGCGGCGACAGGTTCCGTCCCCATCGCTTATCTCAGCGACCCTGTGGAGCTTTTCCTCATGCAGGTGCAGGGGTCCGCCCGCCTGCGCCTGCCCGATGGAAAGACAGCCGCCCTCACCTATGACGGCCGCAATGGCTGGCCCTACACGTCGATCGGCCGCCTGATGATCGAGCGGGGTCTCGCGCCGGAAAGCGAGATGTCGCTCGAAAAGCTGAAGGCGACGCTGCGCAAAATGGGAGTCGGGCCCGATCAGCCAGGCCGAAGGCTGATGCAGGAAAACCGATCTTATGTATTCTTCAGCTTGGACGATTCAGACGACCGGCGGCTCGGGCCCATCGGCGGCGAGGGGGTGGCGCTCACGCCGCTGCGCTCCATCGCCGTCGACCGGTCGATCTGGAGTTACGGCTTGCCTTTCTGGATCGCGACGCGCGTTCCGTGGGTGAGCGAGGCGGAGACGGGGTTCGAGCGGTTGATGATCGCGCAGGATACGGGGTCGGCGATAGTGGGAGAGGCGCGCGCGGACCTCTTTTTCGGCGCGGGCGCGCGGGCTGGCTCGCTCGCGGGCCGCGTGCGGCATATCGCGGATTTCATTGTCTTTCTGCCAAGGGAGGAGGCCGCGCCGTGACGGAGGACAAGCGCCGTTATTCGCTGCGCCGGCTGACGCGCGCCGAAGCCGAGCTCTGGATGAAGGTCACGGCCAGCGTGAGCCCTTTCCGCGCCCGGCCGGCGCCGATCGTCGAATCGCCGTCCCCGCCGGCTTTGAACGCCGTTGCGGAGCCTTTGAGCGAATCGCGCCCAGCGCCCGTCCCTCATCGCGACCGCCCCGCGCCGCCGAAGCTCCCGACGCCGCTCGTCGGGATCGACCATCGCACCCGCGTGAAGATCAAACGCGGGCGCCTCGACATCGGGGCGAAGCTCGATCTTCACGGCATGCGGCAGGACGAGGCGCAGCGCGTCCTGAACGTCTTCCTGCGCCGCGCGCAGGCGGACGGCGCCAAAGTCGCCATCGTCGTCACGGGCAAGGGCCTGTCGCGCGAGGAAGGCGGCGTGCTGCGCCGTGTCGTGCCCATGTGGCTGCAGGCGCCGAATCTGCGCGACGTGGTGGTGGGCTTCGGAGAAGCCGCGCGCCATCACGGCGGCGAAGGCGCGCTCTATGTGCAGATCCGCCGGGCGGATCGGCATCGGGGAGCGTGAGCGGCGCGAGCCCTCACGACTCCACCGCCTGCGCCGTGATCTCCGGCGCCTTTTCCGGCTTCGCCAGGAAGGCGGCCGGGATGTTCGGGCGCCCCTCTTCCGTCAGATGCTGCGCGGAGTGCGGCGGGGTCTTCCATTCGAAAGCGTCGAGACGGCCGGAGACGGGCGACAGAGGCAGCCAATGGCGCGAAACCATGCCGTCGGCGATCCAGGCCGGGTCGCGCGGCGCGCGCGAGCCGCGGGCCAGCCATTCGCGCACCGGCCCGCTCGGTCCGAATTCCGCGTCTTCGATTTCCGCCATGAGCAGGCAGCTATGGGCGCTGGGGTGCCGCCCGTCGGCGATCAGCGGCGCGAGCGCCTCGCGCGCCTTTTTGAAATCGCGCGCGGCGAGTGCGGCCTGCGCGACGATATGGCGGCTCTCCGGCGCCTGCGGCGCCATTTTGGCGAGACGCTCCATCCGGGACAAACGCTGCGCGTTGGTCTCCTCGGGCAGGGCTTGCAGATAGACCTCGGCGAGATCAGGGTGCGGATCGGTCGCCCAAACGCCTTCGATGAGCTTCAGCGCCTGTTTCTGGTCGCCATGGCGGATGAGGACGCGCGCGGCGGTCGCGGCGGCGGGGGTGAAGCCCGGCCGGCGTTTCAGCGCCTGCCGCGCAAGATGCAGCGCGTCATGCGGATGCTCGCGCTCTCTCTGGATCGCCATGGCCGTCTCGATGACGGCGCGGAGCTTCTGGGCGCTCGGCAGGTCGATCGCCTTGGAGGCGACGCTTTTTTCCAGCGCCTCGCGCGCTTTCTCCCACTCCCCGCTCGCGGCGAGATGCTCCAGCACGGCGGAGCCGGCCCAGGGCAGCGGCGCGATCTCATGGGCCGCGCTCGCGAAGTGATGCGCGGCTTCGGCGTCCTCGCGGCGCTTGGCCTCGATATGAAGCCCGCGCAGGCCGAGAAGCTTCGTTTCCGGATTGAGCGTCATCTTGTGGAACGCCTTGGCGGCGCTCGTCTTGTCGCCAGCGAGCTGCGCCGCTTGCGCGACGAGCATCTGCGTCAGCGGCTCGTCGGGAATGAGCTTTTCCGCCAGTCCCGCCGCCTTGCGCGCCTTGGCGACGTCGCCGGCGCCGACCGCGACGAGGCCCTGCGAGATCACGTCGAGGCCCTTCGATTTGCGCCGCTCGCGCGAGCCGCCGGCGACCCGGCCCGGAAGGCGGACGAGGGCGACGACGATCGCCCATACGATGATGATCGCCGCGATCAGCAGCAGCAGGCCGGCGACCGCGACGGGGATCGACATTTCGACATGCTGGCCGGCGAATTCGAGCGTCAGCGAGCCCGGCTGCTCGATCAGCAGTTCGAGACCGTAAGAGGCCGCGGCGAGCGCGATGATGAAGAGGAAGATGAAAAGCATGGAGGACGCTCCCGCTTATTTCTTGCCGAGCGCCGCGATGGCGCCGTGCAACAATTCGTCCGCGGCCCGGGCCGCTTCCGCGCGCCGGCGAAGGGTCTCGCCGAAATCCCCGGCCTCGCTCCTGGCCTCGTCCGGCAGGCTGCCGAAGATCTCCTCGGCCGCGGCGAAGTCGCCATGGGCGAGCGCCGCTTCGATCCGGTTGAGCTTGCCGTCGAGGCTCTCCGGCTGGGCCTGGCCCATGGGCCGCACCTTCACCAGCTTGCTCGCGCCTTCAAGAATGTGGCCGGCGATGTCGCCGCTTTCATGCGCGCCTTCCGGGTGGGCCTCGTGCGATTTGAGCTTCTTGGCGATGGGCAGGAAAGCGTCGCGGAGCTGAGCGCCCGTGGCCGCGCCCTTATCGGAAAGCTCGATCAGCACGGGCGCCGGGGCGGGCTCGGCGTTGAGGCGCGACAGCGCGGCGATTTCTTCCGCGAAGGGACGGCCGGCCTCGAGCTCGCGCTGGAGCGCGAAGGCGATGACGACCGCGGCGCCGGTCGTGTCGGGCGAAGCCGCCGGGGCGGGAGCGGGCTTCTCGGCTTCGGTCCTGGAGACCGCCGTCTCCGGCGCGGCGCGGGCCTCGCTCTTCGGCGCTTCGAGCTTGCCGCGCAACGCCTGCACCTCGTCGCTCAGCGCGTCGATCCGGCCTTCCATTGCGACGATAAGGTCGCGGTCGGTGAAGCCGCCGGCGTCGGCGGACTTGTCGCCGCCCTTCGCCGCCGGGGCGGGCGCGGTTTCGGCGGGGGCGGGCGCGGGGACCGGAACCGGCGCAGGCTCCTGCGCGAGCTCCATGGGCTTGCGGGGCGGTTCGGAAATCTCGGCTCGATCGGGCGCCGGCGTCTCCGTGGCAGGCTTTTCGGGGGCCGCCTCCGGCTCCTTGGCCGCCTCCACCGGCGCAGGCGCGGCGGTTGCGGGTTCCTGGGCGCCCTCAGGCTGCGGCGCGGGCGTCGCTTCGGGGGCGGGCGCCGGCGCCAGCGGCGCCTTGTCGAGAAGGGCGCGATGGTTCGCCGCCTTCGGGGCGGGCTTTTGCGATCCGGTGACGTCGGCCAGCAGTTCCTGCGCTTTGTCCAGCGCGCCTTGCGCTTCCGCAAGGCCTTGTTCGACATAGTCCGCGGCGACGCCGACGCGCGGATCAGCGTTGCGGAAGGTCAGCGCGGCGTAACCGGCGGCGCCCGCCAGGATGGAGAGCGTCGCGGCGGAGAGGAGGAGGCTCGAAAAAAAGCCCCTTCTTTTCTTCGGCGGGCCGGCCGGCCTCGGCGGCGGCGCCGGCGTCGCGCCCGCGGCGCTTTGGACTTTGGACGCTTTGTCGGTCTTCTCGGTTTCAGGCGCCGCCATGCTCACCGTCCTCGCTCATCGGCGCGCGCATCGTGCGGCGACCGGTTCCCGGTCTCCCGCCGCGCGCCTTCTCGGCGCCGAAGGTATAAAGGAGGCGGCGTGCCCGCGAAACAGGCTTTCGGCGCCTAACCTCCCGATCAGCCGGCGGCTTCCATCAAAGCGAGGGTGCGCCGGGCGATATCGAGATGCAGGCGCTCCACCATCTTCCCGTCGATCTGGACCACGCCCCTCTCGGCGTTCTCCGGCTCGTCGAAAATGGCGATGATTCGCCGCGCGAAATCGATTTCCTCGGGGCTCGGCGCGAAAATTTCGTTCACCGGGCCGATCTGGCTCGGGTGAATGAGCATCTTCCCGTCGAAGCCCATGTCGCGGCCCTGCTCGGCCTCGCGACGCAGGCCGGCCTCGTCGTTGAAGTCGTTATAGATGCCGTCGATGATCTCGATATCGTGGACGCGCGCGGCGAGAACGCCGGCGGAGAGCCAGGAGACGAGCGCCGGACGGCCCGGCGTCAGGCGCGCTCGGGTCGATTTCGCGATGTCGTTGGGGCCGAGCACCAGAACCTCCAGGCGCGCGGCGGGATCGTCGGCGGCGCTCGCGATCTTCTCGATGTCGAAAATCGCGCGCGGCGTCTCGATCATCGCCCAGAGCCGGGTCTTGAGGGGCGCGCCGGCCGCGACGATGTCGGCGGCCGCCTTCAGAATATCGTCGCGCGAATTGACTTTCGGGATCACGATGGCGTCGGGCCCGGCGGGCGCGATCGCCGCGATGTCGGGCTTGTACCATTCCGAGCCGCGGGCGTTCACGCGCGCCACGATCTGCCGGTCGCCGTAGCCGCCGCCCGAGACGGCGGCCGCGACCTGCTCGCGCGCGGTCGTCTTCGCCGCTTCGGCGACGCCGTCCTCGAGCTCGAACATCAAAACGTCGGCGGGGAGGCTCTTGCCTTTCTCAAGGGCGCGGGCGTTGGAGCCCGGCATGGCCAGAACGCTGCGCTTCAGTTTCGAGATCATTCTTTTGGCTCGCTCAGGATCTTCCAGGGTCGATATTCTCTTGCCGCGAGCGCTGGTCTACACAATAAGAAGCGTCTCCGCCATCGGCTTTGGCGCGAAGCTGGCGTCCCCGCCTTTCACAAGACCGGAACCGATATATGGCAGATACGAGCCCCGCAGCCTCAGGCGGTTTCCCGCCGCATCTTGTCGAGGGCTACAAAGTCTTTCTGGACGGCCGTTTCCGTTCCGAGCAGGCGCGGTTCCGCACGCTCGCCATCAAGGGCCAGAAGCCCACGACCATGGTCATCGGCTGCTGCGACTCCCGTGTGGCGCCCGAAGCGATCTTCGACGCCGGGCCGGGCGAGCTCTTCGTCCTGCGCAACGTCGCCGCGCTGGTGCCGCCCTACGAGCCGGACGATCATTTCCACGGCGCCTCGGCGGCGCTGGAATACGCCATCATGGCGCTCGAAGTGCAGCATGTCGTGGTGCTCGGCCACGGAAAATGCGGCGGCGTGAAAGCCTTCGCGCAGATCGCCGTCGATCCCGACGCGCCGCGCCTGAGCCACAGCGACTTCATCGGAGACTGGATCAAGATGCTCGGCCCCGCCATCGAGCGCGTCGGCGGCCGGCCCGATCCGGAGGACGACGCCTATTTGCAGAAGCTCGAATTCGAGTCGATCAAGCAGACGCTTATCCATCTGCGCAGCTTCCCCATGGTGCAGATCCTGGAGCGGCGCGGCTTTCTGCATCTCCACGCCGCCTATTTCAGCGTGATGGACGGCAAGCTGCTGGCGCTCGACGAAGCCTCGGGGGAATTCCGCCCCGTCGCCGGGGACGCCCACGCCGCCGCGCTGGAGGAGTTGCGCTGTTGACGGTACGGACGGAAGCCGCCGCGCCGATCGACGAAATCGCCGGCCTTCACGAACTCGCGGGTCGCTACGACGCCATCCTTTGCGACGTCTGGGGCGTGCTTATCGACGGCAGGAAGCATTTTCCGCGCGCCGCCGACGGGCTGAAGCGCTTTCGGGCGCAGGGCGGCCGCGTGGTGCTGATCACCAACGCTTCGCGCCCCGACGCCGAGGTGCGCCGCCAGCTGCTGGGCCTCGGCCTCCCCGAGGACGCGTTCGACGACCTCGTTTCGGCGGGCGAACTTGCCTGCCGGGAGATCGTCGCGCGCAAGGGGCTGGCCTGTTATCATCTCGGACCGCCGCGCGACGACGGGCTGTTCGAGGAGGCCGGGCGCCGGCTCGGCGCGCCGGTCAAGAAGGTCGGGCCGGAAGAGGCGGATTACGTCGTCTGCACGGGCCTCCTCGCCGAGCGCGAGGAAATTCCGCAGGATTACGACGCGCGGCTCGCGGCCCTGAAGGCTCGCGGCCTCGTCATGCTCTGCGCAAATCCCGACATCGTGGTCGCCATCGGCGACGACATCGTCTATTGCGCGGGCGCGCTCGCGGAGCGCTATGCCGCCATGGGCGGCGAGGTCTTGATGTTCGGCAAACCCTATGCGCCGATATACGACGCGGCGCGCGCGCGACTTGCGGCCCTGCCCGGCGGGCCGGTAGAAGACGCGCGCATCGTGGCCATCGGCGACGGCGCCTTCACGGATCTCGCCGGCGCCGGCCGCGCCGGGCTCGATTGCGTCTTCGTCACCGACGGCGTGCATGTCGACGAGCTGCGGCCCAATGGCGCGAGCGTCGATTACGAGGCCCTCGAGCGGCTGGCCGCGAAGGCCGGAGCGCGTCCTGTGGCTTTGGCCCGCGAAGTTTTCTGGTAAAAGGGGAAAACGGGGCGCTTCGTCCCTTCCCGCGCAACGATCCGGTGAATCCATGTCGACGCCGTTCAAAATCTATTATTTCGAAGACCTGAGCGTCGGCATGCGCGAGACGCTGATGAAGGCCGTCATGGACGACGACGTCATCGCCTTCGCCGACCTTTCGGGCGACCGCAATCCGATCCATCTCTCGGACCACTTCGCGTCGAAGACCCGCTTCGGTGAGCGCATCGTCCACGGCCTTTACACCGCCTCGCTGATTTCGACCGTCATCGGCATGTATCTGCCGGGGCCGGGCGCGGTCTATCTGTCCCAGACCCTGAATTTCAAGGCGCCCGTGAAAATCGGCGACGTCATCACCGTCGTGGTGGAGGTCATCGAGCTCGTCGAGAAGGGTCGACGCGCCAGGCTGAAATGCGAATGCCTCGTCGACGGCAAGGTCGTTCTCGACGGCGAGGCGACCGTGATGGTTCCCTCGCGCGAGCAGGCGATCCGCTCGGCCCCGCCCGCGGAGAAGCCGGCGACGGCGTGAGCGCGCGGCGGGTTCGGCGACATGACGGTCTCCATCGGCGTCAGCGCGTTTATCGCCGACGCCACGATCGGGATGGTTTCGGGCGAGCTTGATCCAGCCGCTGTCCCGCAGGCCGGAAATATTGTCTGCTTGAGCGGACCGCCCGCGGGCGTCGAGCGGCTCGGCGGCTTCAGCGGCCATCTGACCGTCAAATATCTTCCGCTTCGGTCCGCTACGGAGGATGGCGGCGTCATGATCACGTTTGAAGGCATCTGCGCGGATTCCCGCGAGACGGCGCTCGAGATAATGCTGTATCTTGAACGGGGCTTCGGCCTGTTCGCCGACGCGTTCGAGGCTTGAGCTGGATGATCTCGCCGACCCGACATTCCTTCGTTCTGGCGCGCGATCCTCTCTCTCCGCCCGAAGGGCTCGAAGGCGCTGTCGCGGCCATCGGCAATTTCGACGGGCTCCATCGCGGCCATCGCGGCGTGGTCGCGCGCGCCCAGGCGCTCGCGAAGAGGCTCGGCAGGCCCTGCGTCCTGCTCACTTTCGAGCCGCATCCGGCGGACGTCTTCGCCGGCCGGCCGGTGATCTTCCGTCTGACGCCCCCTGACGCCAAGGCGGCTCAGGCGGCGCGGCTGGGGCTCGACGGCATGATCGTCCTCACTTTCAACCGCGATCTGGCGAATTGTCCTGCCGAGAATTTCGTGAGGGAGATTCTCGTCAGTCGGCTGGGGCTCTCGGCGATCGTCGCCGGTTACGATTTCCGTTTCGGCGCCGGCCGCAGGGGCGACGCCGCCTTTCTCGCGGCGGAAGGCGAAAGGCTGGGCTTCGCGGTCGAGATCGTCGACCGCATCACCCAGGACGAGGAGGGAAGTCTCGAGGCCGTCTCCTCCACCGCGACGCGCGAGGCGCTGGAGAAGGGCGACGTCGCGCTCGCGCGGCGTCTGCTCGGGCATCCCTATTTCGTGCGCGGGGTCGTGCGCCACGGCGATAAGCGCGGACGGCTGCTCGGCTTCCCCACCGCCAATATCGCCCTCGATCCCTCGAACCGTCTGCGCCACGGCATCTACGCCGTGACGATCGAGTTCGACGGCGTCATCCGCGAGGGCGCCGCGAATTTCGGCCGTCGTCCGACCTTCGACAATGGCGCGGCGCTGCTCGAAGCCTATGTTTTCGACTTCTCCGGCGATCTCTACGGCAAGGAGGTCGAGGTCGCCTTTTACGGCTTCATCCGTGGCGAGGAAAAATTCGAGAGCGTCGACGCGCTCATCGCGCAGATGGAGGACGACTGCGTCCGGGCGCGAGCCATGCTCCAGCGTCGCTGACCCTTGCGAAAATAAACATTTTCCGCGCCGCTTGGCGATCAGGCAGGGAGCCCTAGCCTTCAAGGCCTGTCCAATCGCCTGGAGGATGCCATGAGCGGCGCAGCGCGTCTTCTTGCAGCCTGTCTGTCTGCTTTTCTATTTTTCCTGAGTTCCGTCCAGGCGCAGCCGAAGCGCGTTCTGGTCTTTGGGGATAGTCTTACCTCCGGCTTCGACCTGCCTGAAGGGACGGATTTTTCCTGGGCGCTCCGCCGGCGGCTCGCCGACCGCGGACGCACCGATGTGCAGGTCATGCGCGCCTCCCGCGCGGGCGACACGACCGACGTCGCCCTGCAGCGCATCCCGCTCGCCTTCAGCCGCGGCGCCGATCTCGTGATCGTGCAGCTCGGCGGCAACGACATGCTGGACAATGCCGACCCCCGCGTCGTCTATCGCAACCTTGACGCCATCGTCCGGCACAGCAAGGCGCGCGGAGCCCGGGTGATCGTCGCCGGCATGGTCTCGCTGCCCAAGCGCGACCCGACCTACAAACGCCGCTTCGACGCCATCTATCCGACGCTCGCGTCGCGGGAGAAGGTGGCGCTCTATCCGTTCTTTCTGGACGGCGCTTTCGGAAACCCGGCTTACATGCTGAGCGACGGCGAGCATCCGAACGAGGCCGGCGCCGATCTCATCGCGACGCGCATGGCGCCGCTCGTCGAACGGGAGCTGAGGGCGCTCGACCGTCGAGACGCTTACGCCAGAGGCTATTACGCGCGCGCCCCGCGCTGGTGAGACGGCGCGCGGCGCATTGCAGGGCGTGCGGCGAGCGCCTATCTTCGTATCTTGAAAGGGACGGAGATGAGCGACGAACCCAAAGGCGAGATCGAGATCATTCCGCCGGGCGAAGAACCCCGGCGGAGCCGCGAGGACGCTTTCGCGACCTCGCGCATCTGGATTTCGTCCGGCTCGGGCGAGGTGAAATTCGTGAAGCTCGGCCCGCTGCAGAGCATGATGCTCGGCGTCGCCCTGCTTCTCTTTATCGGGCTTTGCCTCTTCTTCCTGTCGGGCCTGCTGCTGATCCTCGTTCCGGCGGTCGCGCTGCTGGGAGCCGGCGCATGGATCGCGAATGCGCTGGGATTCGGGCCGTTCAGGCGGCTGCGCTAGTTTTCGCGCTTTTCCGTCCCGGCCCAGCTTGCTATTGAGGGCCATGGCGATTTTCCCCGGATGGCGAATTACCGGCCCGGGCCGCGCTTGAGTTCCTGCTCGCGCGGCGTCCGGGTTTTTGGCGCGATTGGCGCTTCTCCTTCAAATCCTCTATGTCACGCGTGACTCGCCGGCCGCCCCGGCGCCGCCCGACCCGGTTGGCTTAAGACCCATGAACGACGAAACGCCCAAAGGGCCCGACTATTCCAGTAGCCTCTATCTGCCGGTCACGGATTTCCCCATGCGCGCGGGCCTGCCCCGGCGCGAGCCGGAGATCCTCAAGCGCTGGGACGAGATCGGCCTCAACGAGAAAATGCGCGAGGTGGCGAAAGGCCGGCCGAAATTCACGCTGCATGACGGCCCGCCCTACGCCAACGGCAACATCCATATCGGCCATGCGCTGAACAAGATTCTCAAGGACGTCGTCACGCGCAGCCAGCGCATGACCGGCAAGGATTGCGTCTATGTGCCGGGATGGGACTGCCACGGCCTGCCGATCGAATGGAAGATCGAGGAAGAAAATTACCGCGCCAAGGGCAAGAAGAAGCCCGACTTCGCGCAGCCCGACGAGATGATCGCCTTCCGGCGGGAATGCCGGGCCTATGCCGAGAACTGGCTATCGATCCAGCGCGAGGAGTTCAAGCGCCTCGGCGTCGCAGGCGAATGGGACCATCCCTACGCCACCATGGCCTATCCCGCGGAAGCGACCATCGCCCGGGAGATCATGAAATTCGCGGAGAACGGCCTGCTCTATCGCGGCTCCAAGCCCGTAATGTGGTCGGTCGTCGAGAAGACGGCGCTCGCCGAGGCCGAGGTCGAATATGAGGATCATACGAGCGACACGGTATGGGTCGCTTTCCCGATCCCGCGCGGCGCGCAGGAGGATCTCAGCGACGCGCGCGTCGTCATCTGGACCACGACGCCCTGGACCCTGCCGGGCAACCGCGCAATCTCCTTCTCGTCGAAAATCGCCTACGGCCTCTATCGCGTCACGCAGGCGCCCGACGACAACTGGGCCTTTCCCGGCGCGAAATTCATCCTCGCCGACAAGCTCGCGGGCGACGTCTTCAAGGCCGCGAAGGTCGAGGGCTTCGAGCGCCTGCGCGACGTTGGCGCGGGCGAGCTGAAAGACCTTGTCTGCGCGCATCCGCTCGCGCATCTGCGTTATGTCTTCGACGTGCCGCTCTTCGATGGCGATCACGTGACCGACGACACGGGCACGGGCTTCGTGCATACGGCGCCGGGCCATGGCCGCGAAGACTTCGATATCTGGATGGCGAATGGCCGCCGCCTGGCGGAGTCCGGCATCGACAACCGCATTCCTTATACGGTCGACGAAGACGGCTTTTACACCAGTGAAGCGCCGGGCTTCGAGGGCAAGCGCGTGCTCACCGAAAAGGGCGAGAAAGGCGACGCCAACGAGGCCGTCGTCGCCGAGTTGATCAAGGCCGGCAATCTCATCGCGCGCGGGCGCCTGAAGCATCAATATCCGCATTCGTGGCGTTCGAAGAAGCCGGTGATCTTCCGCAATACGCCGCAATGGTTCATCGCGATGGATAAATCCATCGCGTCCGGGTTCATCGCGATGGACAAGCCGATGGACCGCGCGCCATCCGGCGCGCAAGCAAGCGAGCCTGAAAGCTCGCGTTCCAATGCGGCGACGCTGCGTGAAATCGCTCTCGAAGAAATCTCCCGCACGCAATGGACGCCGGCGGCGGGCGAGAACCGCATTCGCGGCATGATCGCCAATCGCCCGGACTGGGTCGTCTCGCGCCAGCGCGCCTGGGGCGTGCCGATCGCGGTTTTCGTCAAGAAGGGCGCGCATGAAATCCTCGTCGACAAGCATGTGAACGAGCGCATCGTCGCGGCCTTCGAGAAGGAAGGCGCGGACGCGTGGTATGAGACGCGCGCGGCGGAAAGATTCCTGGCGCCCGATTACGATCCGAACGATTACGAGAAAGTCGCGGACGTGCTCGACGTCTGGTTCGATTCAGGTTCGACGCACGCTTTCGTCCTCGACGATCCGAAGAACTTCCCGGCGCTCGCCGGCATTCACCGCAAGCGCGACGGCGGCGAGGACGAGGTGATGTATCTCGAAGGCTCGGACCAGCATCGCGGCTGGTTCCACTCGTCGCTTCTCGAAAGCTGCGGCACGCGCGGCCGCGCGCCCTACGACGCCGTGCTGACGCATGGCTTCGTGCTGGACGAGAAGGGCCGCAAAATGTCGAAGTCGCTCGGCAATGTCGTCGCGCCGCAAAAGGTGATCGCCGATTCGGGCGCCGACATTCTGCGCCTCTGGGTCGCGGCCTCCGATTACGCCGACGATCTGCGCGTCGGGCCGGAAATCCTGAAGACCTTTGTCGATCTCTATCGCAAACTCCGCAACACGCTTCGATGGATGATCGGCGCGCTCGCCCACTACGGATCGGACGACGACGCGGCGCTCGAGCATGCAAGCGAGCTCGAGCGGCTGATGCTGCATCGCCTCGTCGAAATGGACGCGCAGATTCGCTCGGCCTATCAGGCGTACGATTACAAGCGCGTCGTCGCTTTGCTCACGCCCTTCATGACGAGCGACCTCTCGGCCTTCTATTTCGACATTCGCAAGGACGCGCTCTATTGCGAACCGCCGTCAAGCGTGAAGCGCAAGGCGTCGCTCGCCGTCATTGAGCGCATCTTCCGCTGCGTGACGACATGGCTCGCGCCGATCCTCGTCTTCACGGCGGAGGAGGCCTGGCTCGCGCGCTATCCGGACGCCGCCTCCGTGCATGTCGAGAGCTTCCCCGACATCCCCTCGCATTGGCGCGACGAGGCGCTCGCGAAGAAGTGGGAAGGCGTGCGCGACATCCGCACCGTCGTCACAGGCGCGCTGGAGATCGAGCGCGCGCAGAAGCGCATCGGCTCCTCGCTCGAAGCGGCGCCGATCGTTTACGTCGCCGACGGCCATTTGCGCGCGGCCCTGGACGGGGTGGATTTCGCGGAAATCTGCATTGTCTCGGACATTTGCGTCGAGATGGGCGAAGGCCCCGCAGATGCTTTCCGACTCCCTGAAGTCAAGGGCGTGGCGGTCGTCCCGAGCCGGGCGAGCGGCGTCAAATGCGCGCGCTCCTGGAAATATTTCGACCCCGCCACGGCGGACCCGGAATTTCCCGACGTGACGCCCCGCGACGCGCAGGCGCTGAAGGAGATGAAGGCGCTCGGACGCTGGAGCGCATAAGCGAAGAGATGGAAGCGCGCGCGAAGCTGGCTTGCCCCCTCCCCAACCCTCCCCCGCTTTCGCGGGAGAAGAGGCTGAGCCGCCGTCTTCATCGGGGGCGGCAAACATTCCCGCTTGACGCGCCCCGCTCCCTCTCCCGCGTAGCGCGGGAGGGTCGGGGAGGGGGCTCTCCTTGAAAGTCCTCCTCGCCTTCCTCGCCAACACGGCCACGAATTTCGTCATCGGCCTCATGGTCGCGAAGTTCCTCGGCCCCGAGGAATATGGGCGCTTCGCGCTCGCCTTCTCCATCGCCGTCGTGGTGCAGACGGCGCTTTATGACTGGCTGCGTCTCTCCGCGACGCGCTTCTATTCCCGGCGCACGCGCGAGAGCGATCCGATCATCCGCTCGACGCTCGGCTCGTCCTTCGTCGCGGTTACGGCGCTGCTCGTCATCGCCACCTTCGCCTATTCGCTTGTCGGTCCCGAACTCGATTTCGACAATGAACTGATCCTGCTGGCGCTGGCCACGGCGACGGCGAACGGCCTCTTCGACTATTCCACGGCGCTCGCCCGCGCCCGTTTCGAGGACGGCGCCTATGGGCGGCTGGTTCTCGTCAAAAACCTGCTGGCCTTCGCTCTCATCGGCGGCGGCGCCTTCTGGTTCCGATCGGCGGGCGTGGCGCTTGCCGGCGGCGTGGCGAGCCTGCTCGGCACGGTGTTTTTCGCGCGGGAGGCGCTGCGCGATCCGGGCGTGCGCTGCCTCGACGCCCAGGGCGAAACCGTCAAGCAACTGATCGCCTACAGCGCGCCCATCGTCGCCGCGCATCTCCTCTATCAGGCGATGCCGCTCGCCGCGCGCTCCATCGTGGCGAGCGTCTACGACTTCGCGGAGACGGGCCAGTTTGCGCTGGCCTATGATCTCGGCATGCGCGCGGTCATGGCTTTCGGCTCGGCGCTCGACGTGCTGCTGTTCCAGATCGCCGTCGCGGCGCATGAGCAGCACGGCGAGGACCGCGCGCGCGAGCAGGTCGCGCGTAATATGGGCGTCGTCTTCGCCTTTCTGCTCCCCGCCTGCGCCGGGCTCTGGCTCGTCATGCCCTCGGTCGAGGCGCTCATCGTGCCGGGGCAGTTTCGCGGTCCCTTCGGCCATTATCTCGGCCTGCTGCTGCCGGGCCTCTTCGCCATGGGCTTCCTGAATTTCGGCGTGAACCCCGTTTTTCAGATCAGCAAGCGCACGGCCCCGCTGGTCGCCGCCGCCGTCGCGGCCGCGGTCGTCTCGCTGCTCCTGTTTCTCCTTCTTCCCTGGGGACGCGACGCGTCAAATCTCGCCATCGCCCAGGCCGGCGGCTACATCGCCGCGCTCCTGGCGACGATCTATTTCGCCCTGCGCGCCCAGCCTGTCTGGCCGTCCTTCCGGGATCTCTTCGCGGCGGTCGTCGGCACGGCGATCATGTTCCTCGCGCTCACGCCGATGCGGGCGTCGATGGCGCCTGGCTTCGTCACGCTTCTCGCGCAGATTGCGGCCGGCGCGGCGATCTACGGGGTGATGGTCGCGGCTTTCGATATCGCCGGGCTGCGCCGGCAGGCGCTCGCCTGGCTGCGTCCGAGGCTTGTGCGGGCGTGACAGACAGGCGGGCGCGCTTATCTTAGGGTCCGGCTCAACGAAACGAGGATTGTGCGATGGTGATGCCGCTTTACGACGACGCGCCCTTGCGCCATCTCAAGCGCCCCGTCGCCAATCACGCGTTGATCGTCGCCAATATCCTCGTTTTCCTCTTGGTCTATAGCGAGGTCCTGGGCGATCCCATGACCATCATGCGCGGTTTCGCAATCATTCCGCGGGTCCTCTTCGGCGAGGCCAATCTCGCCGACTGGATCGTCGGGCCCCCGGCGCCGCTGACCCTCGTTACCTCGCTCTTCTTTCACTCGTCCCTGCTGCATATCGCGAGCAACATGCTCTTCCTTTACGTCTTCGGCGACAATGTCGAAGACGCCATGGGCTCGCTCCATTACCTGCTGTTCTATCTCTCATGCGGCGTCATGGCCGGCGTGTTCTATGTCTACGCCACGCCCCATTCGATCACGCCGCTGGTCGGCGCCTCGGGGGCGATCTCCGGCGTCTGCGCGGCGTTCTTGCTCCTATATCCCGGCGCGACGGTTACGGGCTTCTTCCCGCCCCTGACCTTCGTCATGCTGCCGTTCTGGATCATCACGCTCGCAGATGGATCGGGATCGCCGAGGCGGCGGCTCTTCGGGCTCACGCCGCCCTTCTTCTCCTTCCACGCCTCGGGCTTTCTCTTCATCGGCGCCTGGATCGTGCTGCAGCTTGTCAATGCGAGTTGGGGCGGCGGCGAGAGCCATATCGCCTGGATGGCGCATGTCGGCGGCATCGTCGCGGGCCTTGCGCTGACGCCGATCTTTAAACGCCGGAAGCACAAGCTCCTCGACCGCGGTCCCTACGGCCCGCCAAAGTCCGCGCCGGCGCCGCAAACCCTGCCCCCGGAGGAGACTGGCCCGGAAAGCTGAGGGGGCTTGAAAAACGGACTTGACCTCCCCGTTTGACACGCGCGCGCGCCCCCGTTACCAGACCGCCACGGTTTTGCAGGCGGGGCGCGTCGCGCCCGCTCATATCTCCAGAGGCCGCGCGATGAAAATTCTCGTGCCCGTCAAACGGGTCGTCGACTACAACGTGAAAATCCGGGTGAAACCCGACGGCTCCGGCGTCGATCTCGCCAATGTCAAAATGTCGATGAACCCGTTCGACGAAATCGCCGTCGAAGAGGCGCTGCGCCTGAAGGAGGCCGGCAAGGCGACGGAAATCGTCGTCGTCTCCATCGGACCGGCCAAGGCCGACGAGACGCTGCGCACCGCGCTCGCCATGGGCGCCGACCGCGGCGTTCTGGTCAAGACCGAGGAGACGGTCGAGCCGCTCGCGGTCGCCAAGATCCTCGCCAGAATCGCGGCCGAGGAGCAGCCGGGCCTCATCATCCTCGGCAAGCAGGCGATCGACGACGACTCGAACCAGACCGGCCAGATGCTCGCCGCGCTTCTCGGCTGGGGCCAGGGAACCTTCGCCTCCAAGGTCGATCTGACCGACGGCTCCGTCGACGTGACGCGCGAGATCGACGGCGGCCTCCAGACGGTGAGCCTCAAACTCCCGGCGGTCGTCACCACGGATCTGCGCCTCAACGAACCGCGCTACGCCTCTCTCCCCAACATCATCAAGGCGAAGAAGAAGGAGGTCGCCGTCAAGGCGCCGTCCGACTATGGCGTCGACATTTCGCCGCGACTCGAAGTGCTCAAGACCGCCGAACCCGCGACCCGCAAGGCGGGCGTGAAAGTCGGCTCGGTCTCCGAGCTCGTCGCGAAGCTCAAGGAAGCGGGAGTTCTCTGACATGGCCATTCTGCTTCTCGCCGAAACCGCCAATGGCGCGCTCGCGCCCGCGACCGCCAAGGCGCTGACCGCCGCTTCGCAGATCGGCGGCCCCGTTCACATCCTCGTCGTCGGCCCCGGCCTCGACGGCGCCGCGGCTGCCGCCGCCAAGCTCGCCGGCGTCGAGAAAGTGCTCTACGCCGCCGACGCATCGCTCGATCATGTGCTGGCCGAGCCGGTCGCGGCGCTGATTCTGTCGCTCGCGGGCGCCTATGAGGTGATTATCGCCCCCTCGACCAGCGCGACCAAGAACGTGCTGCCGCGCGTCGCGGCGCTGCTCGACGTCGCCCAGGTCTCGGACATCGTCAAGGTCGTCTCGCCCGACACGTTCGAGCGCCCGATCTATGCCGGAAACGCCGTGCAAACGGTTCGCGCCAGGGACGCCAAGAAGGTCGTCACCGTCCGCACGACGGCCTTCGCGGCCGCGCCGGAAGGCGGCTCCGCTCCGGTCGAATCCGTCGGCGCGGCCTCGAATCCCGGCGTCTCCTCCTTCAAGAGCGAGGAGCTCGCCAAGTCCGAGCGTCCCGAGCTGACCTCGGCTCGCATCGTCATTTCCGGCGGCCGCGCCCTCGGCTCGGCCGAGAACTTCCAGAAGGTGCTCGATCCGGTGGCGACGAAGCTCAACGCGGCGATCGGCGCCTCGCGCGCCGCGGTCGACGCCGGCTACGCCCCGAACGACCTGCAGGTCGGCCAGACCGGCAAGGCGGTCGCGCCGGAGCTCTATATCGCGGTCGGCATTTCCGGCGCGATCCAGCATCTCGCCGGCATGAAGGACTCGAAGGTCATTGTCGCGATCAACAAGGACGAAGAGGCGCCGATCTTCCAGGTCGCGGATTACGGCCTCGTCGCGGATCTCTTCACGGCGATACCCGAGCTCGACGCCGAGTTGGGCAAGCTCGGCAAGTAAATTAGGTATTCGGCTCTTCGCCGCCCATGTGGCGGCGAAGAGCTGAAGCGCGACTTTTTCAAGCGCGCCAGTTTTCTTTCGACCCATTCGCGCGTTATATTGCAGTGCAACGTGGCCGCATTTGCAAAGCAGCCGTCCCGCTGTCGGCCGGCGGTCCTCTCGCTATGGTGTTCGAACAATGAGCTTCGAAATTCGCAAAGTCGGCGTTATCGGCGCGGGCCAGATGGGCAAGGGCATCGCGCATGTCTGCGCGCTCGCCGGTTACGACGTCGCCATCAACGATGTGACGGCCGAGCGGATCGAGGCCGGCGTCAAGGACATCGGCGTGCAGATGAAGAAGTCGGTGGAACGCGGCTTCCTCACCGCCGACGCCGTCGACGCCGCCCTGCCGCATATTTCGGGCGCGCCCGCCATTCAGGATTTCCGCGACTGCGACATCGTTATCGAGGCCGCGACCGAGAATGAAGAGGTCAAGCGCAGGATCCTCACCGACGTGGCGCTGGTCGTGAAGCCCGACGGCATTATCGCCTCCAACACCTCCTCGATCTCGATCACGCGCCTCGCCTCGATCACCGGCCGGCCCGAGCGCTTCATCGGCATTCACTTCATGAATCCGGTGCCGCGCATGCAGCTCGTCGAGCTGATCCGCGGCATCGCCACGGACGACGCGACCTTCGAGGAAGCCAAGGGCTTCTGCGCCCGGCTCGGCAAAACGGTCACCGTCGCCGAGGATTTCCCCGCCTTCATCGTCAACCGCATCCTGCTGCCGATGATCAACGAGGCGATCTACACGCTCTATGAGGGCGTCGGCTCGGTCGAGGCCATCGACACGGCGATGAAGCTCGGCGCCAATCACCCCATGGGGCCGCTGCAACTCGCGGATTTCATCGGCCTCGACACCTGCCTCTCGGTGATGCAGGTGCTGCATGAGGGCCTCGCGGACACGAAATACCGTCCCTGTCCGCTGCTCGTGAAATATGTCGAGGCGGGCTGGCTCGGCAAAAAGACCCAGCGCGGCTTCTACGACTATCGCAGCGGGACGCCGACGCCGACGCGTTGAGTTTGCAGGCTTACGACAGGCGCGCAGCCCTCGTCCTTCGAGACGCCTCCTTCGGCGGCTCATCAGGATGATGACTGCTTTTTGTGCGGCAAATTCGTTGGCCCGCCACCTCGCAAAGGCCCCTCATCCTCAGGCGCGCGCGCAGCGCGCGTCTCGGAGGACGAGGGGCCGTCTCCATTTGTGACGCCCTTTCCGCCTTCCCACCGCCGCTTCTTCGCACTAGCTTCGCACTAACCGCGAAGGACCTGATTCCATGGCCACGATCGACGCCGTCCTGAACACGATCGACGCGAATCTCCCCGCGTCGACCCAGCGCCTGTTCGACTTGCTCAGCATCCCCTCGGTCTCGACCGATCCCGCCTATACGCAGCACTGCCTGCGCGCCGCCAACTGGCTGAAGGATCAGCTCGCCGGCCTCGGCTACACGGCGGAGGTGCGCGAGACGCCCGGCCATCCGATCGTCGTGGGCCACGCCAAAGCGAAGCGCAAGGACGCGCCGCATGTGCTGTTCTACGGCCATTACGACGTGCAGCCGCCGGACCCGCTGGAGCTGTGGGAGGCCGACCCCTTCGCGCCGCGTCTCGCGGACGGAAAGGACGGCAGGGAGATCGTCGCGCGCGGCGCCTCCGACGACAAGGGCCAGCTCATGACGTTCGTCGAGGCCTGCCGCGCTTTCGAGGCGAATGGCGGCCTGCCCTGCAATGTCACCTTCCTGTTCGAAGGCGAGGAGGAGACCGGTTCGCCCTCCCTTCCCGATTTCCTGACGAAACACAAGGACGAGCTCTCGCAGCCCGACATTGCGCTGGTCTGCGACACCAGCATGTGGAACCCGAAGACGCCGGCGATCACGGTCATGCTGCGCGGCCTCGCGCAGGAGGAAGTCGTCATCCGCATCGCCAGCCACGATTTGCATTCGGGCATGTTCGGCGGGCCGGTGAACAATCCGATTCATGCGCTTGCGAAGATCATCGCCGATCTGCACGACGCCGAGGGCAGGGTGACGCTGCCGGGTTTCTATGCCGGCGTGCCGGAGATCCCGGAGGACATCGCCGAACAGTGGCGCAATCTGGAATTCGACGAGGGCCGGTGGCTCGCCGATGTCGGCCTCACCAAGGTCGGCGGCGAGAAGGGCCTCGGCGTCATGGAGCAGATCTGGGCGCGTCCCACCTGCGACGTGAACGGCATTGTCGGCGGCTATACCGGCAAGGGCTCCAAGACCGTCCTCCCCGCTCAGGCGAGCGCCAAATTCTCCTTCCGTCTCGTCGGCAAGCAGGACGCAAAAGCGATTCTCGAAAGCTTCCGCGCCTTCGTGCGCGAGCGTCTGCCGGCGGATGCGAAAGTGGAGTTCATCAATCATGGCGCGTCCAACGCGCTGCAGCTTCCCTTCAGCTCCGAGGCGCTGTCCCGCGCGCGGCGCGCGCTCACCGAAGAGTGGAACCAGGACGCCGCGCTCACCGGCTGCGGCGGCTCCATCCCGATCGTCGGCGCCTTCAAGCGCGACCTCAATATGGACACGCTGATGATCGGCTTCGCGCTCGACGACGACCGCATCCATTCGCCGAACGAAAAATACAGCTATACGAGCTTCCACAAGGGCGCGCGGAGCTGGGCGCGGGTGCTCGACGCGCTGGCCCTGTAAGGCTCGCCGAAAGGCGGGCTCCCGCGCCGCCTTTCCTGCGCCAGCGCTTGGTTGCGCCGCCGCCCGGCGCGCAAAGAGCCGCCCGCATTTTATGGGCGGTTAGGGCGCTGACAAAATCGCGGCGACGCCCCTCGCGCTTCGAGACGCCTGCTGCGATCTCGGGCTTGCCCGAGATCGCTCCTTAAATGCTCAAGTCAGGCAAGCCCGACTTGAGAAGGCTCCTCGGCATGAGGGGCTTCTTTTTTCAGCGCCAAACACTCAGGGCTCATCGCGAGGAGCGAGCGAAGCTCGCGTCTCGAAGGACGAGGCCGCCTCGGGAGGATTGCCAACAAACTGAGCCGCCCGCATCTGGCGGGGGGGCTCGATTTCGGCTTGCAGGTTAATCAACGATCCTGGTCGCCGTGCTCGTCGTCGCGATCGTCCTTCAGCGCGTTCTTGAGGCTGTTGACGGCCGCGTCGCGCGGCGCCAGCGGGGCCACGCGGAAGCGTTCCTCGATCAGCCGGAGGATGGACGTCGTGTCATAGGCCGTATGATCGACGCCCGAGCGCTGAAGCTTGCCGGAAATCAGGATCGCCGGAATGCGCGTGCCGGGACCCCAGGCGTCATAGGCTCCCTTGCCGTTCGCGGCGCTGGGCGGCGAGACATGGTCCCAGGCGCCGCCGAACTCGTCATAGGTGATGACGATCAGCGTGTCGCGGCCGTTCGGCCCCTCGACAACCGCCTTCACCAGATCGACGAGATGGCTGCTGCCGCCCGCCTCGCCCGTATAGCCGGGGTGCTCGTTTTCCGAGCCCAGCGGCTTGACGAAGCTGACGGCGCGCAGACGGCCGCGCTTCGCCGCGTCGATGAAATCCGCTTCGTCGCGCAGATGGTCGACGCGCGCCGCGGCTCCGGGGGCGTAGGCGGCGAAATAATTGAATGCCTGATGGTGATACTGGAAGAGTTTGTCGGGGCAGCGCAGCGCGCCGGCCACGGTCTGCTGATTGGCGTGCGGATCAGCGCAGTTGGCGCCGGCGCCGTTTGTCCAGCCGAGGCCGTTCCTGTTGCCTTCGGCATTGTCCCAGCCGCCGGAATACCAGGCCCAGTCCACGCCCTTCGCGCTCAGCCGGTCGCCGATCGTCGGATAGGTCAGCGGCGGCAGGCGGACCGCGTCGGCGGTCCCCGGCGCATAGGGCCAGGTCCAGGGTTGAGTCGTGTTGACCGCGTAATCGCCGCAGACCACTCCGGCCGGCGCGGCCGCGATGGCCGCGGGCTTCAACGGATCGTCGGCGCAATAGGCGGTAAGCGATTTGTCCCGCAGCCCGCTCGCCGCCGGGACGTAAAGCGGCGTCGATGTCGGCATGCCGTTGGCGTCGACGACGGAGTGGAGATCGTTCGACGATCCGTCCTTCGCCGCATTGGCGAAGACGGGCGTCCGCGCCGCGATGAGCCACTGATGGTTGAGGAAGGAGCCGCCGAAGGCCGCCTGGAAAAAATTGTCGGCGATGACGTAGTTCGGCGCGCGGTTCTTGTGCAGATATTGGTAGAGCGGCAGTTGCGTCGTGTCGTAATAGCCCATGGAGAGGCCGGCGGCGTCGCTGCCGGTCGTGTAGCGGTTCTGACGCCCGCCATTGATCTGAAACTGCTCATTGTAGAAGCGGTGCACGAGATCGCGCGTGCAGCCGCCGGGCAGGCTCCCGGCGCTTCCCTTGAGCACGTCGCTCGAGCCGCCATAGGGCGCGCAGGTGGCGTCCGCCGCCTTGATATAGTCGTCGATCCTGAACGGCTTGTTGGCGAAGGCGCTGGTGAAGGATGTGGCGCCCGTATTATCCGTGCAGGTCGGCGCGAGCGGCGTCGGAGAAGTCAGATTGACGTCGTTCTGCAGCAGGCAGGAATAGGCCGTCGTCCCGTCCGCGCGCATCTGTGTGGTGTGCGGGGCGTCGGCGTAGGGAAGGCCGTTGACGGGCTTCCCGTTCACCGAACCCCACAGGCCATAGAGATTGTCGAAGCTGTGATTCTCCTGATAGATCACAACGATGTGGCCATATTCGTGGATTGAGCCGGCCTTGGCCCCCGCCGCCGCCGTCACCGCCGCAAAAGCGGCGGCGCTGAATGCGCTTTTTCGAAAAATCATGGTCTGCCCCACTTGTTGAACAAGGAGGCTGTTGCTTAGCGAGGCCGCGTCTCGCCGCGGTGACGGGACCGTGACGGTCTGGCGACGACCGGGATGCGGACCGCCCGGCCGTGGCGCCAGGAATTCGCAGGCCGGCGGCTGTCGCGTCCGCGCAGAACCCTCTGCTAATACGCGGCAATCCGCCGCTCGCAATCCGGCTCAGGATCGGCTATGTAAGAAAACGTCCAAACAAGGCGGCAGGCGGGACGGGGCCTTCCACCGGGTTTGATGGGCCTCAAGGATCGAAGGGTTCCGTAATGGTGTATCGGCGATATTTCGAGGCGGCCGTCTCCCGTCTGAAGGACGAGCGCCGCTATCGCGTCTTTGTGCATCTCGAGCGCGACGTCGAGACCTTTCCTCTCGCCAAATGGCATCGGGACGACGGCGTCGTCCAGGACGTCACTGTCTGGTGCTCCAACGATTATCTCGGCATGGGCCAGCATCCGGAGGTGATCGAGGCCATGCTCGACGCCGCGGCGCGGGTCGGCGCGGGCGCGGGCGGCACCCGCAACATTTCGGGCACCAGCCACGCCATCGTGGAGCTGGAGCGCGAGCTCGCCGACCTTCACGGCAAGGAGGCGGCCCTCGTCTTCACCTCGGGTTGGATCTCCAATCTCGCGGCGATTTCGACCATTGCGGACCTGCTGCCGAACTGCGTCATTCTCTCCGACGCGTCGAATCACAATTCCATGATCGAGGGCGTGAAGCGCTCGCGCGCGGAGCGCAAAATCTTCCGCCACAACGATCTCGCCCATCTCGAAGAGCTTCTGATCGAAGCGGGCGACCGGCCGAAGCTCGTCGTCTTCGAAAGCCTCTATTCGATGAACGGCAATATCGCGCCGGTCGCTCAGATTGCGGCGCTGGCCGAGCGCTACGGCGCGATGACCTATGTCGACGAGGTCCATGCGGTCGGCATGTACGGCGCCCGCGGCGGCGGCATTTGCGAGCGCGACGGCGTGATGGATCGCATCGACGTGATCGAAGGGACGCTGGCGAAGGGCTTCGGCGTGATCGGCGGCTATGTCGCCGGCGACGCCGTCGTCATCGACGCCATCCGTTCCTATGCCGGCGCCTTCATCTTTTCGACCGCTCTGCCACCGGCGGTGGCGGCCGCCGCCTGCGCCTCAGTCCGGCTGCTCAAGCGCCGCTCCGATCTGCGCGCCGCGCATCAGCGCGCCGCCCACATCGCCAAGCATGCGCTGTCGGCCGCGGGTCTGCCGGTGCTGGAAAACGGCTCGCATATCGTGCCGGTGATGGTGCGCGACGCCGAATTGTGCAAGGCGGCCAGCGATTTGCTGCTCACGCGCCACAATATCTACATCCAGCCGATCAACTATCCGACCGTCGCCAAGGGCTCCGAGCGCCTGCGCATCACGCCGACGCCCCGCCATACGCATGAGCATATCGCGCATCTGGTGGAGGCGGTGGTCGATGTCTGGCAAACGCTCGGCATCGCCTTTGTCGAGCCGCCGTCGCATCTTCATGTGGACGAAAAGAGCGACGAGCGCTGCACCTATCCGGAGATCAAGCTCGCGGCGCAGTAAGCGCGCGGGCAGGGCTTACGGTCCGAAAATCATCCGCAAATGCGGGCCCCGGACGTCACGCCGTCCGGGGTCCTTTGTCGAAAAAGGTCTGCGTTTAGGCGGTCTCCCCTAAACGCAGCATGATCTAGCCGCGCGTTTTCCTCATGATGGCCTTCGACCATCCCGATTTCGATCGAGCCAGAGAAAAGAAATCCATTTCCTAAAATCGCGCCCATCTTTTTCGCGAGGCGTTAAATCGCCGGGTGTCTTCTGGTGGCTACGAACTGGCGACCACATCCGCAAATGGGTTCACCGCCATGAGCCGCGTTCATTATTCCTTCGACAGCGCCATTGCAGCCATCGTGACGAAGCCGGAACCGGAGGGAACGCGCGTCCGCCGCGCGATGCGGGGAGGCAAGCTCAAAAGCCGCCAATTCCTGCGCGAAACAATGGAGAATCTCGGGCTCTTCGCCTTCGGATTCGGCGCGACGAATCTGCTGATCCATTTCGCGATCGGCTTCTTCTACGCCGCGCGCGTGTCGAGCATGGTCCCGCAAATCTATCTTTGACGCAAAAGGGCGGCAGGCGGCGGGCCCGCCGCGTCTTCATCCGCCGAGGCTGAAGGCGGCGAGCGCCGCCATATTCACGATCTCCGAATCCGTCGCGCCGAGATGCGTAATCTGAACGGGTTTGTCGAGGCCGACGATCAGGGGTCCCAGGACGGTGGCGTCGCCCAATTCCTGCAGCATCTTGGTCGAGATCGCCGCCGAGTGGAACGCCGGCATGATGAGGACATTGGCTGTGTCCTTGAGCCGGCTGAAGGGATAAGCGCCCATCAATTCCTTGTTGAGCGCAATGTCGGCGCCCATCTCGCCTTCATATTCGAAATCGACGCGCCGTGAATCCAGCACGCGTACGGCGTTGTGCACGCGCTCCGTGCGCTCGCCCGGCGGATAGCCGAAGGTGGAGAAGGCGAGCATGGCGACGCGTGGCGTCAGGCCGATGCGCCGCGCGACGCCGGCCGCTTCAATGGCGATTTCCGCAAGCTCCTCCGCTTCGGGCAGTTCGGTGATCGCCGTATCGGCGACGACGACGACGCGGCCCTTGGCGAGGACGAGAGAGACGCCGATGACGCGATGGCCCGGCTTCTGATCGACGACGCGGCGCACTTCCTCGAGCGCATTCGAGAAATTTCGGGTGACGCCCGTCACCATGGCGTCCGCGTCGCCGCGCGCGACCATCGCCGCCGCGAAATGGTTGCGGTCCTGATTGATCAGCCGCTGGCAGTCGCGCAGCAGAAAGCCCTTGCGCTGCAGCCGCTCGAACAGGAATTGCGCATAGACCGCGTTGCGGTGGGAGAGCTTGGCGTTGTGGATCTCTATGCCGTCGATCAGTTCGACGCCGGCGTTCGCGGCGTTGGCCTTCACGCGATCCTCGCGGCCGACCAGAACCGCCGTGCCCAATCCCTGATTGACGAAAGTGAGGGCGGCGCGAATGACCTGCTGCTCTTCTCCCTCCGCAAAGACGACGCGCTTGGGCTCGCGCCGCACGCGCTCATAGATCGTCTGCATCAGGCCCGCGATCGGGTCGCGTCGCGCTGAAAGCTCGTGCCGATAGGCCTTCATGTCGATGATCGGCCGGCGGGCCACGCCCGACTCCATGGCGGCGCGCGCGACCGCCGGCGGCACGACGGAGATGAGGCGGGGATCGAAGGGCGCGGGGATGAGATAGTCGCGCCCGAAACGCGGACGCGCGCCGCGATAGGCGTTCGCCACTTCGTCCGGCACGTCCTCGCGCGCGAGATCGGCGAGCGCCTGCACGGCGGCGATCTTCATCTCCATATTGATCGTCTTCGCGCGCACGTCGAGCGCGCCGCGGAAGATGTAGGGAAAGCCCAGGACGTTATTCACCTGGTTCGGATAGTCCGAGCGCCCCGTCGCGATGATCGCGTCGGAGCGCGCCGCGCGGGCCTCTTCCGGCGTGATCTCCGGATCGGGATTGGCCATGGCGAAGATGATCGGATCGGGCGCCATGCTCTTCAGCATGTCCGGCGTCAGCGCGCCCGCGACGGAGAGGCCGTAGAAGATATCGGCGCCTTCCAGCGCCTCGGCGAGCGTGCGCGCCTTGGTCTCCACGGCGTGCGCGCTCTTCCACTGATTCATGCCCTCCGCGCGGCCGCGATAGACGACGCCTTTCGTGTCGCAGAGCGTGATATTCCGCGGATCGAAGCCGAGCGCCTTGGCGAGGTCCAGGCAGGCGATGCCCGCGGCGCCCGCGCCGTTGCACACGAGCTTCGTCGTCTTGATGTCGCGGCCCGTCAGCAGCAGGGCGTTGACGACTCCCGCAGCCGAGATGATCGCCGTGCCGTGCTGGTCGTCATGAAAGACGGGAATGTCCATCAGCTCGCGGAGCCGCTCCTCGATCACGAAGCATTCGGGCGCCTTTATGTCTTCGAGATTGATCCCCCCGAAAGACGGACCGAGATAACGCACGGCGTTGATGAAGTCCTCGACGTCCCTGGCGTCGACCTCGAGGTCGATCGAATCGATGTCGGCGAAGCGCTTGAAGAGCGCGGCCTTGCCTTCCATCACCGGCTTCGCGGCGAGCGGACCGAGGTCGCCCAGTCCCAGAATCGCCGTGCCGTTGGTGATGACGGCGACCATATTGCCGCGCGTCGTATAATCGAAGGCGAGCGAAGGATCCTTGGCGATGGCCATGACCGGCGCGGCGACGCCCGGCGAATAAGCGAGCGAGAGATCGCGTTGCGTCGCCATGGGCTTTGTCGAGACGACGGCGAGCTTGCCGGGCCGCCCGCGCGAATGAAAGAGCAGCGCCTCCTTCTCCGTGAAGACCGGCCGATCGCTCATGCTCTCACTCATCTGGGCAGGCCTTTCCGATTGCAGCGCCTTTTGCGGCGCAGCATAGCCGGGGGCGGGCTGGGTGGACAAGCGGCTCAGCCCCTATGGGCGAATCGCGACAAATCGCGCCGGCCCCCTTCGAGCCCCTGCCAGCATCCGCGTCCGCCGCGGAACAAACCCCGCCCACCCGCGTTTCCGCATCTCTTTTCACGCCCGGCGACCTTGCGCGCCGTAATGGAGGCGGAGATGAACAACATCATTTATCTCGTGGGCCTGGTCGTGATCGTCATGGCGATTCTGTCTCTGCTCGGCCTGCGGTAGGAGGTCCCCATGACCGATGTCGTCGGGCCCGGCTATGAGCCGGCGCGGCCGCCCGTCTCCGCGACGGAGCGCGCGGCCTTCTTCACTGCGGTCGACTGGGGCGCCATTCTCGCGGGCGTGGCGGTGGCCACGGCGATTTCCTTCGTCATGGCGGCCTTCGGCTCCGGGATCGGGCTTTCGCTCGCCTCTCCTTACGAAGGCGCGTCGCCCTTGACGCACGCCATTGCGCTGGCGTTGTGGGTGATTTGGGTGACGGTCGCGAGCTATGCGGCCGGCGGCTATGTCTGCGGGCGCCTGCGCCGCCGCAATGTCGACGCGCCCCGCGACGAGACCGAAGTGCGCGACGGCGCGCATGGCCTAACCGTCTGGGCGACCTCCATGCTCATCGTCGCGCTGGCCCTGGGCTCGTCGCTCTACAATCTCGGCAAGGCGGGCGTGGACACGGCCGCGCAGCAGGCCCAGAAAGCCGGGCTTGCGGCCAATCCGGTCGATTACCGCGTCGATACGCTGATGCGGGGCGACGGGGACATGGCCCGCGCCGGAGCGCCGGCGGCGGGTCCGGGAACGGCGGCCACGCCGACCACCGCCGCCGACACGAGGCAGATCGTCTCCCGCATCGTTGCGCGCGGCCAGGCGACGGGCGAGATCAGCGGCGAAGACCGGACCTATCTGCAGAATGTGCTGGCGTCGAGCACGGGACTTGCTCCCGATGACGCCCGCGCCCGCGTCGACGCGCTCGCTCAGCAGGTGCGGGACGACAACGCGCGCGCCAAGGAGCTCGCCGACAAGGCGCGCAAGGCCGGCGTCGTCGCGAGCTTCATCGCCGCGGCGGCGATGCTGCTGGCTGCGGCTTCCGCCTGGGGCGGCGCGGTTCTGGGCGGTCGCCATCGCGACGAAAACCTCGGGCTTTCGGCGGCGATGCGCTGGTGACAGGAGGCGAAAATGGGCGTTGGACGTTCAGTGCTCTTATGGCTGCTCGGGGTGCCGATCCCGATCATCATCCTGCTGGCGCTCTGGCGGTAGCGAAACGGCCCCGGACCCGTCCGGGGCTTTTTTCCGGGCCTGTTCCACAGCAGAAAAGACGCCGTGAATGGCGCGGGCGCCGGGGCGCGGCTAGACTGCGGGCCATGAGCGAGAGAGCCCCGGATCAGGCCGCCGCCGCGGCGCGCGCGACGCCGATGATCGCCCAATATATCGAGATCAAGGCGGCGAACACCGATTGCCTGCTCTTCTACCGCATGGGCGATTTCTACGAATTGTTCTTCGACGACGCGGAGGTCGCCGCGCGCGCGCTCGGCATCATGCTCACGAAGCGCGGCAAGCATCTGGGCGAAGACATTCCCATGTGCGGCGTGCCGGTGGAGCGCGCCAACGACTATCTGCAAAAGCTCATTGCGCTCGGCCACCGCGTGGCCGTCTGCGAGCAGATCGAAGACCCTGCCGAAGCCAGGAAACGCGGCGCGAAATCCGTCGTGAAACGCGACGTGGTGCGGCTCGTCACGCCGGGCACGATCACCGAGGACGCGCTGCTCGATCCCGCCCGCGCCAACGCTTTTGCGGCCGTCGCGCGCGCAAGGGGCGGCGACGGCGCCTGGCGTTACGGCGTCGCCGGCGTCGACATCTCAACCGGCGCCTTCACGGTCGTGGAATGCGCGGAGAGCGAGTTGTCTTCGACGCTCGCGCGTCTGGAGCCGCGCGAGATCGTCGCCGCCGAGACGCTCTGCCGCGAAGAGGCGCTCGCGACCGCCTTCGCCAATCTCGGCGCGCCGGTCGCGCCGCTCGGACGCGACGGCGGCGACGCCGCGCGGCGCCTCGTGAATTTCTACGGCGTCACGACGCTCGACGGCTTCAGCGCCTTGAGCGAAGCTGAGCTCGCCGCCGCCGCTGCGGCGATTCTCTTTGTCGAGCGGACCCAGAAAGGGAGCCGCCCGGCGCTCGCGCGGCCTCTCAGCCTGCGAGAAAGCGCGGCGCTCGAAATCGACGCGGCGACGCGGGTTAATCTGGAGCTCATGCGCACGCTTTCGGGCGCGCGCGAAGGCTCGCTCCTTTCCGTCGTCGATCTCACCGTGACGTCGGCGGGCGCGCGGTTGCTTGCCGAAAGGCTGGCCGCTCCTTCGACGGATCCCGCGCTCATCGGCGCGCGTCTCGACGCCGTTTCTTTCTTTCTGGAGCGGCCGGAGATTCGCGCGGCCTTGCGGTCGAAGCTCGCGCGCGCGCCCGATCTCGCCCGCGCCGTTTCGCGGCTTTCCCTGCAGCGCGGCGGCCCGCGCGATCTTGCAAGCGTCGGCGCCGCGCTTTTCGCCGCGCGCGACATTGCTGGTCTGCTCGCTCACGCCGAGGCGGCTGTCGAGGTCGCGCGCGACGTCGCGACGCTCGCAAGCGCCGACGCCGCGCTCGCGCAGGAAATCGCGCGCAGCCTCAAGGACAACGCGCCGCTGGACAAGCGCGGCGGCGATTTCGTGCGCGAGGGGCGCGACGCGGCGCTCGACGAAGCGCGCGCCCTGCGCGACGAGAGCCGCGTCGTCATCGCCTCGCTGCAGGCGCGCTACGCCGAAGCGACGGGGACGAAGCTCAAGATCAAGCACAATAACTTTCTGGGCTACTTCCTCGAAGTTCCCGCGGCGCAGGGCGAGAAGCTCCTGCGCGACGAGACCTTCACGCATCGGCAGACCATGGCCGACGCCATGCGCTTCACGACGCGCGAGCTTGCCGATCTGCAAAGCAGGATCGCTTCCGCCGCCGATCGGGCGCTCGCGCGGGAGCTCGCGATCTTCGACGCCTTGTCGAATGACGTTCTCGCGCGCGCGGAAGAGCTGCAGGCGCTGGCGCAAGGCTTCGCGCGGCTCGACGTGTTGAGCGCGCTCGCCGAGGTCGCGGAAAAACGCAACTGGACGCGGCCCTCCGTCGACCAGTCGCTCGATTTCAATATTGTCGGCGGCCGTCACCCGGTGGTCGAGGCGTCGCTCGAGGCGCAGGGCAAGGCCTTCGCGGCGAATGACTGCGATCTTTCCGGCGACAAGGCGGGGCGCATCGCCGTCGTGACGGGCCCGAACATGGCGGGCAAGTCGACCTTCCTGCGCCAGAACGCGCTCATCGCGCTGCTCGCGCAGGCGGGTTCCTATGTGCCCGCGAGCGAGGCGAAGATCGGCGTCGTCGATCGCCTCTTCTCGCGCGTCGGCGCCTCGGATGATCTTGCGCGCGGGCGTTCGACCTTCATGGTGGAGATGGTCGAGACGGCGGCGATCCTCAATTGCGCGACGCCGCGCTCGCTGGTGATCCTTGATGAAATCGGGCGCGGCACCGCGACTTTCGACGGCCTTTCCATCGCCTGGGCGACGATCGAGCATCTGCACGAAGTGAACCGCTCCCGCGCCATCTTCGCCACGCATTTTCACGAACTGACGCAGCTCACGAGGCGCATGGCGCGGCTCGTCAATCTGACCATGAAAGTCACAGATCATGCGGGCGGCGTCGTATTTCTGCACGAAGTGATCAAAGGCGCGGCCGACAGGTCCTATGGCGTGCATGTCGCGCAGCTCGCGGGGCTCCCTCCGAGCGTCGTCGCGCGCGCGCATGCTATTCTGGCGGAACTGGAGGCGGCGGACCGGCGCGCGCCGGTCGAGGCGCTGATCGACGATCTGCCGCTGTTCAAGCATGTCGTTCAGGCTGCGCAGCCGAAGGACGCGCTACGCGAGGCGCTCGCGAAAATCGACCCCGATCAGATGAGCCCGCGCGAAGCGCTGGCGGCGTTGTATGCGTTGAAGGGGAAACTGTAGAGCGCGAAGGCGCATTGCGCCGTCAGTGCGAGCGAAGCGACGCTTATGCTTCTCGCGATGACGGCGGATCCTGCGCAAAACGCGCGAACACGAATTGCGTGTCCCCGTAGCGGCGCGCGTCTTCCTGCTTCAATTGCGCCGGCAGCGCGATCGCCGCGTCGGCCGCTTCCTCGACGACGACAAGCGCGCCGGGCGCGAGCCAGCCGCCTTCTGCGAGCGACAGGAGCGCGCGGTCGCCGAGACCTTTCCCATAGGGCGGATCGAGAAAGGCGAGAGAAAAGACCTCGCCCGGCGGCGCGTCGCCAAGTTTCGCCGCGTCGCGGCGAAAGATGCGGGTGACGCCGCCCAGGCCCAGCGCCTTGATATTGGCGCGCAGCAGCGCGCGGGCCTCCGTTCCGTCGTCGACGAAGAGGGCGCGCCTGGCGCCGCGCGAAATGGCCTCCAAACCCAGCGCGCCCGTCCCGGCGAAGACGTCGATGACGGCGGCCCCTTCGACGGGATCGCCGAATCTGTGCGCGAGAATGTCGAAGACGGATTCGCGCAGGCGGTCGGATGTTGGGCGGATGGCCTGCGCGCGCGGCGCGTTGAGCGCGCGCCCGCGCAGCGCGCCGCCGACAATGCGCATGGTCTATGTTCCGCGCGGCTTGCGCGGTCCCTTCGGCCCGTCCTTGCCGGGACCGCGTCCTTTCGGCGGACCTTTGGGCGGGCCCTTGCGAGGCGCGCCGCCGCGAGCGGTTGCTTCCCTCGGCGGCCTGCCGTCGCCGGAGCGCGGCGCGCGCGGTTTGCGCTCCTCGCCGCTGCGCGCGCCGCGCTCGCCTTGTGGACGGTCGAAGTTGCGCGGGCGCCCGTCGCGGCCCTGGCGTCCCTGTTCGCCGTAACGTTCGCGGCGCTCGCCGCTCGCGCCTTCGAAAGCGCGATTGCGGGGCGGTGATTCGCGGCCGCCGCGCGCGCGCGGCGGCGCTTCGTCGCCTTCGCGACGGGGCGGGCGCCTCTCATGGCGGCCCTGCTCCGCTTCGTGCGGGCGCGTGCGCGCATGATCGCGGGCGGCCCTGGCGTCGCCGTGGGCGCGATGCGGCTGCGCATCCGAACGCTCTCGCGGCGCGCGCGCAGGCCGATCGCCGCGCTCTCCCTCGAAGCGTTGCCGGCGCCCTTCGGCGCCGCGCCGCTCGTCGCGCCCGAATCCCTCGGGTCGGGCGCCCCTCGCCCCGGCGCGCGCGGGCCGCTCGGCCTCGACCTCCTCCCGCCGCGGGCGGCGGCCCGTCCGCAGGGCCTCGAAGCGCTTGGCGTTGCGCGACGGCGCTTCTTCCGCCGTCGCGGCCTTGCGCCGCGTCGACGCCACGCGCTCCACCACGACGGCGCGGCCTCTGCGGTCGGCTGTGGCGCTTCTCTCGATTTTCGCGCGCGGGCCTTTTTCGCTCTGCGCGTCGCGCTCCTTGCGCAGCACGGAGACATGCTTGCGCGCGCGTTTCTCGGTCTTTTCGCGCTGCTCCTGTTTCTCCGCCGGCGTCGTCTCTCGCAAAGGCGAGGCGAAATCGACGCCCGCGAGCTCCGCGAGGCTCTTGCCCAATTGCTCCCGCAGGATCTTGAGCTTCACTTCCTCGATGGCGCCTTCCGCAAGCTCGCCGAGCTGGAACGGCCCGTACGAGACGCGGATGAGGCGCGTGACGTCGAGGCCGAGATGCTCCGTCACGCGTTTGACTTCGCGGTTCTTGCCTTCGGTGAGGCTCATCGCGATCCAGGCGTTGGCGCCCTGCACGCGCTCCAGCCGCGCGTCGATGGGCGCATAGGTCACGTCGTCGACCGTGACGCCTTTCTTCAGCTCGTCCAGCCGCGCCTGGTCGGTGTCGCCATGGACGCGCACGCGATAGCGCCGCGTCCAGCCGGTGGCGGGAAGCTCCAGCGTGCGCGCGAGGCCGCCATCATTGGTGAGGAGCAGCAGCCCCTCGGTGTTGATGTCGAGCCGGCCGACGCTGACGAGGCGCGGCAGATCGGAACGGCGCTCTTCAAGATAAGCGAAGACGGTGGGGCGGCCTTCCGGATCGTTCGCCGTGGTCACGAGCCCGGCGGGCTTGTGGAACAGAAAGAGCCGCGTGCGCTCGCGCGCCTGCATCGGCTGGCCGTCGATGGCGATCCTGTCCTTCTCCGTCACATTGACGGCGGGGCTGGTCAGCGTTTCGCCATTGACGGCGACGCGGCCCTCGGCGATCCAGTGTTCGGCGTCGCGGCGCGAGCAGACGCCGGCGCGCGCCATGGCCTTGGCGATGCGTTCGCCCTCGAAGGCGCTGGTTTTTTCGACCGGCGCGGGGGCGGGCCTGGCTTTGGCGCGCGCCGCCGCGGGTTTCGCGCCGCGGGGCTTGTCGTCGGAGGCGAATTTGCGCGCGTCATGGCGCGCGGTCTTGTCGCGCGGCGACTTGCCCAGCGGAATCTTGCCCGGCGGAGTCTTGCCGGACGGGGTGTTGGAGTCGCGGCGGCGCATGGGGCGGTCGCCGCCGGGCGCGCCGGGGCGCTTGGTTGGTTTCTTGTCGGCCATGGTCTTTGATAGCAGGCGGAGAGATAGCTTTGAAGCGGCTTCGCGGGAGATAGCGGGAATGACTTCGAGCCTGCGCATGCCGAACCCTCTTCCTCATGCTGAGGAGGCCCCGCAGGGGCCGTCTCGAAGCACGAGGAAGAGCATCGCGGCGCGGGTTTCCTCGTCCTTCGAGACGGCGGCTACGCCGCCTCCTCAGGATGAGGAAACCCTAAAGGTCTGCTTGTCGGAGACCGGCAGATGACCGCATCCGACCCCTTCACGGCGGCCTTTGACGCCGCCCGCGCCGCCGCCGCCGCGGAGGAAGTCCCCGTCGGCGCGGCCATTGCGCGCGCGGGCGAGGTCATCGCCATGGCCGGCAACCGCACGCTGCGCGACAAGGACCCCACGGCCCATGCCGAAATGCTGGCGATTCGCGCGGCCTGCGCAAAGATCGGCAGCGAACGCCTCGTCGACTGCGATCTCTATGTGACGCTCGAGCCCTGCGCCATGTGCGCCGGCGCCATCTCCTTCGCGCGCATCAGGCGGCTTTATTTCGCGGCGGACGACCCGAAGGGCGGCGCGGTGGAGCACGGGCCGCGTTTTTTCTCACAGCCGACCTGCCATCATGCGCCCGAGATTTATGGCGGCGTTCGCGAGAGCGAGGCGGCGCGGATGCTGCGCGACTTCTTTCAGTCGAGGCGTTGATTCTCGAGTCGGTCCGCCGCCTGCAAAAGACCCTCGCGCAGCGTGTCGCGGCAGGCGTCGCCCGCGGCGAAGATTCGCGACGTCTTGAATAGGTCGAGCGCCAGATATTGGTGCACGGCCGGCGCGAGCAGAACGTCAGGCGGGTTTTCCTCGACCATGCGCGCGCTGATCGAGTTCATGAGAATTTGGCTCGCGACGATGATCGTCTGGAAGGGCGACGGCGCGCGGGTTTCGCTCTCCATGCCCGAATTGCCGGAGACGTTCACCGCGACGATGATGTCGGCCTTACCGGCGAGATGGTCGTAAGGCAGCGGATTGACGAGGCCGCCGTCGACGAGATAGCCGACCTCGCTTTTCGGCGGGCGTACGACGCCGGGAATGGCCATGGAGCCCGCGACCGCGGTGCGCAACGATCCGCGCGAAAAAACCGCCGCGGCGCGTCGGCGGAAATCCGTCGCCACCACAATCATCGGAATTCGCAGCTCTTCGAAAGTCTCGGGCATGCCCTCGGGCCAGAAGGCTTCGAGGAAGCGCACGCCGTCGAAGAGCAGCGGATGGGCGAGACGCTGGAGCAAAGGCTGGCGGCGGCGCGCCCGCGCGTAAAGGAGCTTGCGCGCGAGATTGATCCGGTTGCCGAGGATCGCCTCCGTATGGGCGCGAAGCTCCGCGCCCGAAAAACCCGCGGCATAGGCGGCGCCGATAATGGCCCCGATCGACGTTCCCGCCATGGCGACGGGCCGCACGCCCATTTCATCCAGCGCCTGCAGCACGCTGATATGGGCGAGGCCGCGCGCCCCGCCGCCGCCGAGCGCCACGGCGACTGTCCGGCCGCCGAGAACGCCGTCGCGTCTCATCAGAGGAAGGTCTCCAGCGCCTGGAGCGTCGCCTCCGGCGCCTCCTCCATCGCGTAAAGGCCGCTATCGACCGCGGCCCCGGTCAGGTCGTCGCCCCACTCCTTCCAGGCGTCGAGGAGCGCGCCGCCGAGATCCGGGAAGGTCGCCGCGCCGTAGAGAATGAGGGTCGGAACGACGAGCTTTCGGCCCGCCGCCCTGTCGGCCGCGAGCGCCTCCTTGTCGATGGTCGCGCCGGCGCGGTAGTCCTCGCAAAAGGCGTGGATGCGCGCCGGATCGTTGAAGGCGGCATGGTAATGGGCGACGGCCTGCGCGCTGAAAGCGTCGAGCGACTTGTCCTTGGTCGAATCCCTCAGCGCGTCGTTCAGGAAATCGGCGGGGTCCTGCGCCACCAGTTCCTCGGGCCGCGGCGCGTCCATGCTCAGAAAGCGCGAACGGCCGACGCGCCAGAGATCGCTCGCGCCAAAGCTGTCGTCGAGCGGGGCGATGTTGACGAGCGCGAGCTTGGTCAGGCGGCCCGGATGGTCGAGCGCGAGACGAAAGCCCACGCGCGCGCCACGGTCGAGGCCCGCGAGCGCGAATTGCACATGGCCGAGCGCCTCCATGACCCTGACGACGTCGTCCGCCATCTCGCGCTTGGCGTAGGCTTCGCCCTTCTCGCTCGCAGGCGCCGCCGACCAGCCATAGCCGCGAAGATCCATTGCGACGACCGTGAAGCGCTCGGCGAGCTTCGGCGCGATCCTGGCCCAGGCGACATGCGTCTCGCCGAAGCCGTGCAGCAGAACGAGCGCCGGGCCCGTCCCATGAGACCGCGCAAAGATTTTTCCCGCGTGAGCGTCAATCCAGTGCGAGGCGAAACCGGGGAAGAGATCGGCGAGTTCGGACATGACTCCAACCATTTTGTTGAGCGAGCGTTCGGGCCCTGGCGACCCATCGTTTTCAGAGACGTTATATAGTAACGCTTGTCGGTGCGGTCACGGCTTTTCTTTTCTTGCGCCCGCAAGCGACTTTGTCACCGAAAACATGAACTTCCTTTGCTTGAAAAGCGCATGGAAGCGTTACAGACTTGGCCCATGTCAAAAATCCAAGCAAAAGTTCGAGCGCTTCAGGGGAGGAAAAAATGAGCAAGATCGTCGATGAAGTCATGGCCGCCAACGCGGCTTATGTTTCGAATTTCGGCGCCAAGGGCGAACTCGCTCTGCCGCCGGCGCGCGGCTTCGCGATCCTGACCTGTATGGACGCGCGTCTCGATCCCGCGAAATATGCCGGCCTTTCGGAAGGCGACGCGCATGTCATCCGCAACGCGGGCGGCCGCGCCTCGGACGACGCCATCCGCTCGCTCGTCATCTCGCATAAGCTGCTCGGCACGAAAGAGTGGTTCGTGATCCATCACACCAATTGCGGCATGGAGCTTTTCTGCGACGAGGTGATGGCCGATCTGCTCGACGACAGCCTTTCGACCGCGGCGCTCGACATGTCGACGCTGAAATGGTCGAACCCGCAGCATGGCGGCGGCTGCGCGGCCGGCCATTTCATCAAGTGGCACACGATCAAGAATCAGGAGGAAAGCGTCGCGCAGGACGTGGCGCGCATCCGCTCGCATCCGCTGGCGCCGAAATATATCCCGATCTACGGTTACATTTACGACGTGAAGAGCGGCAGGCTGATCGATGTGCCGAAGGCGACGGAGATCGGCAAGGCGGCCTGATCCAGCAAGACGGCCACAAGGCCATTGACGCCCCTCGTGCTTCGAGACGCCTGCTTTGCAGGCTCCTCAGCATGAGGGGCTTCTGCACGGTCCGCTAAGGCCTCATGCCGAGGAGCGAGCGAAGCTCGCGTCTCGAAGCACGAGGTCGTCGCTGCGTTTTATCGACTAAAAAGCCGCGAGCCTTTGGACTCGCGGCTTTTTCATCACCCCTCCACCGCGCCGCCGCGCGCGCGCCAGCCGCCGGTGCCGGGCGCGTAATGGCGGACATCCTTGCGGCCGGCCGCGACCGCCTGGCCCAGCGCCTTGGCCGAACGGCCGCCCGCCTGGCAGATGATTACGCACTGGCCCTTCGGCAGTTGCGACGGGTTGAACTGCGAGAGGGGCAAATTCTTCGCGCCCGGCACATGGCCGGCTGCGTATTCATGCGGCTCGCGCACATCGACGATGGCGCAGGAGCCTTCCTTCACCATGCGTGCGAAATCCTCGTGCTCGATCGTCGGCAGTTCGCCGCCGCCGCCCGTGAGTTTCGACATCAGACCTGAGAACATTTTATCTTCCTCTTCCTCGTTCAGGCGGATTTCGCCCGGGGATTCGTTTCGGCGTCGAACTGCGTGAAGGCTGCGAGCGCGTGGCTGGCGTACATCACGGAAGGTCCGGCGCCCATGTAGATCGCCATTGCGAGCGTCTCCATCACCTCCTCGCGCGTCGCGCCGCGTTGCGCAGCCGCCTTGGCGTGGAAGGCGATGCAGTCGTCGCAGCGCGCGGAGACGCTCACCGCGAGCGCGATCAGCTCCTTGGTTTTGGCGTCGAGCGCGCCGGCCGCGCCGGCCGTCGTCGCCATGGAGGAGAAGGCTTTCATCACGTCCGGCGCGCCGATGCGCAGATTGCGCAGATCGGCGGAGAGCGACTTGGCGAGTTCGGGCCAGTCATTTGTCATGGCGTTGTCCTTTCTGGCGCGCGCGGCGCCTCTGGCCGTTCGTCGTCGCGCAGGACGACATAGATGGCGGGGATGACGAGCAGCGTCAGCGCCGTCGACGAGGCGAGGCCGAAGACGAGCGAGATGGCGAGACCCTGAAAGATGGGGTCCGTGAGGATGAAGGCCGCGCCGATGATCGCCGCCGCGGCGGTGAGGAAGATCGGCTTGAAGCGGACTGCGCCCGCCTCGACCAGCGCCGCGCGCAAGGGCATGCCCTTCTCGCGCAAATGCCGGATGAAATCGACGAGCAGGATCGAGTTGCGCACGACAATGCCCGCGAGCGCGATGAAGCCGATCATCGACGTGGCCGTGAAGGCGGCGTTGAAGAGCAGATGTCCGATGACGATGCCGACGAGCGTCAGCGGCACGGGGGCCAAAATGACGAGCGGCAGCTTGAAGGAGCCGAACTGCGCGACAACCAGCAGATAGATGCCGAGCAGGGCCACCATGAAGGCCGCGCCCATGTCGCGGAAGGTCACGTAGGTCACCTCCCACTCGCCGTCCCACAGGAAAGTCGGCTGCGCGTCGTCGAGCGGCTGGCCGTGATATTTGATGGTTGGCGGGCCTTGCGGACCCCAGTCCATCTTCTTGATCTCGTCCTCGACGGCGAACATCCCATAGATCGGCGCTTCGTATCGCCCTGCGACCTCGGCGCTCACCATTTCGGCGAAGCGTCCATTATGGCGGAAGATCGGATAGGAGCCGAACTCGCGCGTCGCCTTCACGACGTCGCCAAGCTCGACATTCGCGCCCTGCCGCACCGTGCCGCCGGCGGGCAGCGGCGTCGAGAGGATGCGTTCGCCCGGCGTCATCTCCGAGCGAGGCAAGGCGACCGTGACGTCGATGGGCTTGGCGCCGCCGCCCCTTTGCGAGAAGCCGATCTTCACGCCGCCGACCAGCGCGCCGATCGTGTCATAGACCGCGCGCTCCTCGACGCCGTGATATTCGAGGGCCTCCTGATCGATGGCGAAGCGCAGCCGTTCCGCGCGCTGACCGAAACTGTCGTCCGCGTCCACGACGAAATCGACCTTCTCGAAGGCTGTGCGAAGCTTGGTCGCGAGATCGCGCCGCGTCTGCGCGTCGGGACCGTAAACCTCGGCGAGCAGGGTCGAGAGCACGGGCGGTCCCGGCGGCACTTCCACGACCTTGATCGCCGTATGCTCGGGCATGGGCAGCCCTTTGAGCTTCTCGCGAACCTCGAGGGCGATGGCGTGGGAGGCGCGCTTGCGCTCGTCCTTCGGCAGAAGGTTGATGGCGAGATCGCCCATCTCCGGCGCCGAGCGCACATAGTAATGGCGAACGAGGCCGTTGAAGTTGAAGGGCGCCGCCGCGCCTGAATAAGCCTGGATCGAGGTAAGCTCCGGAATGTCCTTGAGGCGCCCGGCGGCGGCGGTCAGCACGCGGTCGGTCTCTTCGAGCGACGCGCCGCGCGGCAGATCGACGACGACGGCGATCTCCGACTTGTTGTCGAAGGGCAGCAGCTTCACCCGCACGCTCTTCGTGACGAAGAGACCCATGGAGAGCAGCGTCGCGACGCCGACGGCCGCAAGGAAGCGTTTCGACCGCTCGCGGCCCTGCAACAGGGGCGTCGCGATCCGGGCGTAGAAATCGCCCATAACGCCGCGTTCATGCGAATGGCCATGGCCCTCGCCGCCCTCCTGTTCGAAACGCTTGCCGGCGATCTTCAGGAGCAGCCAGGGCGTGATCGTCATGGCGACGAAGAAGGAGAAGACCATGGCGAGCGAGGCGTTCGCCGGGATGGGGCTCATATAGGGCCCCATCAGGCCGGAGACGAACATCATCGGCAGGAGCGCGGCGATGATGGTCATCGTCGCGACGATGGTCGGATTGCCGACCTCGGCCACGGCCTCGACGGCCGTGTCGATCAGGCTGCGGTCGCCGCGCATCTGCCAGTGACGGACGATGTTCTCCACGACGACGATGGCGTCGTCGACGAGAATGCCGATGGAGAAGATGAGCGCGAAGAGGCTGACGCGGTTGATCGTATAGCCCATCAGCCAGGAGGCGAAGAGGGTGAGCAGGATCGTCGTCGGAATGATGACGAAGACGACCACGCCTTCGCGCCAGCCCACCATGACCACGATGAGCAGGACGATGGAGACGGTGGCGAGCGCGAGATGGAAAAGCAGCTCGTTCGCCTTCTCCGTGGCGGTCTCGCCGTAATTGCGCGTGACCGTGATTTCGAGATCTTCCGGAACGATGCGGCCTTTGACGGACTCGAGCCGCTTCAGCACGTCCTCCGCGACGATCACGGCGTTGGCGCCCTTGCGCTTGGCGATGGCGATGCTGACGGCCGGACGCTTGAGAAGCGCGCCGTCCTTCTCCTTCGTCATCGTCCAACTGCGTTTGTCGGGCTCGGCGGCGCCGACGGTCACGTCGGCCACGTCCTTTACATAGACGGGCCGCCCGTCGCGCGTCGTGAGCAGCAGCAGGCCGATGTCGGGGACGCCCTGCAGCGTCTGGCCGGCGACGACGGGGATGGATTTGTTTCCTTCGCGGAAAGCGCCGACCTGAAAGGAACGGTTGGCGTTGGTCAGCTTGTCGATGAGCTGGTTGAGCGTCACGCCATATTGAGACAGGCGCTCGGGGTCCGGCTCGACGCGGATCTGGTTGGGGCTGCCGCCGACAATGTAGCTCAAGCCGACATTCTCGACTTTTGTGAGGTCGTGCTGAAGCTCCTCGGCGACCTGATAGAGGCCGTTGTCGCTCCAGTCCCTGGCGCGCTCGGGCTTTGCGGAGAGCGTCAGCACCACGATCGCGACGTCGTCTATGCCCCGTCCGACGATGAGCGGCTCGGGAATGCCCTTCGGGAGGCCGGTAATATTGGCGCGTATCTTGTCATGCACGCGCAGCACGGCGTTGTCCTGCGGCGTGCCGACGAAGAAGCGCGCGGTGACCATCGCCTGGTCGTCGCGCGTCTGCGAATAGACATGCTCGACGCCGTTCACGCCCTTGATGATATCCTCGAGCGGCCGCGTGATCAGCTCGATCGCGTCCTCGGCCTTGTAGCCGTTCGCCTGCACCATGATGTCGACCATGGGCACCGAGATTTGCGGCTCCTCCTCGCGCGGCAGCGCCTGCAGGGCGATGAGGCCGACGAGAATGGAGGCGAGGAGCAGCAGCGGCGTTAGCGGCGAATTTATGAACGTCCGCGTGAGCGCGCCGGAGATTCCCGGATGGAATTCGCGATCGGCCTCCCGGCTCATGGCGTCTGCACCGCGTCGCCGTCATGGAGCCCGGAGAGAATTTCGACCGCCTCTCCATGCGCGTCGCCGGTCTGCACGACGACCTCCGCGCCATCGGCGAGACGCACGAAGTCGACGCCGGCGCGCCGATAGATCGCGGCCCTGGGCGCAAGGATCGCGTCGCGCTTGCCGGTCGTCACATAGACGCGGGCGCGCTCGCCAACGAAATAATTGTCGAGTCCCGTCACGTCGACATCCGCGATCACGCGGCCGCCCTGGATCTCGGGATAGACGATGCGCACGCGCCCTTCCTTGCGCGCGCCCGCGCCCGTATTGACGCCGCGCTCGCCGATCTCGACGCGATCGCCAGCGCGCATGAAGCGGGCGTGACGCTCGGGCAGTTGCAGGCGGAGAATGTAATTGTCTTCCGCCAGCGTCGCGATGGTCTCGCCGGGCATGACGACGCGGCCGATCGAGACGGGAATCGTCAGAATCCGGCCCGGCCCCGGCGCCTTCACCGAGCCCTCCGCCGCCTGCTGCTCGATCACGCCGCGATCTGACTGCAGGGCGGAAAGGCTGCGGTCCGCGACGTCGAGCGCCGTCTTGGCCTGATCGAACATCACCTTGGTCGAGACGCCGCGGCGCAGAAGCTCCTGCGAACGTTCGAAATCGGCCCTGGCCTTGTCGCGCTGCGCCTGCTGTGCGCGGATGCGCTGGTCGAGCGATTGCATCTGCAGAAAAAGCTTCTGATCGGCGACGACGGCGATCTCTGCGCCGGCCGCGACCGTGTCGCCCTCCCTGATCTTCAATGTCGTCACCGTGCCGCCGATGCGGGCGCGGGCGACGAGCTGATGGGCGGGCTCCACGGAGGCGACGACGGCCTTCATGTCGTCGATCGGCGCCATATGGACGGTCGTCTCTCCGCCGCTGGCGGCGGAGGGCGCCGAGACGGCGGCGACGAAAAGAAGCAGACGGAAGCGGCCCATAAATTCTCCCATGCGGCGGCGTCCCCTGTTATATTCGAAAGATATAAATTAGCAAGTGCGAATTAAAAGACCGGCGCAACTCATCGCATGAAGACGCGCGCCGGTCGGCGTCTTTCGGTTTCAGCCCCAGAGATTGCACCAGCCATTGGCGCTCACCGGACCCTTCACGACGCCGCAACCCGACGGCGGCTCGAACCAGGAGCAATTGGCGCAGCGCTGGCGCCCGTTGGGCGAGCCCCGATAGGCCGCCGCGGCCCTGCTCGATTTGGCCAGAGCCGGAGAAGCGGGAAAGAGCGCGCCCAGGCCCGGGAGAAGCGCCGCGGCGCCGAGGATCTTCAGGAGGCGCCGGCGCCCGCAACGATCGCCGCGATTATTGGCGTTCATGAATTTTCCTCCTCATTTGCATATGTCTCTGTCGGACGCATTAAATTCGTAGTCTCTAATATCAAACCTCCGGCCCGGGCGCGGAATGCGACAAAACGAGCCATTTCGCGAAAGCCGCCGCGCTTGACTTCTATATTCAGCAAACATAATTTAGCACTCATGAATATAAATCCGGTCGCGCTCGCTCCGAAGGCCGAAGAGGCGGAGAGCTTCCTCAAAGCGCTCGCCAACCGCCACCGGCTGATGGTGCTGTGCGAGCTGCATAAGGACGAGCTTTCGGTCACGAGCTTGCAGGAGACGATCGGCTTGAGCCAGTCGTCTCTTTCGCAGCACCTTGCGCGACTGCGGGAGGACAAGCTCGTCAAGACGCGCCGCGAATCGCAGACGATCTATTATTCGCTCGCGGACGAGAACGTCTCGCGCGTCATCGGCCTGCTCTACGAATTGTTCTGCGCGCAGGATTGCGGGACGCCCGACCCCGCCGGCAAGAAGACGAGGAAAACCGCCAAGCGCGCGGGTGAGAGCCTGAGAAGGAAGAAAGCGTCATGAGCATTGATCGCATCGTCATGGCTTTCGCGGGAGCGATGGTTCTGCTCAGCCTCGCGCTGGCCCATTTCGTATCGCCCTGGTGGGCGCTGCTCGCGGGCTTCGTGGGCCTCAATCTGTTTCAGGCCGCCTTTACGGGGCTTTGTCCTCTGGCGATGATCCTGAAGCGCATGGGCGTGAAGCCCGGGGCGGCGTTCTGACGGATCGATCCTCAATGGCCTCGGACTGGATGGACGACGTGCCGGTTCTTCGTGGGCTCGATGAGCCCACGAGGACGATGCTGCGCGACTCGGCGGTCCGCAAACAGATTCCACGCGGCGCCGTGCTGTTTCGTCCTGGCGATCAATGCGTGCATTTTCCCTTGATCGTCGCGGGCACGGTTCGCGTGCAGCGCGTGACGGAATCAGGGCGCGAAATCGTGCTCTATCGCGTCTCCACCAACGAGACCTGCATTCTGACCACCGCGTCGCTTTTATCGGACGACGCCTATTCGGCCGAAGGGATCGCCGAGACGGACGTTACCGCCTATATCGTTCCGGCCGAGCGCTTCGCCAATCTGATGAGCGTCTCCGCGAGTTTCCGCGCGGTGGTCTTCGACGGCTACAGCCGCCGCATCGCGACCCTGATGTCGCGCATCGAGGAGATCGTCTGCACGCGCATCAATGTGCGTCTGGCCGAGCGCCTGCTCGCGCTGCGCGGCGCCGACAACCGCATCTCGGTCACGCAACAGGCGCTCGCCGCCGATCTCGGCACGGCGCGCGAAGTCGTGGGCCGCACGCTTAAATCCTTCGAGCGCTCGGGCTGGGTGAAACTGTCGCGCGGCGGCGCGGAAATCACCGACGCCAACGCCTTGCGCGCGCTTTGCGACGTCGAGCGTGACTAAGTCGCTTTTGCGATCTTTCTAATTTAGCTATTACGAATATAACGAGGCGTCGCGGCGAGGGCCGCGCCTCCGGGAGGAAAGCCCATGGCTCACGTTGTAATTCTCGGCGCCGGCATCGGCGGCGTCGCCGCAGCGATCGAAGTGCGCGACGAACTCAGTAAAAAGCGTCATCAGGTCACGGTGGTCTCCGACCTGCCGAACTTCCAGTTCACGCCCTCCAACCCCTGGCTCGCCGTCAACTGGCGCAAGCCCGAGGAGCTGAAGGTGCCGCTCGCGCCGGTCTTCAGGAAGAAGGGAATCGGCTTCACGGATGTCGGCGCGAAGCGCGTGCATCCCGCCGAGAACCGCGTCGAATTGAACAATGGCGAGAGCATTTCCTACGATTATCTCGTCATCGCCACCGGTCCCAAGCTCGCCTTCCAGGAGATTCCCGGCCTCGGCCCGCATGGCGGCCACACCCATTCGATCTGCACGCTGCAGCATGCGGAGATCGCCTCGAAGGCATGGGCCGATTTTTGCCAGGACCCCGGGCCGATCATCATCGGCGCCGCGCCGGCCGTCTCCTGCTTCGGCCCGGCCTATGAGTTCGCAATGATCGTTTCGACCGATCTCCGCCGTCGCGGCATTCGCCACAAAGTGCCGATGACGTTCGTGACCTCCGAGCCCTATATCGGCCATCTGGGCCTTGGCGGGGTCGGGGACACCAAGAGCCTGCTCGAATCCGCCTTTCGCGATCGCGACATCAAATGGATCTCCAACGCCAAGACGATCGCCATCGAGCCGGGCGTCCTGAAATGCGACGAACTCAATGACGACGGCTCGGTGAAGAAGTCGCACGAGGTCCCCTTCAAATACGCGATGATGATGCCGGCCTTCACGGGCATCGACGCGCTGGCGGGGATCGAGGGTCTCGTCAATCCGCGCGGCTTCGTCATCATCGACAAGAACCAGCGCAATCCGACCTACAGGAACGTCTTTGGCGTCGGCGTCTGCGTGGCCATCCCGCCCGCCGAGCCCACGCCTGTCGCGACGGGCATGCCGAAGACGGGCTATATGATCGAGTCCATGGTGACTGCGACCGCGCACAACATCGCCGCCGTGGTCGAGGGCAAGGAGCCGAAGGAGGAAGGAACCTGGAACGCGGTCTGCCTCGCTGATTTCGGCGACAAGGGCGTCGCCTTCGTAGCCCAGCCGCAAATCCCGCCGCGCAACGTCAACTGGTCGAGCCAGGGGCGCTGGGTGCACTGGGCGAAGGTCGCCTATGAGAAATATTTCCTGCGCAAGGTCCGCCTGGGACAGAGCGAGCCGGTCTATGAGCGCTACGTCATGAAGCTGCTGGGGATCGAGCGCTTGCGTCGGGTTCTGTGATGGCGCAAATTCGGCGCGGCGTTCTCGCCGCGCCGGACGGCGACCCAAGCAAGGATCAGCGGAATGACGCGGGGCGGGCTGCGCGGGGAATTGACCTTGGCCATCGTCTTCAAGGTCGCGGCAATTTTCCTGCTATACGTATTTTTCTTCAGCCCGTCACATCGTTCCCATGTAACGCCGGCAGACATGGCCGCAGCGCTCACCCGGGGCGCCCCGCCCCACTAAAAAGATAAGGCTGGAGCAGATCCAGGCGTCGAAAAGCGCCGCGGCTTTTCGAAGACGATTTGCTCGAACGCAGGGAAGCCGCAATGTTCGATCTCGACGTCGTCACGCTCTCGCGCCTGCAATTCGCGCTGACGGCTCTTTACCACTTCCTCTTCGTGCCGCTCACCCTCGGCCTCGCGCTGCTCCTCGCCATCATGGAAAGCGTCTATGTGATGACGGGCCGCGAAGTCTGGCGCGACGCGGTGAAATTCTGGGGAACGCTGTTCGGCATCAATTTCGTGATGGGCGTCGCCACGGGCGTCACCATGGAATTCCAGTTCGGCACCAACTGGGCCTATTATTCACATTATGTCGGCGACGTCTTCGGCGCGCCGCTGGCCATCGAAGGGCTGATGGCCTTCTTTCTGGAGGCGACTTTCGTCGGCCTCTTCTTCTTCGGCTGGGAGCGCCTCACCAAGGTTCAGCACCTCGCCGTCACCTGGCTCGTCGCGCTCGGCTCCAATTTCTCGGCGCTGTGGATTCTCGTCGCCAACGCCTGGATGTCCAATCCCGTCGGCGCGGCCTTCAATCCCCAGACCATGCGCATGGAGCTGACCTCCTTCAAGGAGGTGCTCTTCAATCCCGTCGCGCAGTCGAAATTCGTCCACACCGTCAGCGCGGGCTATGTGACGGGCTCCATGTTCGTCATGTCGATCGGCGCCTATTACATCCTGCGCAAGAAACATATCGAGATCGCGCGCCGCTCGCTCACCGTCGCGGCGAGCTTCGGACTCGCTTCGGCGCTGTCGGTCGTCGTTCTCGGCGACGAAAGCGGCTATACGGCCGGCGAAAACCAGAAGATGAAGATCGCCGCCATCGAGGCCATGTGGGAGACGGAGCCGGCGCCCGCCTCCTTCACGGTCTTCGGCCTGCCCGATCCGAAGAGCGAGACGACGAAATATGAGATCCAGGTTCCCTACGTTCTCGGCCTCATCGCGACGCGTTCGCTGGACAAGGATGTCGAAGGCATCAAGCCGCTCGTCGCGCGCAATGAGGATCGCATCCGCAATGGTCTGCCGGGCTACAAGTGGATCGCGGAGCAGGGCGGGCGGCCGAACGCCGCCATTCCGCCGCAACTCGAGAATTCGATGCGCGACGTCGGCTATGCGCTGCTTTTGAAGCGCATCCGGCCGGACATCGAGAACGCCACGCCGGAAGAAATCAGGCAGGCGGCGCATTCCACCATTCCGGACGTTCCTGTCCTCTTCTGGTCGTTTCGCGTCATGGTGGCGCTGGGCTTCTATTTCATCGCGCTCTTCGGCGTCGCCTTCTACCTCTCCAGCCGCCGGCGATGCGGCAGGCCGTGGTTTCTGAAACTGGCCCTGTTCAGCCTGCCGCTGCCGTGGATCGCGGCGGAGCTTGGCTGGATCGTCGCGGAATATGGCCGCCAGCCCTGGATCATCGACGGCGTCATGCCGACCTTCCTCGGCGTCTCCGGCGCGCCAGCCTCCAATGTCGCAGCGAGCCTCGCAGCGTTCGTGCTCTTCTATACGGCGCTCGCCGTCGTCGACGTCGCCCTGCTCGTGAAATATGTCCGCAAGGGGCCGCATGGCCCGAAGACGGGCCCGGCGCCGCAACCGCGGCCCGGCGCTCTGCCGGCCGCCGCCGAATAAGGGAGACGCGCATGTTCGACTATATGACCCTGCGCTTCATCTGGTGGGCGATCCTCGGCCTGCTGCTCATCGGCTTCGCGGTCTTCGACGGCTTCGATCTCGGCGTCGCCATGCTGCATCCCTTCGTGGCGAGGAAGGATGTCGAGCGCCGCGTGCTGATCAACGCGATCGGCCCGGTCTGGGAGGGCAATCAGGTCTGGTTCATTCTCGGCGGCGGCGCGGCCTTCGCCGCCTGGCCGCCGCTCTACGCCGCCTCCTTCTCCGGCTTCTATCTCGCCATGCTGCTGGTGCTGCTCGGCCTCATCCTGCGGCCGGTCGCCATCGTCTTCCGCGGCAAGCGCGAGGAGCCGCGCTGGCGCGAGACCTGGGACTGGCTGTTCTTCGTCTCGGGCGCCGCGCCGTCCCTCCTCTTCGGCGTCGCGTTCGGCAATCTCTTCCTCGGCGCGCCCTTCCATTTCGACCCCACTCTGCGGCTCGTATATGAAGGCGGGCTTCTCGGCCTGCTGCGGCCTTTCGCGCTGCTTTGCGGGCTCGTCAGCGTCGCCATGCTCGTCATGCAGGGCGCCGCCTGGCTCGCGGGCAAGAGCGTGGGCGAGATCGCCGCTCGCGCGCGCCGGGTCGGCGCCGTCGCGGCTCTCGCGCTCGTCGCGCTGCTTCTCGGCGCCGGGCTGTGGATCGCGATCGGGATCGACGGCTATCGGATCGCGTCAAAGATCGACTTCTCGGGCCCCTCCAATCCTTTCGGCAAGGATGTGGCGATCGGCGCCGGCGACTGGCTCCTCAATTACGCCCGCCAGCCTCTCGCCGCGCTCGCCCCGCTCACGGCCCTGCTCGGCGCGCTCGGCGCCGCCATCCTGCTCGCGATCGGGTCGCGCTTCGCCATCCTCGCCTCCAGCCTGTCGGTCGCGGGCGTCGTGACGACGGCGGGCTTTAGCCTCTTCCCCTTCCTCCTGCCTTCCTCCTCGCATCCGAGCCAGAGCCTCACGGTCTGGGACGCCTCGTCGAGCCAGACGACGCTCGGCCTCATGCTCGTCGCCGTCGTCTTCTTTCTCCCGATCATCCTCGCCTACACCTCATGGGTCTATTGGGTGCTGCGCGGGCCGGTGACGGAAGCGGCGATCGAGAAAAGCGAGGATTACTATTACTGAGGGAGAAAACGGCATGTGGTATTTTTCCTGGATATTGGGACTGGGGCTCGCCTGCGCCTTCGGCATTCTCAACGCCATGTGGCTGGAGCTCGATGGCGACGACGATCACGACGGCGTGTGACGCGCGACGAGGCGCCGCAGGCGTTTTGCGCGACAAAGTCGCTGAGCGTGATAGGTTCAGGACGCAAACTCGGGCGACGCAAATCATCAAGGGAGCGCCGTCATGGAAGCCAATGTTGGCAAGACCGACAAAATGATCCGCATCGCCGCGGGGCTTTTTCTCCTGAGCCTCGCCTTTGTGGGGCCGCAGACCCCTTGGGGCTTCATCGGGCTCGCGCCGCTGGCGACGGCCTTCATCAATTTCTGCCCGGCCTACAAGCTGCTCGGCTTCAACACCCTCGGCAAATAAGGGCGCGGATCGGCGCCGCGGCGGGCGTAGGTCATGAGCGACACGATCACCTTTCGCGCCCATGGCATGCATTGCCACGGGTGCGAGCGGATCATAGAGGCGAGCCTGCGAAGGCTCGAGGGTGTGCGGGTCGTCTCCGCGGATTATCCGACCGAGACCGTTACCGTCGACTATGATCCGGGGCGGATCGGCCTTGACGCCATTCGCGCGAGCGTCGAACAAATGGGCTATCGGGTGGCGGCAGGCGAGCCGCGCGCGCGCTCCTTCGCGCAGCGCTTCACGCTCGCCGCCGCCGCGCTTGCGGCCCTTTCAGCGCTCATCCTCGTCGACACGCGCTGGATCAGCGCCGCCGGCGCGCCGGATATCGCGCAGCATATGAGCCTCTGGCTCATCTTCGCGCTGGGATTCGTCACCGGCTTTCATTGCATTGGCATGTGCGGCCCATTCGTGGCGAGCTATGCGGCGGCGGACGCCAATGCGGGCCGAAGCGCGCTCCCGTCTCATCTCGCCTTCGGCGCCGGCAAGACGCTCTCCTATACCGCCATCGGCGCCCTTTTCGGCGCGCTTGGCGAGGCGATCGCCTTCACGCCGCTGCTGCGCGGCGCGGCCGGCATGGCCGCGGGGCTTTTTCTCATCGTCTTCGGACTCAACATGCTGGGGCTTTTCGCGCCCCTGCGCCGTTTTCGCCTGGGCCTGCCGGCGCCGCTGGAGCGCTGGGTCTATAAGGAGGCGAACGGCCGCCATCGACCCTTGGTCATCGGCCTGCTCAACGGGCTGATGATCGCCTGCGGTCCGTTGCAGACAATGTATGTCATGGCCGCGGGCACGGGCAGCGCCGTCGAAGGCGCGAAGACGCTTTTCGCCTTCGGCCTCGGCACGCTCCCCGTCATGCTGGCTTTCGGCGCCATCGCTTCGATGCTCTCCAGCGCGCTGACGCACCGCCTGCTCAAGGCGTCCGGGGTGATCGTCGTCGCGCTTGGCGCGGTGATGATCAATCGCGGCCTCATCCTCACGGGCTGGGGCTACGATCTCGGCTCGGTGGTCGAGCGGCTGCGGCCGGGCGCGCCGCCCCCTTCCGCGCCACGGATCGCGCCGGCGACGCAGACCATCGAGATGGAGGCGAACGCGCTCGGCTACGCCCCGTCGCGTTTCACGCTGATCAAGGGCGTGCCGGTCAAATGGAAGATCAACGCAACCGAGGTGACGGAATGCAACAAGCGCATCGTCGCGCCATCTCTCAATCTCGAATTCGACTTGAAGCTGGGTCGGCAGACGATCGAGTTCACGCCGCAGCAGGCCGGGATCGTTCCGTGGAGCTGCTGGATGGGGATGATCCGCGGGCGGTTCGACGTGATCGAGCCGGGCGCGGCGCCGAAGGAGGAGACGCGGCCTTCCCCGCCCAAGGAGACGGCGGTCGCCGCCCCGCCGCCCGTGGCGGCCGCGCCTCCGCGGACCTATGCGGTCCAGCGCGGCGACACGCTGAAAAGCGTCGCGAAGAAACTCTATGGCGACGCGCGTCGCTCACGCGACATCGACGCCGCCAATCCCGGCTTTCGCAGGAAGAGGCTGAAGCGCGGGCAGGTTCTCAACCTCCCGAAGCCGTGACGGTTCGGGGCGAAAGGCGCCTGGATCACGCCGCCTTTAGACGTGATCGAGTCCAAGCATGAGCACGCCGTGCGAAAAACGGGTTCCCGTTTCGGCGAGCCGCGCTCCAGACCTGCGTTAAAGTAAACGCGTGCAACGGGGAGACGGATGATGTGGAAATTTATGATTGCGATTGGCGCTTTCTCGCTCAGCGGCGCCGCGGCGCTCGCCGAAGACCATCACGACCATATGCAGATGATGTCGAAGATGCCGAAGGATACGCGCATCGAGGTCGATTTGCCGGATCCCATGAAGGCGATGATGCTGACCAATATGCGCGGCCACCAGCAGGCCGTCGCCGAAATCCTCGCCGCGCTTTCGAAGGGCGACGGCTCGGAAGCCGCGAGGATCGCGGAAACCCGGCTCGGTATGGGGTCGCCCGGCTCCGCCGCCTGCAAGCCCAACGCAACGTCCGGCGAGCTCGGCGACATGCCGAAGATGATGGCGAGCCACATGCCGGAGGAGATGCGCGCGTTCGGCATGGCGATGCATGCGCAGGCGACGAAATTCGCGGAGGAAGCAAGCAAGGCGAAGCAGGGCGGCGATCTGCGTCCGGCGCTTGCGGAGCTCGGGCAAGTCGTGCAAGCCTGCAACGCCTGTCACGCCGCCTACCGGCTGGATTGAGTCAAGGGGCGCGAAAGCCCCTTCTGGGGGTTCTGTTGCGCATCGCCACCTGGAACGTGAATTCCGTGAGGCAGCGGCTTGCGCCGCTGCTGGCGTTTTTGAGGGAGACGAGCCCGGACATTCTTTGCCTCCAGGAGCTCAAATGCGAGGAGGGCGCCTTTCCGCGCATGGAGGCGGAGGACGCAGGCTACAACGTCGTTCTCCATGGGCAGAAGACCTTCAACGGCGTCGCCATTCTCTCGAAATCGCCGATCGATGAATCCACCGTGGGCCTGCCCGGCTTCGACCATGAGGGCCAGTCCCGTTACATCGAGGCGGTGATCTCCGACGGCGATGGAGGCGCGCTGCGGGTCGCCTCGGTCTATTGCCCGAACGGCAATCCCCCGGATACGCCGAAATACGCCTATAAGGTGAGATTCATGGAGGCGCTGACGGCGCGCGCCCGGGCGCTTCTGAAACTCGAGGAGGCGACCGTGCTCGCGGGCGATTACAACATCATCCCGGAGCCGCGCGACGCGCACGACCCCGCCGCCTGGGCGTCCGACGCGCTTTTTCTGCCGCAAAGCCGCGCGGCTTGGCGGCGCCTGCTCAATCTCGGCTACACGGACGCGCTGCGCGCCGTCACGGACGATGCGGGCCTGTACACCTTCTGGGATTATCAGGCGGGCGCCTGGCAGAAGAACAAGGGCATCCGCATCGATCATCTGCTGCTCTCGCCGCAAGCCGCGGACCGGCTCTCGCGCGTCGAGATCGTCAAGGAAGCGCGCGCGGGCGACAAGCCCTCGGATCACGTGCCGGTCTGCGCGGAGCTCGTGTGATCAGATGAGAGCGCGAATGGCCCGCCAGATCACATAAAGCCCTGTCGCCGCGACGATCCCGGCGAAGACCGCCGCCAGCGCGCCGCGCTCCGCCGACAGGCGCCGTCCCGTCGCCGCCCCGATCAGCCCGCCGATCACCCCGCCGCCGAGAATGGTCGCGGCGAGCGGCCAGTCGACGAGGTCCGAAAAAGCGTAGTTTGCGGCCGTCGTCACGCCGAAGGCCGAGACCGAGACGAGCGACGAGCCGATCGCATTGACGATCGGCAGGTCGGCCGCGAACATCAGCCCCGGCACGATCAGAAAGCCCCCGCCAATGCCGAAAAAGCCCGACAGCGCGCCGGCCGCTAGGCCCGTGGCGGCGAGGCGCGGAAAATTCTCACGGTTGAGCCGCACCTGAGGATAGCCCTCGCCGCTGCGGCTTTTAAACATCAGCGCGCCGACGACGAGCATCAGGAGCCCGAAGAGCGCCAGCAGCTTCTCGCCGTTCATCGCCTTGCCGAGCGTCGAGCCGCCATAGGCGCCGATCACGCCGAAAAGCGCGAAGACCGAAGCGCAGCGCCATTTGATCGTGCCGGCGCGGGCGTGATTTGCGAGATTGAAAAGCGCATTGGCCGCGACCGCGACCGAACTTGTGCCGATCGCGACATGCGGCTCCGGCACGCCGACGAAATAGACGAGAAGCGGCACGGAGAGCACCGAGCCTCCGCCGCCGATCAGGCCGAGCGAAAAGCCGACCATGACGCCGGAAATCGTCCCGGCGGCGAGTTTCATCGTCAGGGGCGCAAGCATCGGCTCTCCGCGTTAGATGAGGAATGGGCCGCATTCTCGCGCGGCGAGCAATATTAGATATTGCTTATTTAGAAATATCGCATATGTCTTGCGTCAGACAAGAGCGCGACGAGGAGAAAAACATGTCGCAGCCGAGCATTCGGGGCTTTTTCGACGAAGCCACCTTCACCGTCACCTATCTCGTCTCCGATCCCGCGACGAAAAAAGCGGCGGTCATCGACCCCGTGCTGGACTATGAACCCGGCGGCGGCGTCGCCGACTCGCGTTCGATCGACGCGGTTCTCGCTGTCGCGCGGGACGAAGGGCTCACGGTCGAATGGGCGCTGGAGACCCACGCCCATGCCGATCATCTTTCCGCCGCGCCGGTCGTAAAGGCCGCGACCGGCGCGAGCGTCGGCATTGGCGAGCGCATCACAACGGTGCAGGACATTTTCCGGCCGGTCTTCCTTGCCGAGGACATTGCGCCGCAGGGTCGCGACTTCGACCGCCTCTTCAAGGACGGCGAGCGCTTTCCGCTGGGCGAGCTGGAGGTGGAAGTCCTCTACACGCCCGGCCATACGCCGGCCTGCGTCTCCTATAAGATCGGCGACAACGTCTTTGTCGGAGACACGCTCTTCATGCCGGATTACGGCACGGCCCGCGCCGACTTCCCCGGCGGCGACGCGCGCGCGCTTTACCGCTCGATCCGCCGGCTTCTCGACCTGCCGCCGCAGACGAGGCTTTTCATGTGCCACGATTACAAGGCGCCCGGCCGGAGCGTCTATCTCTGGGAGACGACAGTCGGCGAGGAGCGGAAAAACAACGTCCAGATCCGCGAGGGCGTTTCCGAGGAGGAATTCGTGGCTCTGCGGCAAAGCCGCGACAAGGCGCTCGTTGCGCCACGCCTGCTTTTGCCGTCGATACAGGTCAATATACGCGCCGGCCGTTTCCCGCCCCCCGGGCCGGACGGCCTGCGCCGCCTGCTGGTCCCGGTGAAATTCAGGGGCGCCGCCGCGCCTGCGGAGTGAGCCGGCGTCAGTTGCGCTCGCGCAGATAGTCTTCGAGCAGCGCGACGGCGGCCTTACGGTCGCCCTCGCTCGCGCTTGCGAGCGCCTTGGCGTGGCTGTCAATGATCCACTGTTCGTTCGCCCCCCCGCCGGCGACGGCGTCGCGGGCGAGCGTCAGATACATCAGGCCGCGCGCCTTCTGGCTCGCGCCGCCGGCCTGCCCGTCGAACATCAGCCGGCCGAGCACGGCCTGCGCCTGCGGATGGCCCTTGCGCGCGGCGAGCTCCAGCCAGTTGACGCTCTGTCGCATGTCCTTCTTCACGCCCTGGCCGTCGAGATACATGCGCGCGAGGTTGTATTGCGCGTCCGCGTTGCGGAAGTAAGTCGCGGCATAGCGAAAGAGATCGAAGGCGCGGCCAAGATCCGGCTCGATCTTTGCGGAAGAGAGGCCGTCGCGCAGATAGACGCCCACCGCCACGAAAGCGTTCGCCGCCATGGAGCGCTCGCGCGGATCGGGCTCCTCCTCGGCGAAGTGGTCGACGATCTTCGAGAAATAGTCGTAGGCCTTGGCGTCGTCGCGGGCGACGCCGTCGCCGTCGGCGTACATGCGGCCGAGCTTCCACTGCGCAAGCGGCTCGCCGCCGTCGGCGGCGTAGCGCAGCGCGGCCACGGAGGTCGCGGCGTCGCCGGCGTGGTAGCTCTCCAATCCGGCGCGAAGGGCCGCGCGCGGATTCTTGAACATGGGAAGCGGCGTCGTCTCCGGCGCGCGCGCGGGCGGCGCGTCGAGCGCCGGCGCGGGGTCGACGAAGGCGGTCACAAGCATGGCGAAGCTCGCCAGGAAGAGGCCGGCCGGTAACCCTGCTCGCTTGGCCTTTTGCGATGCGGCGGAGAACACGTCGTTTTGCGCAGTTCCGACCATAATCAATCCGACTTCCTCGACCCAGCGCGCCTGCAAACCGGCGGCGTACGCGACTAACGGCCTTGCGGACATCCTTGCCAGCGGGAAAAATAGGAAAGCGCGCCCGCGGGGCGAGTCGCCGCCTCGGGTGTCGTCCCGCATCCAGGATGAGCAAGTGACAAAAGGACCTTATCTCAGCTTTCATGGCTGAAAAGAGGCTTCTGAGCGCCGTTCGGGCCCGTTAACCCTTATCTTCGGCACTGTTGCAACAAGGGCACAACCACTGTTGCAAAATTGCATCAGCCGGTGAGAGCCAAGCCTGTCGGCAAGCCGTAAAACGGCCGCGGGCGGCGCCGAATTTCGCCGCAAACGCCGCAGCGCGATAACCCGTCCGCGGATTCTCTTGTCAGGCGAGATGTGCTTACATCGCGCCCGGCGCGAGGGGGACGAATCGCAGCTCAAAAGACCCGCGCAAAAAAGGAAAGACGCATGGCTTCATCTTCACGCGTTGTCGCTTTTCTCGGCCTTGCCGCCGCCGCGCTCCTTGCCGCGCCCGCCAACGCCGGAGACGCGAAAAGCGGCGCCGTCATCGCGAAGCGCTGGTGCGCGAGCTGCCATGTCGTCGCAAAGGACCAGACGACCGCCGTCGCGGACGCGCCCTCTTTCTCCGACATCGCCCGCCGCCGCCCCGACAGGAAACAGATCGCCAATTTCCTCGTCGACCCGCATCCGCCGATGCCGGACATGCATCTGTCGCGCAAGGAGATCGACGACATCACGACCTATATCCGCAGCCTCGATCCGCGTCCGCAGGCGCCGGGCGAGCCCGACGGCAAGGACCAGGAACTGCCTAAGAACGGGTGAGCGGTCGGGGCGGCGGTCAGGCGGATGCGCGGGTCCTGGCCGGTCCGAGGTCGACCTGAATTTCCTCGCCTTCGATGCGCAGCGGGTAAGGGTGGAGCGCGTTGCGGACCGCATGCGTCACGCATTTCCCGCTCGCGCAGTCGAAGCCCCATTGGTGATGCGGGCAGGTGACGGTCTTCCCGTTGAAGGTCGCGTCGGTCAGTGGCATATCCGCATGCGGGCAGCGGCCGCGATAGGCCTTGAGATCGCCGCCCGCCGGCCAGACGAGGAGCACGCTTTTCTTGCCGGCCTGAAAGAGGCCCATGCCCCCTTCGCTCATGGCCTCGGTGCGGCAGATGAAGGTGAAAGCCATCAAAGTCGCCTTCGGACGATAAAGGTCCCGGACCGCACGCAAGTTGCAGACCAGCGCCCGCCTGGAGGGACGGCAGCCCGGCGCGGCGCGCTCTAACATCGAACGGAAAGCCGGCGGATGGCCTATTCTGTCAAGGAAGCCTTCAAGACGCTGCAGGGCGAGGGCCGCCATATGGGTCGCGCCGCGGTCTTCTGTCGTTTCGCGGGCTGCAATCTCTGGAGCGGGCGCGAACAGGACCGCGCCGGCGCGCAATGCCGCTTTTGCGACACGGATTTTGTAGGGACGGACGGCGAAGGCGGGGGCAGGTTCGCGGCAGCCGAGTCGCTTGCCGCCCATCTTGCGGCGCTCTGGAGCGGAGGCCGGGAGGGACGCTTCGCCGTGCTCACCGGCGGCGAACCGATGCTTCAAATCGACGCGGCGCTGGTCGCAGCGCTCCATGCCGAAGGTTTCGAGATCGCGGTCGAGACCAATGGAACCCTGCCCGCCACGCCGGAGCTCGACTGGATCTGCGTCTCCCCCAAGGCGGGCGCGCCGCTCGTCCAGACAAGGGGCGACGAATTGAAGCTCGTCTATCCGCAGGAGGGCGCCGACCCGGCGCGATATGAGGGGCTCGACTTCGCGCATTTCCTGCTCCAGCCCATGGACGGGCCGGAGATTCTGCGCAATACGAGGGCCGCGGTCGATTACTGCCTCGCCCATCCGCGCTGGCGGCTGTCGGTCCAGACGCACAAAATGATCGGGGTGAAATAAAGAAGTGGCGACGTTCGAGGTTTACCGCGAGTTCTATTTCGAGGCGGCGCACGCCCTTTACGACCCCGAGGCGAAGGATGGCGGCAAATACCGCAATCTGCACGGACACTCCTTTCGCGTGCGCGTGACGCTGCGCGGCGAGCGGCGCCCGGAGGAGCAGTGGGTGATCGATCTCGGCAAGCTCGGCCGGCGCCTCGCGGAGCTGCGGGAGAAGCTCGACCATTCCTTCCTCAACGATCTGGAAGGGCTCGGCAAACCGACGCTGGAAAATCTCTGCGTCTATATCTGGCGCGACCTCGCCCCCACCCTGCCGGGGCTCGCCGAGGTGGGCGTTTTCCGGGACAGCTGCTTCGAGGGCTGCGTCTATCGCGGCGACTGACGCGGCCGCAAAAGCGGGGGATTGCCGCTGGCTTCTCTATCGCCCGATACGGAAATTCCTGCGGCATCGTCGCTATTGCGCAAACAGGCTGCGGTCACTACGCTTGCGCCTGTCATTTAAGCAAGAAGACCGCCTGGCGGCTGCGCGAAGACGCGCCCACGCGAAAAAGAGCGGAGTTGAGGGGACATCTGGGGACATGGCGAATAACAAGGTCATCAGCGCCGACGAGGCGATCGCGCTCATTCGCGACAACGACGTCGTCACCACGACGGGCTTCGTCCAGAGCTGCATTCCCGAAGCGCTCCACGCCGCGCTGGAGAAGCGCTTCGTCGAGACGCAGCATCCGCGCGACCTCACCCTCATCATGACCGCCGGCGCCGGCGACTCCAAGGGCCTCGGCACGGGCCGCTTCCATCACGAAGGCCTGCTGAAGCGCGTCATCGCCGCCAATTTCGGCCGCATGCCGAAGGTCGCCCAGGCGGCCCAGGAGAACAAGATCCTCGGCTACAACCTGCCGCAGGGCGTCATCTCGCAGCTCTACCGCGCCTGCGCCTCGGGCCAGCCCGGCCTTTTCTCCAAGGTCGGCCTCTACACTTACGTCGATCCGCGCTTCGGCGGCGGCAAGGTGAACGAGGTCACGACCGAGGACATCGTCAAATATCACAATATTCAGGGCGAGGAGTGGCTCTTCTATATCGCCACCAAGATCGACGTGGCCTTCATCCGGGGCACCTCCGCCGATCCGTCGGGCAATATCTCGATGGAGAAGGAGGCGCTGGTCCTCGACAATCTCGCCCAGGCCATGGCCGCCCATAATAATGGCGGCCTCGTCATCGCGCAGGTCGAGCGCATCGTCGAGCAGGGCTCGATCAAGCCGAAGGACGTGCATGTCCCGGGCATTCTGGTCTCGGCCGTCGTCGTCGCCGACCAGCCCGAAATGCACCGCATGAATTACGGCGTCATGTACAACGCCGCGCTCGCGGGCGAAGTCCGCGTGCCGGTCGAAAAGCTCGCGAAAATGCCGCTTGACGAGCGCAAGGTCATCGCGCGGCGCGCCTCCTTCGAGCTGCCGCCGAACGGCGTCGTCAACCTCGGCGTCGGCGCGCCGGAAGGCATCGCCGCCGTCGCGAATGAAGAAAAGCTCACGCCCTATATCACGCTGACGACGGAAGCCGGCGCGATCGGCGGCGTGCTCGCCTCGGGGTCCAGCTTCGGCGCCGCGACCAACGCCGACAGCATCATCCAGCAGAACCAGCAATTCGACTTCTATGACGGGGGCGGTCTCGACATGACCTGCCTCGGCATGGCCGAATGCGACCTGCAGGGCAATGTCAACACGTCGAAATTCGGCGGCCGTCTGAACGGCTGCGGCGGTTTCATCAATATCAGCCAGAACGCCCGCCTCGTCGTCTTCGCCGGCACCTTCACCAATGGCGGGCTGCGCGTCGAGATCGCGGACGGCAAGGTCCACATTCTCCAGGAAGGCCGGAACAAGAAGTTCCTCAATTCCGTCGAGCAGACGACCTTCTCCGGCAAATTCGCCCAGAAGCGCAAGCAGCCGGTCTATTACGTGACCGAGCGCTGCGTCTTCCAGCTCAAGGAGAACGGGCTGGAGCTGGTCGAGGTCGCGCCGGGCATTGACATCGACAAGCACATTCTGCCCTTCATGGACTTCAAGCCGATCATCAACGAGCCGGAGTTGATGGACAGGCGCATCTTCATCGACGAGCCGATGGGGCTGATCAACGATCTGCTGAATCTCAATCTTGACCAGCGCATCAGCTACGATCCGGCGCGCAACATCCTCTTTCTCAATCTGGAGGGCTGGAACGCGCGCACCAAGAAGGACGTAGAGGAAATGCGCGACGCGCTGGTCGCCGCCTGCCAGAAGGTCGGCAAGCGCGTGAACTCCGTCGTCAATCACGACGGCGCGCGGATCGCTGAGGCGCTTTATGACGACTATGCCGAGATGATCGAATATCTGAGCCAGCATTATTATCTGACGACCACGCGCTACGCGACGTCGGCCTTCGCTCGCATGAAGATGAAGGAAGCCATGGCCAAGCGCGGTCTGCAGCCCCACGTCTTCGAGCGCCGCGAGGCGGCCGAGACCTTCCTGCAGGTCGTGGCCTCCGAAGAGGAAAAGGCGCCGGCCTAAGGCGGCGGCCTTCACAAACGGGACGGCCGCCTCCAGGGCGGCCCGGTTTGCTGGCGAGCCTCCGGGGGCGGCTCGTCCTTCGAGACGCGAGCTTCGCACGCTCCTTGGGACGAAGCCTAATTGTTTGGGAGAAGAAGAAGGAACTCCCATGCTAAGGACCTGCGCCGGTTGGGGCCTGCCCAATTCGCGCATTTAACGATCCATCTTGGGCAAGCCCGGGATCGCAGGCGTCTCAAAGCAAGATGGGCGTCGGCCCCGATTTATCGGCAGTCTGAGCCGCCTTCGGGCGGCCAATTTGTTTGCAAGTCCCGTCACGGGCGCGACGCGCAAGCGACGAAGCGATCCGGTCGGGCCCCGGCTTCATCGGATCGTCCGCAAGGAGCGCACAGCATAGGTAAAGGAGCGAAGCGGCAAAGAGCGGACAGGCGCGTGAAACAGTGAAAGGCCCCGTCGCCTGTTGCGCCCGGGGCCAAAAGCTTCTCTTCGCGGAGAAGCGCTCTGGGATGGTCCAGTCTATGAAAGGCGCCCGCTGCTTGGCCTTCGCGGCGGGCGGTCCCTGGTCATTGAGGCTATGGAGGGTTCGGGCTGATCAGGCAGCGCTGAGCCTGACTTCCCGATCTGACCGGAACGAAACGCCGGTCAAACGATCTGACCCGGTGGCGTCATGCTCCTCTCGCAACCAAATTGTTCGGCGGCGCCAAACGGCAGGGGTCTCCGCGGCGCATCCTATATCGCCTTCGCATCGAGGTCCCGCCCGAGCGATCCCGCCTCCTCTGGCCGGAGACGGTTGCGATGTTTCAAAAGGTTGCGCCTGATTCTCAATTTCGTCAAGCGGCAAGTTTGAGCGCGACGCCGCAGGCGCGCGCAGTCATTTGCCGCTTGCGTCCCTGACGATCAACGCATATAGATATCTTTATATCTCGCGTGCGAGGCTAAATGACCGCCCCAAATCCCCTCAGGCTCGAGCCGGCGCTGGCGGCGCTCAACGCCGCCGGAGAGGAGACGCGTCTGCGGCTTCTCGCGCTGCTCTCCCAATCCGAGCTGACCGTCAGCGAGGTCGTCGCCATTCTGGGCCAGTCACAGCCGCGCGTTTCGCGCCATTTGAAGCTCCTGGTCGAGGCCGGTCTGGTCGAGCGCCGCCGCGAGGGCGCCTGGGCCTTTTTCCGCCTCGCGCCTGCGGGCCCGGCGAGCGCCCTTGCGCGCGACATCGCCGACTGGCTCGACCCTCACGATCCCGTTCTCGCCGAGGATCAGGCGCGCCTGGACGAAGTACGACATGCGCGCGCCGAGAACGCCGCCCGCTACTTCGCCGCCCATGCGGCGGAATGGGACGACATACGCTCCCTGCATGTCCCCGAGGCGCTCGTCGAAGAAGCGATGCGCAAGGCCGTTGGCCCGGCGCCCGCGCGTTGCGTGCTCGACATCGGCACGGGCGCCGGCCGCATGCTGGAACTTTTCGCGCCGCAGGCCGAGCGCGCCGTCGGCGTCGATCTTTCGACCGCCATGCTCGCCGTCGCGCGCGGTCGGCTGGAGGAGACCGGCCTGCGCAACGTTCAACTGCGCCAGGGCGACATTTACGCGCTTCCCATCGAGCGCAATTCCGTCGATCTCGCGATCATGCATCAGGTGCTGCATTATCTCGACGATCCGGCCCGCGCCATTCGCGACGCCGCGCGCGTTCTGGCGCCGGGCGGCCGTCTGCTCGTCGTCGATTTCGCGCCTCACCACGAAGAAGCGCTGCGCGACAAGCACGCCCACCGTCGCCTCGGCTTCTCGGAGGAGGAAGTCACGGGCCTCCTGGCGCAGGCGGGATTGGAGACGATCCTCCATCGCGAACTCGCGCCCGACGCCAGGGAAGGCGCCAAGCTAACCGTCTCGCTGTGGCTCGCGCGCGACCCGCGCCTCATCGCCGACCCGATCCCCGCCTCTTCCTACGAGACCGCCTGATGTTCAACGCGCTGCATCCGACCGCTTCCGGTAAGCGGTTTAACATTTCCTACGAGTTCTTTCCGCCGAAGACGCCGGAGATGGAGGCGCAGCTTTGGGCGTCGGTGAAGCGGCTCGAAGCGCTCAGGCCGCATTTCGTCTCCGTCACCTATGGCGCAGGCGGTTCGACGCGCGAGCGCACCCACGCCATCGTCGCGCGCATCGCGCGCGAAACGCATATGAAGCCCGCCGCGCATCTGACCTGCGTCTCCTCGTCGAAAGCCGAGATCGACGAGATTCTGCACGGCTACTGGTCGGCGGGCGTTCGCCATATCGTCGCCCTGCGCGGCGATCCGCCGTCCGGCGTCGGAACGACGTTCGAGGCGAATCCCGAAGGCTACGCCAGTTCCTCCGAACTCGTGCGCGGCATTCGGCGCCTGCATGATTTCGAGATCTCCGTCTCGACCTATCCGGAGGGTCATCCCGAAAGCGCCTCGATCGAACAGGATCTCGACGCGCTGGAGGCGAAGATCGACGCGGGCGCGACGCGCGCCATCACGCAATTCTTCTTCGACAACGACATCTATTTCCGCTTCCTGGACAAGGCGCGCGCGCGCGGAATCAAAATTCCGATCGTGCCGGGCGTCATGCCGATCCGCAATTTCAGGCAGGTGGCGAATTTTGCGACAAAGGCGGGCGCGAGCGTTCCCCGCTGGGTCGCCGAGCGTTTCGATGGGCTCGACCAAGACCCCGAAACGCGCGCCCTCGTCGCCGCGACGACCGTCGTCGAGCAGGCCATGGGCCTCGCCCGCGCCGGCGTCGAGGACTTTCATTTCTACACCAACAACCGCGCCGACATGGTCTTCGCCATTTGCCATCTCCTCGGCGTTCGTCCCGTTCGCGAGAAAGTAGACGCATGACCTTCGACAAGAATCACGGCTCCAGCATTCTCAAGGCGCTCGAAGAAGCGGCGGCGAGCCGCATCCTCATCCTCGACGGCGCCATGGGCACGATGATCCAGCGCCACAAATTCGAGGAAGCCGACTTCCGCGGGGCGCGCTTTGCGAATCACGCGAAGGATCTCAAGGGCGATAACGACCTGCTGATCCTCACGCAGCCGCAAGCGATCAAGGCGATCCACAAGCAGTATCTCGAAGCCGGCGCCGACATCATCGAGACCAACACTTTCAGCGCGACGACGATCGCGCAGGCGGATTACGGCCTCGAATCCATCGTCTTCGAACTCAACCGCGAAGGCGCGAAGCTCGCGCGCGAAGCGGCCGACGAAGTCGCCGCCGCGACCGGCCTGCGCCGTTTCGTGGCCGGCTCCATGGGGCCGACGAACCGCACGGCTTCGATCTCGCCCGACGTCTCCAATCCGGGGTTCCGCGCCGTCTCATTCGACGAGCTGCGCACAGCCTACAAAGAGCAGGCGCTCGGCCTCATCGCGGGCGGCGCCGACATCATGCTTGTCGAGACGATCTTCGATACGCTGAACGCGAAGGCGGCGATCTATGCGCTCGAAGACGCTTTCGAAGAGGTCGGCGCGCGCTTCCCGATCATGATCTCAGGCACGATCACCGATCTTTCGGGGAGGACGCTCAGCGGCCAGACCTCGGTCGCCTTCTGGAATTCGCTCGCCCACGCCCGGCCTTTTTCGATCGGCTTCAACTGCGCGCTCGGGGCCCGCGAAATGCGTCAGCATATCGCCGAGATCGGCCGCGTCGCGGACACGCGCGTCTGCGCCTTCCCCAATGCCGGCCTTCCCAATGAATTCGGCCTCTATGACGAGAGCCCGGAATATATGGCGGAGCTCGTCGGCGAATTCGCCTCGGCCGGCCTCGTCAACGTCCTCGGCGGCTGCTGCGGCACGACGCCCGACCATATCGGCGCCATCGCGCAGAAGGTGAAGGGCATGAAGCCCCGCGCCGTGCCGAAGATCGAGCCCATGCTGCGCCTCTCGGGCCTCGAACCTTTCGCCCTCACGAAGGACATTCCCTTCGTGAATGTCGGCGAGCGCACGAATGTCACCGGCTCGGCGAAGTTCCGCAAGCTCATCACCAATGGCGATTACGCCGCGGCGCTCGACGTCGCGCGCGATCAGGTGGCGAACGGCGCGCAGGTCATCGACGTCAATATGGACGAGGGCCTGCTCGACTCGCGTCAGGCCATGATCGACTTTCTGAACATGCTCGCGGCGGAGCCGGACATTGCCCGCGTGCCGGTGATGGTGGACTCGTCGAAATTCGACGTGATCGAGGCGGGCCTGAAATGCATTCAGGGCAAGGGCGTCGTGAACTCCATCTCGCTGAAGGAAGGCGAGGAGAAGTTCATCGCAGAGGCGAAGAAAGTGCGTCGTTACGGCGCGGCCGTCGTCGTCATGGCCTTTGACGAAACCGGCCAGGCGGATACGCTGGCGCGCAAGACGGAAATCTGCGCGCGCGCTTACAAGATTCTCACCGAGATCGTGGGCTTTCCCCCGCAGGACATCATCTTCGACCCCAACATCTTCGCCGTCGCGACGGGCATCGAGGAGCACGAGAACTACGGCGTCGATTTCATCGAGGCGACGCGCGTCATCAAGCGCGATCTGCCTTACGCCCATGTATCGGGCGGCGTGTCGAACCTCTCCTTCTCCTTCCGCGGCAATGAGCCTGTGCGCGAGGCGATGCATTCCGTCTTCCTCTACCACGCCATTCAGGCGGGCATGGATATGGGCATCGTCAACGCCGGTCAGCTCGCGGTCTATGCGGAGATCGACCCGGAGCTGCGTGAGCTTTGCGAAGACGTGGTGCTGAACCGCCGCAAGGATTCGACCGAGCGCCTCGTCGAGGCGGCCGAGAAGTTCAAGGGCGGCGCGGCGAAGTCGCAGGAGAAGGATGCGGCGTGGCGCGAGGCGAGCGTCGAAAAACGTCTCGAACACGCGCTCGTGAACGGCGTCACCGAATATATCGAGATCGACGTCGAGGAAGCGCGCCGGAAGGCGTCGCGTCCGCTCGACGTCATCGAAGGTCCGCTCATGGCCGGCATGAATGTCGTCGGCGACCTTTTCGGCGCCGGCAAGATGTTCCTGCCTCAGGTCGTCAAGTCGGCCCGCGTGATGAAACAGGCCGTCGCCTATCTCATGCCCTTCATGGAAGCGGACAAGAGCGAGCGCTCGACAGCGGGCAAGATTCTGCTCGCCACCGTGAAGGGCGACGTGCATGACATCGGCAAGAACATTGTCGGCGTGGTGCTCGGCTGCAATAACTTCGAGGTCATCGATCTCGGCGTCATGACGCCTTGCGCGAAGATTCTCGAGACGGCGAAGAAGGAGAAGGTCGATCTTATCGGCCTTTCGGGCCTCATCACGCCCTCCCTCGACGAAATGTGCTTCGTGGCCTCCGAGCTTGAGCGGGAAGGGCTCGACACGCCGCTGCTCATTGGCGGCGCCACGACGAGCCGGGTTCATACGGCGGTGAAGATCAATCCGAACTACCGTCGCGGCCAGGCGGTCTATGTGACGGATGCGAGCCGCGCCGTGGGCGTGGCGCAGGCGCTCGTCTCGCAGAAAACGCGCGGCGACTACATCGCCGAGACCCGCGCCGAATATGAGCGCGTCGCCGATGCGCATGCGCGCGCGCAGGCGGATAAGCAACGGGTCTCGCTCGAAGCGGCGCGCAAGAACGCCTACAAGATCGACTGGGCGGCGTACGAGCCGACCAAGCCGGGCTTCACCGGCGCGCGCGCCTTTGCGAGCTACGACGTCGCCGAGCTTGTTCCCTATATCGACTGGACGCCCTTCTTCCAGACCTGGGAGTTCAAGGGCCGTTATCCCGCTTTGCTCGACGATCCCGAGAAAGGCGAGGCGGCGCGCCGTCTCTTCGACGACGCGCAGGCCATGCTCAAACGCATCGTCGAAGAGCGCTGGTTCACGCCCAAGGCCGTCATCGGCTTCTGGCCGGCGAACAGCGTGGGCGACGACATCGCGCTCTATACGGGCGAGTCGCGCAATGAGAAGCTCGCGACTTTCTTCACTCTGCGTCAGCAGCTCGGCAAGCGCGACGGCAAGGCGAATATCGCGCTTGCCGATTTCGTCGCGCCGAAGGAGAGCGGCAAGGCGGATTATGTCGGCGCCTTCGTCGTCACGGCCGGCGCTGAGGAGGAGAAGATTTCCGCCCGCTACGCGCGCGCCAATGACGATTACGGCTCCATCATGGTGAAGGCGCTCGCCGACCGCATCGCGGAAGCTTTCGCGGAGCGCATGCATGAGCGCGTGCGCCGCGAATTCTGGGGCTATGGCGCCAGCGAGTCGTTCACGCCGGAGGAGCTGATCAACGAGCCTTACGCCGGCATCCGCCCGGCGCCGGGCTATCCGGCGCAGCCCGACCACACCGAGAAGGCGACCCTGTTCGATCTGCTCGGCGTCGAGAAGCGCACGGGCGTCGCGCTCACCGAATCCTTCGCCATGACGCCGGCGGCGTCGGTGAGCGGCCTCTATATCGGCCACCCGCAGGCGCATTATTTCGGGGTCGCAAAGGTTGAGCGCGATCAGGTCGAGGATTATGCGCGCCGCAAGGGCATGTCCGTTACGGAAGTCGAACGCTGGCTCGCGCCGATCCTCAATTACGAGCCGATGGCGACGGAGGCCGCGGCGTAGCGTCGGCGCGAAGGGACCGCGCGCCTTCAGGCGCGCGTCCATGCGCCGAATCTGAAGATTCGCGCTCCGATCATACGGACCGCAAACCTTGCATTCCTTATAGACGCTGCTTCGCGCCCCCGGTAATTTGTGCAAGCCTATCCGATAATCTTTCGCCCCTCTCCTGCCCTCTCCCCACGAGCGGGGAGAGGGGATCAACACGCAGGGCGCGCGAAATGTCTTCGGCTTCGTCTCGTCACAGACCCGTTTCTTACGTCGTGTGGGCGCTCGTCTTCGTCCTCGTCCTTTATGCGCTCTACACGCTCGCGACCGCGCGGGGCGAGCCGGTCAACGCCATGTGGCTCGTCGCCGCCGCCGTCGGCGTCTACGCCATCGGCTATCGCTTCTATTCGCGCTTCATCGCCGATAGAGTGCTCGGCCTCGACCCCAATCGGCGGACGCCCGCGCATCGGCGCAATGACGGGCTGGATTATGTCCCCACTGACAAATGGGTGCTCTTCGGCCATCATTTCGCGGCCATCGCCGGCGCCGGGCCGCTCGTCGGTCCCGTGCTCGCCGCGCAGATGGGCTATCTCCCGGGCACGCTCTGGCTGCTCGCCGGCGTGATCTTCGCCGGCGCGGTGCAGGATTTTCTCGTCCTCTTTATCTCCACGCGCCGCGACGGACGCTCGCTCGGCGACCTCATCAAGACCGAGATGGGCCATATTCCCGGCGTCATCGCCATGGTCGGCATTCTCTCCATCATGATTATCCTGCTCGCAGTGCTCGCGCTCGTGGTCGTGAAGGCGCTTGCCGACAGTCCGTGGGGATCGTTCACCGTCTTCGCCACCTTGCCCATTGCGGTTTTCATGGGCGTCTATGGCCGCTATCTGCGCCCCGGCCGCATCGGCGAGATGTCGCTCATCGGCTTCGCGCTCCTGCTCGCGAGCATCGCCTTCGGCCGCAACGTCGCGGAGAGCGCGACGCTGGCGCCGCTCTTCGCCTATAAGGGCGAGACGCTCGCCTTCATGCTCATCGCCTATGGCTTCGTCGCCTCGGTGCTCCCCGTATGGCTGCTGCTCGCGCCGCGCGATTATCTTTCCACCTTCCTCAAGATCGGCACGATCCTCTCGCTCGCGCTGGGCATCTTCATCGTCTGGCCCGACCTCAAAATGCCGGCGGTCTCCCGCTTCATCGACGGCTCCGGGCCGGTCTTCGCGGGAAGCGTCTTCCCTTTCCTGTTCATCACCATCGCCTGCGGCGCCGTGTCGGGCTTCCATGCGCTCGTCTCCTCCGGCACGACGCCGAAGATGATCGCGGACGAGACGCAGACGCGCTTCATCGGCTACGGCGCCATGCTGATGGAGAGTTTTGTGGCCATCATGGCGCTGATCGCCGCGACCTGCCTCGAGCCCGGCGTCTATTTCGCCATGAACAGCGCGCCCGCCGTCATCGGCGCGACGCCGGAGGCCGCCGCGACGGCGATCTCCGCATGGGGCTTCGCGGTGACGCCGGAGACGCTCGCAGGCGTCGCGCAGGACGTCGGCGAGAAGACCATTCTCTCGCGCACCGGCGGCGCGCCGACGCTCGCCGTCGGCATGGCGCATATTCTCTCCAAGGTCATCGGCGGCGCGACCGCCATGTCCTTCTGGTATCACTTCGCCATCCTGTTCGAGGCGCTCTTCATCCTCACCACGATCGACGCCGGCACGCGCGTCGCGCGCTTCATGATTCAGGATCTCGTCGGCACATTCGTCCCCGCCTTCCGCAACACGCAGGCCTGGGGTCCGAATCTCGCCGCCACCGCCATCGCCGTCACGGGCTGGGGCTATTTCCTCTATCAGGGCGTGATCGATCCGCTCGGCGGCATCAACACGCTCTGGCCCTTGTTCGGCATCGCCAATCAGATGCTCGCCGCCATGGCGTTGACGCTCTGCACCGTGGTGCTCTTCCGCATGAAGCGCGAGCGCTACGCCTTCGTCGCGATCGCGCCGACGACATGGCTCTATGTCTGCACCATGACGGCAGGGCTGGAGAAGATTTTCCACGACGACCCGAAGATCGGCTTCCTCGCCCATGCGCGGAAATTCACGGCGGCGCTCGACAAGGGAGAATTGCTCGCTCCCGCCAAGACGGTGGAGGAAATGCATCGCGTGATCTTCAACGACTATGTCGACGCAAGCCTCTGCGCGATCTACATCGTGCTGGTCCTGTCGATCCTCGGCTTCGCCATCAAATCCATCCGCGCCGCGCGCGCGAGCGAGGTCGTCACCACGCGGGAGAGCGAAGATGAATTGCTGCCCGCAGGAGCGTAACTTCCGGCTTGATCTCGCCAAGCTCGCGACAAAGCTGCGCGACGGCGCGCGCCTGATGGTCGGGCAGGGCGATTATGACGCCTATGTCGCGCATATGCGCGCGAAGCACGAGGATCGAAACGTCATGTCGCGCGCGGAATTTTTCCGCGCACGGGAGAACGTCCGCTTCGGCGCCGGCGGCGAGCGCGCGTTTCGCTGTTGCTGAGCGGCGTTTCGCCTACCACAGCCGTCATGCCCGGACTTGTGCCGGGCATCCACGCGGCGCCGCCTGTGCGTGACTTACGGCGTTCAGTAGCGTCCCGCGCCATGACTCGGACGAGCCCGGCCATGACGCGGTCGAAGGGTTGGGCTAAACTCGCCTGAGATGACCCTCGCTCACCCGCCCGAAACGCGCGCCGCGCTCCTCGCGCTCCTCGACTGGTATGTCGAGAGCGGCGTCGATCTCGCGCTCGACGAGGCGCCGCATGATCGCTACGCGGAAAGTCTCAAGCCCGTGGAGGCGCCTGTCGCGGCGTCGCCGCTCGCTCCCCGCGCGCCGCCGCCGGAGCTTGAGCCGGCGCCGCGTCCGCGCCCCGCGCCCATTATCGCCGCGCCGGACGACGCCGCGCGGGCGGCGGAAGAAGCGGCGGCGGGGGCCGCTACGCTCGAAGACCTCGCCGCAGGGCTCGCGAACTTCCCGCATGCGCCCTTCCGCGAGATGGCGCAGCATTTCCTGTTCGGCGCCGGAACCCCCGGCGCCCCGCTCATGGTTTTGGACGGCGCGCCGGGCGCGGTCGAAGAATCGACGGGCGAAGCCTTCAGCGGCGAACAGGCGCGGCTTCTCGACAACATGCTGAAGGCGATCGGGCGCTCTCGCGAGAGCGCCTATCTGGCTTACGTCTCGCCCTGGCGGCCGCCCGGCGTCATGTCGATGACGCCGCAGCAGCTCGCCGTCTTCGCGCCCTTCGCGCGACGCCACGTCGAATTGGCGCGGCCGCAGGTTCTGCTGCTCTTCGGCGAGGCCCCGGCGCGGGCGCTGCTCGCGACGAACGAATCCGTGGCGAAGCTGCGGGGAAGGTCGTTCGATGTCGAATGCGGCGTGTGCACGGCGCGCGCTTATGTGTTCAGCAGTCTCGATTCCATGCTCAAGCAAGCGGCGCTGAAACCGGCCGCCTGGCGCGATTTGCGGACGGCGGCGAGTTCCCTCTCCCCGTGAAACGGGTGCAAGCGGGGCGAGGGGGGCGATCGCGGCCCTCATCGACAGCATTGCTCGCGGAGATTACTCCGCCGCCGCGCCTTCCTTCACGCCGCCATAGCGGCGCGCGATATATTCGTCGACGATGCGGGTGAATTCTTCCGCGATGCCCTCGCCGCGCAGCGTCATCGCCTTCTTGCCGTCGATGAAGACCGGCGCGGCCGGGGTCTCGCCCGTGCCGGGCAGCGAAATGCCGATATCGGCGTGCTTCGATTCGCCGGGGCCGTTCACGATGCAGCCCATCACCGCGACATTGAGCGTCTCGACGCCCGGATATTGAGCCCGCCACACGGCCATGCGCTCGCGAATATGCTCCTGAATGTCGCGGGCGAGCTCCTGGAACACGGTCGAGGTGGTGCGGCCGCAGCCGGGGCAGGCGGCGACGAGGGGCACGAAGGTGCGAAAGCCCATGGTCTGCAGGATTTCCTGCGCGACCCGCACTTCCTGCGTCCGGTCGCCGCCGGGCTCCGGGGTGAGCGAGACGCGGATCGTGTCGCCGACGCCGTCCTGCAGCAGCACGCCGAGCGCCGAGGCCGAGGCGACGACGCCCTTGGTGCCCATGCCGGCTTCCGTCAGGCCGAGATGCAGGGCGTAATCGCTGCGCTGCGCGAGCATGCGATAGACGGCGATGAGGTCCTGCACCGCGGAGACTTTCGCCGAGATGACGATGCGGTCCTTCTTGAGGCCGATCTCCTCGGCGCGTGCGGCGGAGAGCAGCGCCGAGCGCGCCAGCGCCTCGCGCGTCACGGCGCGGGCGTCGATCGGGCGGTCGGAGGCCGCGTTGATGTCCATGAGATGCGTCAGCAGCTCCTGGTCGAGCGAGCCCCAATTGGCGCCGATGCGCACCGCCTTGTCGTGCTTCGCGGCAAGTTCGACAATGGCCGCGAACTGGCGGTCCTTCTTGTCCTTGAAGCCGACATTGCCCGGATTGATGCGGTATTTGGCGAGCGCCTCGGCGCAGGCCGGATGATCCGCCAGCAGCTTGTGGCCGATGTAATGGAAGTCGCCGACGAGAGGGGCGTTGATTCCCTTCCTGTCGAGCTTCTCGCGAATATGCGGCACGGCCGCCGCCGCCTCGTCGCGGTCGACGGTGATGCGGACGATCTCCGAACCCGCCTGCGCCAGCGCCGTCACCTGCGCGACGGTCGAATCGACGTCCGCCGTGTCGGTGTTGGTCATGCTTTGCACGACGATGGGCGCGCCGCCGCCGACCATCACGGCGCCCGGCCCCTCGCCGATGCGGACGGCGCAGGTTTTTTTGCGCGGCGCGGGCTCGGCGGAAACGGGATCGGGCAGGCGGGTTTCGACGGCGTCGGTCATGGCTCTCGTCGCGGCTCCGTTGGACGTTGGCCCTCAAGTCGCCCGGAAACGGGCGCGGGTCAAGTTTGCGGGGCCGTCACCCCATCTTCCGCCGCGGATCGTAGCCATGCCGGTCCCGCAGCTCCCGCATCTTCGCCTGGAAATCGGCGTCGGGGTCCTCGGGCAGCATGATCTTGAGCGACACATAAAGGTCGCCGGCCGGCTTGCCTTCCGTCGCCGGCAGGCCCTTGCCGCGCAGGCGCAGCGTGCGGCCGCCGTTGGAGCCCGGCGGCACGGCCAGCTCCACCTTGCCGTCGAGGGTGGGCGTCTGCACCTTGGCGCCGAGCGCCGCCTCGTACACCGTCACGGGCAGCTCGACGCGCAGATCGCGCCCCTCAACCCTGAAATAGGGATGCGCCGCGACTCTCACGGCGACCAGCGCGTCGCCGGGCTCGCCGCCGCGCAGGCCCGGCTGGCCCTGGCCGCGCAGGCGGATCTGCTGACCCTCCTCGACGCCGGCCGGGATCTTCACCTCCAGCGTGCGGCCGGAGGGCAGGATGACGCGAGCCGAGCCGCCCTTGGCGACGGTTTCGAGCGGCACAGTCGCCGTCGCGACCACGTCGTCGCCGCGCGTGGGCGCCGCCTGGGCGCGGCGGCGCCCGCCGAAGAGATCGGCGAAAAGGTCGCTCGGATCGAAACCGCCGCCGCCGGGTCCGCCCCCGAAATTGAACTCGAAATGCTGCTCGCCGCCCGGCGCGCCGCCGGCGGTGCGCCAGCCGCGCGTGAATCCCCCTGGCCCCGCGCCGAAGCCTTCGAAGCCGCGCGGCTTGCCGTCGGGACCGATCTCGCCGCGGTCATACTGGGCCTTTTTCTTTTCGTCGCCGACGATTTCATAGGCCGTGTTGATCTCCGCGAAACGCTCCTTGGCTTTCGCGTCGTCCTTGTTGCGGTCGGGATGGTATTTTTTCGCGAGCGAACGATAGGCCTTCTTGATGTCGGCCGCACTCGCCGTTTTGGTGACTCCGAGAATGTCGTAAGGGTCGCGCATTTTGGTCCAATAGCCCATGGAAGCGCCCGCCCGAAAGCGGCGCGGGCGCAAATGTCTCAACTGATATCTGGGAGAAACGCGGGCCTAACGCAAGCGGCGGCGCGACGGGAAAATCAGAGCTTGGTCGGCGCTTTTTCGAAATCCGCCATCGCCTTGCCCTCGGGATCGAGAATCGCGAGCGCGGCGTTGACGGCGTCGAGGGGCGGCGGCTCGCCGCCAGTCATGTTTTCCTCCGTCGCACGTTGCAGGGCGCGCGCGTCGAGCTCCCAGCGCTTGAGAATTTCGATCTTCATCAACTTGGCGAGCGCCCTGGTTTCAACCACTTCGAAAGGCTCGTCGAAGACGGAAGCGGGGGAGATGAGGGCCTTTTCGATTTCGGCGTCGCCGAGAGAACGAACTTTCATGACATTAAGCCCGGTTCGAGGTTTCCCCTCAACGCGCAAGCCCGCGGCTTGTTCCTGCAGGTCAGACGACGAGCGCGTCCCAGAGCAATTTGCCGTTGAGGGCGACGATCAGGGCGGCGATGGCGGCCGCAAGGGCGGTCGTGCGGCGCGGGGCGACGAGCGCGCCCATAATGTCGCGCCGCGCGGTGAAGAGGACGAGCGGGAGGACAGCGAAGGGAAGCGTCAGGCTCAGCACCACCTGGCTCAGCACGAGAAGCCGCGCCGTCGCGCTTTCGCCGGCGTAGAGCGTCACGGCGATCGCCGGCGCGATGGCGATGGCGCGGGTGACAAGCCGCCGAACGGCCGGGGAAAGGCGCAGGCGGATGAAACCCTCCATCACGATCTGGCCGGCGAGCGTCGCCGTCACGGTGGAGTTGAGCCCGCAGGCGATGAGCGCGACCGCGAAAAGCGTCGCCGCCAGGGGTTCTCCGAGCAGCGGCGCGATAAGGCGGTGCGCGTCGCCGAGCTCCGCGACCTGCGTGTAGCCATGGGCGTGAAACGCCGCCGCAGCCAGAACAAGAATGGCGCCGTTGACGAGCAGCGCGAAAAACAGCGCCAGCGCGCTGTCGATCACGGCGAAGCGCACGGCCTCCCGCTTCTTCTCCGTCGAGGCGGCGACGGCTCGCGTCTGCACGACGAAGGAATGCAGGAAGAGATTATGCGGCATCACCGTCGCGCCGAGAATGCCGAGGCCGAGATAGAGCATGTCGGGGTCCGAGACGAAGCGCCGCGTCGGCGCGAGGCCGCGCGCGACCTCCGCCAGATCGGGCCGCGCCATGGCGAGCTGCGCCGCGAAGCAGACGCCGATCAGCCCGAGCATTGCGACGACGAAAAGCTCGATCTTGCGGAAGCCCAAGCGCTCCATCGCGAGAACGAGGAAAGCGTCCAACGCGGTGACGACGATGCCGAGCGCAAGCGGCAGACCGAAAAGGAGCTGCAGGCCGACCGCCGTGCCGATGACCTCGGCGAGGTCGGTCGCGAAGATTCCGGCCTCCGCGAGGAGCCACAGCCCGACCGCCACCGGGTAAGGCGCATGCGCCCGGCAGGCCTGGGCGAGGTCGAGGCCGGCGCCGACGCCGAGCCGCGCCGAGAGCGATTGCAGGACGATGGCCATGAGGCTCGACAGCACCGCGACGAAGAGCAGCGCCGTCCCGAATTTCGAGCCGCCGGCCAGCGCCGTGGCCCAATTGCCGGGGTCCATATAGCCGGTCGCGACGAGATATCCCGGACCGAGGAAGACGAAGAGCCGCCTGAAGAGCCTGCCGCCGTCGGGGACGACGACCGAGCGGCGGAGCTCGGCGCTCGGAGAGCGGATCGAGGGGGCGGTCGACGCCAATCAATGCCTCCCGGCCGGACGCGCCGGCAGGATGACGCGACCTTTAAGAATTCACCTTGCGCAGCAGGGCCTCCAGCCCTTCCGGGAAGATCAGTTCGTCCGAGGCGGCGATGCCGTCCGCCGACCACCATCGCCAGCCGAGCGTATGGATCTTCTCCTCGGGCGTGAGGTTTTCGGGCGATGGCGCGAACTCTTCCGTTCTGATGAGGAAATAGCGTTCGACGGCCTGTTGCCAATCGTCGCCGAGCTCCATGGGGAATTCACGCGTGGCGACGACCGGGCCGGGATCCCCGTCGAGGATCAGCCCGGTCTCTTCGCGGACTTCGCGGCGCAGCGCTTCTTCGAGGCTCTCGCCCTCCTTCAGCGCGCCGCCCGGCGTCGCCCAGAAGTGATGATGGCCGAGCGCCAGAAAGTGCGGCGAGAGCCCGCCGGCATATTGCATCAGCAGCGCCTCGCCCTTCCGGTTGACGATCAGGGCGCGGGCGGCTTCCCGCCGTGGCAGGGTCAGCCCGTCCCATGGCGCGGCGATCTCCGGCCGCCCCTCGGGCCGCGCCCAGTTCACGAGCGACCAGCGCCCGTCCTCATAGGCGATCCAGTTGGGCGTGGCGTTGAGCACGGGATGCTCGCGCTTCTCGCCGAGCTCCTTGCCGGTCGCCATGCGCCAGGCGATGTCGAGCACCCCGGCATGGGCGACGACGAGGACGGTGAGGCCGACGCTTTCCCTGGCGATGTCGGTGAGGACCGAGCGGACGCGGCCGGCGAATTCCTGGAGGGTCTCGCCCTCGGGCGCGGCGAAGTCCGGCGCGCGGGAGAGATAATGGGGGTAGTCTTCGGCGTATTTGACCTGCACCTCCGCATGGGTGTGGCCCTGCCAGGCGCCGTCGTCCTTCTCGCGCAGCCGCTGCGTGGCGAGCACCGGCAGGCCCTGGGCCTCGGCGATGGGCGCGGCCGTGGTCATGGCGCGGCGCAGATCGCTCGAATAGACGCGGTCGAAATGCGCGCCGGCCAATTCGCGTGCGAGGGCCTCCGCCTGGGCGCGGCCGCGGGCGTTGAGCGCGATGTCGAACTGGCCCTGGAAACGCCTTTCAATGTTCCAATTCGTCTCGCCGTGGCGGGCGAGACAGAGGATGGTGCGGGTCATTTCTCGTCTGGGGCGCCGCCATGCGGGCCGCCGATTTGCGCGCGGGCCTGCGCAAAAATCGCCCGCCGCGCCGATACGCGAGGCTCTTTTGCCCGATTTGGACGCAAAAGTCAGTCGCCTTTTGCCGAGAGCCTGGCCTTGGGCGCGTCAGTGCCGCAGGGCGAAGGTGAACTCTCCCGCGCGAATGCGGTCCGGCAGGGACTGGGCGAAGGACGCGACGCTCTCCTCGCCATAGGTCGCGACCAGTTCGCGCAACGCCGCCGACAGGGCCGCCTGTGCGAAGGATTCGCTCTCGATCCCGGCGAGGATCGCTTCAGCGAAGGCTTCGGTCACATAGGCGAGCGCGGCGCGGTGTTGCTCGCCGCCGGTCTCGTCAAAGGAGGCAAAGGTCAGTTGCGTCATGGGGTCACTTTAGCCAAGCCTGCCGCGGGAGGCGACACGCGTCTTTCCAAAAGGTTAATTCACAATTGAAAAGATTTTTAAGGACTGCCGAAGCGGTAGGCGACGTCGCGCGAAATTCTCGCCGCCTCGTCAAGATAGCGGGCGGTCGCGGCCTTCGCGTTGGCGGTGCAGACGCGATAGGTGAGCTCGTAGCCGCGAAATCCGCGATTGAAGGCGGCGACATATCTGTCGCGCCGGGGGCCGTTCGGCGCTTCCGCGTCGAGCAGCGCCGACATTTTCTCGCGCCAGTCCTCGACGTCCTTTTCTCCGCAGAGGTCGCGCAGAAAGACGAGCGCGCCCATCACTTCCGAAAGCCGCACGAGCTGCCCCTCATAGGGAGGGGGCGGCGTCTCGGCGCCGGACCTGGCGTCGGGTTTCGCGTCGGATTTTGCGGCCGCCGGCTGGCTCTTCGCCGCGTCACGCTTCTTTTTCGCCGCTGGCTTCTTCTTCTCGACGCGGGGAATGTCGCGCGCCGGGCGCGGCGCGCCGGAGGCAGCGGGGCGGTCGGGGCCGAAGAGATCGAAAATGCCCTGAGCTTCCGCGGGAGCGGCGAGCAGACAGGCCGAAAGGAGCGCCGCCGCGCCGCCGCGTCTCATGGGTAGAGCCGCTCCTTGCGCCAAGCCGCTCCCGGCGCCTCGCGGGAGAAGCGCACACGGTCGTGCAGGCGGAAGGGGCGATCCTGCCAGAACTCCATGGCGACCGGCCTGATGCGGAAGCCGCGCCAGTAGGTCGGACGAGGGATGTCGCCGACGGCGTATTTCGCCGCGTAGCTCGCAACGGCTTTTTCAAGCGCGAAGCGGCTTTCGAGCGGCCGCGACTGCCGGCTCGCCCACGCGCCGATGCGCGAATCGCGCGGACGGCTGTTGTAATAGGCGTCCGATTCGGCGTCGCTCACCAGCTCGACGGGGCCGCGCAGGCGCACCTGCCGGCGCAAAGACTTCCAGTGAAACAGCGCCGCCGCCTTGGGGTTTTCGGCAAGTTGCCGGCCCTTGGCGCTTTCGGCGTTGGTGTAGAAGACGAAGCCGTCCGGACTCCATTCCTTCATCAAAACCATGCGCGCGTCGGGCAGGCCGTCCGCGTCGGCGGTCGCGACGGCCATCGCCTCGGGGTCGTTGAGCTCCCGGGCCTTCGCTTCTTCAAACCACTGGCCGAAAAGGGCGAAGGGTTCCGCCGCTTCGACGAAGTCACTCGACGTTAACGCGTTCACGCGAAAATCCTCTCCCGAGCGCCCGTCGCGGGCGCAGCGCGTTTGAAGGTGGCGCTTTGCAGTTCTTGCGTAACAGACATATAGAAGCCGGCCTCTCCGCTCAATTCCCGCCGGCCGCCATCCTTGCGTCATTCGTCGCCGTCTGCGCGCTCTCGGGCTGCTCCGTCGCGATTCCCGTGTCTTCCTCGAATAACTCGGCAATGTGGCAGGGCGCGCCCGAAGACATGACAGGCTCCATCGCCAAGCCGCCTCTCAAGCTGTCGCGCCGTCTCGATACGGAAGACATCCGGCGCGCCACCGCGGCGATGAGCACGGCGCTCGATCCGCAGGGCAGCGGCGCGAGCGTCAATTGGGACAATCCGCAATCGGGCGCCAAGGGCTCCTTCACGCCCGTCGGCCAGGCCTATCCGCTCGACGGCAAAATCTGTCGCGCCTTCCTCGCCGACGTTTCGGCCAGCGACGCGACCGAGCGTCTGCAGGGCGCCGCCTGCCGCGAGAAGACCGCGGAATGGGCGCTGACAGACGTGAAGCCTTTCAAAAAGAGCTGAGCAGGAGCGCGTTCTTCACGCGCCAAGCTTCGGCGCCCGGCGCGTCTGCAATGAAATCAGGGCCGCCCTTTGCGAATGTCGCGGAGAACGCTTTTGCGCCCTTCTCGGCGACGACACAGCTTGCGACGCGCGTCGGCTGATGAAATAGTAATGTAATTTCATTTGCTTGGGCTTCGCTATGACGTCGCTGTACATCATCAACCCGGCGGGCGATTTTCCTACCTATTTCGGCGGCGAAGTTCTTGGCGCCTCTGGCTTTCCCGGCGGCGTGATGATGGCCGATCTCGCGAGCGCAACCGTCGCCGCCTTCGCGCCGCCCGGTTTCGACATCAGGCTTTGCGACGAAGCGATCCAGCCAGTCGATTTCGACGACGCTTCCGACTTCATCCTCATCACCGGCAAGGTCAGCCAGCGCCTGCGCATGGTCGCCGTCGCCGATGAATTTCGCCGCCGCGGCAAGACCGTCGTCATCGGCGGCCCCTATGCGAGCCTTTCGCCCGCGCGGCTGCGCGAGCATTGCGACACGCTTGTGTGCGGCGAGATTGAAGAGATTGCCGGGGATTTCTTCGCCGATCTCGGCGCCCGCGAATTGAAGGACGGCTATTTCGGCGACAAGCCGTCGCTCGCGCATTCGCCGCGCCCGCGCTGGGATCTCTACAATAACGGCCGCGCCATGCTCGGCGCGGTGCAGACGTCGCGCGGCTGCCCCTTCGAATGCGAATTCTGCGACGTCATCCAATATCTCGGGCGCAAGCAACGGCATAAACCCATCGGCAATGTCATCGACGAGATCGACGCGCTGTGGAAGGCGGGCTATCGCACGACCTTCCTCGCCGACGACAATTTCACGGCCTATCGCGCCCATTGCAAGGAATTGCTCGCGGCGATCGCCGAATGGCGGCGCGGCAGGCCGATGGAGTTCGTCACTCAAATCTCGATCGACGCCACGCGCGACGACGAGTTGCTCGACATGTGCGTCGCCGCGGGCCTCACGCAGGTCTTCGTCGGCATAGAGACGCCGAACATTGAAAGCCTGCGCGAAACCGGCAAACGCCAGAATCTCAAAATCAGCCTCGTCGACGAAATCCAGAAGCTCGTCGATCGCGGCATGTCCGTCATGGGCGGCATGATCGTCGGCTTCGATCATGACGGGCCTGGCGTCTTCGCGCAGCAATATGACTTCGCCATGCAGACGCCGATTCCGATCTTCAGCCTCGGCGCGCTGATGGCCTCCGAGGCGACGCCGCTCTACGACCGCATCCAGAAGGAGGGGCGTCTTCTCACGGGCGGCGTCGAGACGCAGGCCGTGCCCTGGAGCTCCAACATTCAATGTAGGACGATGAGCATGGAGGAGCTGCATCGCGGCATGCAGAATCTCTGCAACGCGCTTTATGCGCCTGCGGCCTTCCAGGAGCGCATGCTGCATCTCATCGACACGTTCGGGCGCTATCGCAACGGACCGGCGCCCGGGCCCATGGACCAGGATGCGCTGCGCGAGATCGAGAAGCAGGCCGTGCAGGCGGCGATGCAGCGCATCACCAGATATGGGACGGCGGAAGGGCGCATGTGGAACAAGGTCTGGGGCGCCGCCGTGCGCAAGCCCGAGACCATGACCATCGTCGCGCGCATCCTCTTTCAATACGCCCAGGCGCGCTACATGTTCGACCGCGGCAGCTATTGGGAGCCGAAACTCTCTTTCCCGCCAGCCGCGCCGGCGACCGCCGCGAAGCTCGAAGCGACGGCGTAGGCCTTCGTCAGCGCGAAGGTGCGGCGACTCGGAGCGTCACTGGCGGTCCGCATTGCTTTGTCGCTCCGCTTCTCGCAGCGACGTCGCCTCAGGCTTTCTGTTGATGAGCCAAAGGGCGGCTATGAAAAAGCCCTTGGAGATCGGCAGGAAGATGAGCGCGGAGGCGATCGTGACGGCGATCAGAACGCCCGCCTCCCGCCAATAGGGCATGAGCTCGCCGCGCTCGAGGAAAATAAGCAGCGGCACGACGATATGCGCGACGAGGCCGATGGTGAGCCAGGCCGGCCCGTCATCGGCGTCGAGGCCCTCGAAGCTCTCGCCGCAATGCGGGCAGGCGTCCTCTCGCGCGAGATAGCTCTTGAAGATGCGCCCCTCGCCGCAGCGCGGGCATTTCATGCGCGCGCCGCGCCATAGGATCTTCGCCGTCGCCGTCGCGTCGCTCATCCAGTTTCCCCCGCTTTATCCGATAACGCTTTTTTCACGAGCGCGCGGCGCGAATCAAGCGGTTGCGATTCGGACCCGGTTTGTGCGCCTCCCGTATCGCGCTTCCCGCTTTGGGACGGGCGGGCGAGTCGCAGTCGGCGCCATCCGCTAACGCTACGGCCTTTTCGCCTTCCCGGCGCGCATATAGACGCCGTCGAAGCGCACATTCATGCCGCCGCAGCGATTATTGTCGCGCGCGAGCAGGAAAGGCGGCAGCAGCGTCAGGCTCACATGGCATTCGTCTTCCGCGTCGACGAAAACCGCCTGATCGCCTTTCGGCGCCGCCTCGCCCGACATCTCGCCAGTATGCGGACCGCCCGGAACCTCCCTGGGCGAGGGATTGGCCGAAGGCCAATAGGCCTCGCCGCTCGCGGAGAGCTTGTCGCCCTTGGCCTTGAGCAAGATGAAGTCATCGCCCATCCGCCATTCTCCGATCCAGTCCTTGCGCGTCGTCTCTATGAGCGGCAGCGCCTCAAGGCGGTCTTGCGGCAGATAGCCGGCGGAGCCTGCGGCGTTCTTCCCGTTGCGATAGAGAATGCAGCGATAGCCGCCGAAAGATCGCGCCGTGATCACGAGATCGCCCGGAAGAACGTAGCTCTTGCTTCGGCAGGCCGCGTCTTCGCCCGGGCAGACGGGACAGACGCCCTTCCGCTTGTCCTTGTCGCAATAGAAGGCGTCCTCGATGAGGAAGGCCTTGTCCGCGCCCGCGACCTTCGCGAGGCCGTAAGTTACGCCTTCTTCGACGAAGACGCCGTTGCGGCAATTGGGCGCCTCCGCGGCGAATGCGGCGGTCGAGAGCGCCCCGATCAGCGTGAAAAAGCATGTGGTCCTGTAATTCATACTTTCTCCCGCGTCCGCTTCAGGCGTCTTCCCGTCCGGCAGACAGCTTGCCGTCACTTCGCCCATTATGTCGATCGCCGCACGCCGTCGCCGCAAGGCCGTATTAGAACGGTTGCGCCACGCCGTTATTGTCGAAGTTTCCGCCGATTGAAATACGCCTCAAGGGCGCCGCGCCCGTCGACGGCGAAATTGCGCGCGCGTCCCGTGAGCTTGCCCGCGCCGGCGGCGGCTATCAACTGGGCGCGTCGCCGCGCTCCGCGTCCGCCATTCGTCAACCGGAACGGCGCCGATCGATCCGTCGATCAGCAGCGTTGCGACGTCGCGCACGGTCGCATCCCCTTAACGGAGACCACGTCATGGGTCATAATGTCGCTCGCGAACATGGCCGTCCTTTGAGTCGCGAGCGTGGCGTCGTCTTGCATGTAGATATGAAAATCTTGGCGTTTCACAACTCGGCCCCTTGAACCGCGAGGGAACGCTTTTGGATAGGGTGGGAAGTGAGCCAATTGCCCGGATAAAGCCGGATGCGTCCGCGCCGCCCGGCGTCGTCGTGGCGGTTCGCGGCGCGATTGTCGAGGTCGCGTTTCCGCCGCAGGCGCTGCCCACCATCAATGAAGCCCTGTTGATCGAGCGCGACGCCGGCGACAAAATACTCGCCGAGGTGCAAGCGCATGTCGATCAAACCAACATACGCGCGATCGCGCTGCGCTCGACCATCGGATTGAGGCGCGGACAAAAGGTGATCGCGACGGGCGGCCCCGTTGAAACGCCTGTCGGAGAAGCCGTGCTTGGCCGTCTGGTCGACGTCACGGGGAGCATTGCGGACGACGGACCGCCGCTTCCGGCGGACGCGCCGCGACGGTCCATCCACCGCCCGCCGCCGCCTCTCGCCCAGAAAAGCCCGGGCACGGAGATATTTGCCACGGGCGTCAAGGCGATCGATCTCCTGACCCCGCTGGCTCACGGCGGCAAGGCCGCGATGTTCGGCGGCGCCGGCGTCGGCAAGACCGTGCTCGTCATGGAGCTGATCAACGCCATGATCGCCCGCTACAGGGGAATATCGGTTTTCGCCGGCGTCGGGGAGCGCTCGCGCGAGGGTCATGAAATGCTGCTCGACATGCGGCGCTACGGCGTTCTTGACCGCAGCGTTCTCGTCTACGGCCAGATGAACGAGCCGCCCGGCGCGAGATGGCGGGCTCCGTTGACGGCCCTGACCATCGCCGAGTTCTTTCGCGACGAGCGGCGCCAGAACGTCCTTCTTTTGATGGACAACGTCTTCCGCTTCGTCCAGGCGGGCGCGGAGGTTTCGGGGCTGCTGGGCCGAATGCCGTCGCGCGTCGGCTACCAGCCGACCCTCGCAAGCGAAGTCGCCGATCTGCAGGAACGCATCGCCTCCGTGGGCGACGCGGCCGTCACGGCGATCGAGGCGGTCTATGTCCCCGCGGACGATTTCACAGACCCCGCGGTGACCGCGATCGCGTCTCATGTCGACAGCATGGTGGTTCTGTCCCGACAGATGGCGGCCGAAGGCATGTATCCGGCGATCGATCCAATTCAATCGTCGTCCGTATTGCTCGATCCCCTCGTCGTTGGCGAGAAGCACGCGCAGGTCGCAACGGAAACGCGCCGCGTCATCGAACATTATCGGGAGCTTCAGGACGTCATCGCGCTTCTTGGCGTGGATGAATTGAGTCTGGAAGATCGCCGTCTCGTCGGGCGCGCGCGGCGGCTGCAGCGATTCCTTACCCAGCCCTTTGTCGTGACCGAGAATTTCACCGGTATGGCCGGCCGTTCGGTCGCCGTCGCCGAGACGATCGCGGGCTGCAAGAACATTCTCCAGGGCGACTGCGACGACTGGCCGGAAAACTCGTTCTATATGGTCGGCCCGATCGACGAAGCGCGCGAGAAAATGCTTTCAGCGCGTCGCCGCGCGGAAACGCCCGCAAATGGAGCGCCTCCGTGACCTCGCGGCTCCGTCTGGTCATCTCGACGCCGACAAGGCTTCTCGTCGACGAACCGGAAGCGGCGTCGGTGCGCGGCGAAGACGCAAGCGGCGCCTTTGGAATTTTGCCGGGCCACGCAAACTTTGTCACAGCGCTCTCCGCCTCCGTTCTGCGGTGGCGGGTCGGCGAGAAAGAGCGATATTGCGCGGTGCGCGGCGGGGTGATGTCCGTCAAGGACGGGCTCCAGGTGAGCGTCGCCTGCCGGCACGGCGTTCTCGGCGACGAGCTGGAGAAGCTGGAGGCCGATATACGCGCCGCCGCCGCCGTTCAGGCCGGCGCCGAAAGCCGCGCCCGCGTCGAGCAGACCCGGCTTCATGCTTACGCGGTGCGCCAGCTTGTGCGCTATTTGCGGCCAGCCGGGCTGTCCGACTCCATTATCGGCGACGGCCAGGGAGAAGGGCAGTGACCGGGCGGCCCGCGTCTCGCTCGACCGAGCGGCTTTCGGAGGCGGCGCGCAAGGCCGCAGCGCGGGAGCGCGAGCTTCGCCATGACCCCGAGCCGTCGCTTGGAAAGCGGCTGGGGCAAATCGGCGTCCTCGGTTGGACGATCGTCCTTCCCGCCCTGGCCGGGCTCTTCGCTGGCCGCTGGCTGGACAGGACCATGCATTCCGGCGTTTTCTTTTCGGCGCCGCTCGTCATGGCGGGCGCGGCGCTCGGATTATGGCTCGCCTGGAAATGGATGTCCCGCCAATGACCGCCTCCGCTCCGCTTTCCTCGCTTGCGCTCCAACTCTGCGGGGGAGGCTTGGTTGGCGCGATTGTGGGCTATGGCTACTTCACGGCCCTGTGGTGGAATGTCCTGCTGATCGATCGCGGCGCGACGGCGCGCGCGTTGCTCTTGCTGGCGGCCAGGGTCACCGCGCTGGTTCTCACCCTGTTCATCCTGGTCCGCGTCGGCGCGCTCGCCCTTCTTGCTGGCGCGGCGGGGCTTCTGGCGGCGCGGCGCATTCTCGTGCGGCGCCTGGGAAGGCCGTCGTGATCGCTTCGCCGCTGGAACTCCAAACAGCGTTTCGCCTCGGCCCGGTTGTGATTTCCAGGCCCGTGGCGACGACATGGGCGTTGATGGCGCTCCTCGTGGTCGGAAGCGCGCTGGCGACGCGCCGGCTGACTTTGCGTCCCGGAAACGTTCAGGCCTTTCTCGAGCTGATCGTCGATGCGCTGGATTCGCAGATACGCGACACGATGCGCGTCGATCCCGCCCCCTATCGCAGCTTGTTCGGAACGATTTTTCTATTCATCCTTCTCGCGAACTGGTCGGCGTTGTTGCCGGGCGTCGAGCCGCCCACCGCCCGGCTCGAAACGGACGCCGCCCTCGCTCTCGTCGTTTTTGCGGCGACCGTGTACCATGGTCTGCGGACGCAAGGGGTCCGGGGGTATCTGAAGACTTTCGCGGAGCCGAGCCTTTTCATGGTTCCCCTCAATCTCGTCGAGCAGGTCACCCGCACCTTTTCCCTGATCGTGCGCTTGTTCGGCAATGTGATGAGCGGCGTCTTCGTCGTCGGTATCGTCCTGTCGCTCGCCGGCCTTCTCGTGCCGATTCCGCTGATGGCGCTCGATCTGCTAACGGGAGCTGTGCAAGCCTATATCTTCGCCATTCTCGCAATGATCTTTACCGCGGCCGCGATCGCGCCTGAGAATGGCGCCGCGCAGCCTTTCGACGGAGCGCCTAATGGATCAGATTGAAAATTTCAGCGTTCTGGCGGCGGCGATCGCCGTTTCGTTCGGAGCGATCGGACCCGCTTTGGCTGAAGGCAAGGCGGTCGCCGCCGCGATGGACGCGATCGCGCGCCAACCCGAGGCGGCCGGCGTCCTGTCCCGAACGCTTTTTGTCGGCCTCGCAATGATCGAGACAATGGCGATCTACTGCCTCGTGGTCGCCTTGCTGCTGCTTTTCGCTAATCCCTTTGTGAAATAGGCTGTGGCTCGCATGCGTATGGATTGGTGGACGCTGTCGCTCCAAACCGTCAATGCGATCGTACTGATTTGGCTGTTGGCCTATTTTTTCTTCAGGCCGATCGCCAACGTCATCGCGGCGCGCAAGGCGGCGGCGGCGCAAATGATCGAGGAAGCCGGGCAGGCGAAGGCCGCCGCGCTTTCAATGCGCGAGGAAGAGAAAGCCGCCCTCGCCGCCGCCGCCGAACGCCGGTCCGCCGCTCTGGCGGCGGCGGCGGAGGAAGCGGAGGCGCAAAGGGAGGCCTTGCTCGCCGCTGCGCGCAGCGATGTCGATCGCATGCGCGACGAGGCGCGCGGCGAGATGACGCGTCAGCTCGAGCTTGCGCGCGACATGCAGACAAAACATGCAAGCGCGCTCGCCCTCGACATCGCGAAGCGCCTGATGGAACGGTTTCCTCAATCGAGCCTCGTATCCGGGTTCATCGCCGGTCTCGCCGACGCGGCCGCCGCGTTGCCGGAAAACTCCAAACTGGACTTCGAAGAGGATGGCGGCGTGCGGCTCAAGACTCCGAGAGCCTTGACGCCTCAGGAGCATGCCGATTGTCGCCGGGCGCTCGAGATCAGCTTCGGGCGGCCGCTCGAATTCTCGGTTGAAATCAACCCTGCTCTCATCGCCGGGCTGGAGCTCGAAAATCGCCATACGACGATCCGAAACAGCCTGCGCGCGGACCTTGCCGACATCGCCGCATCGCTCGACGATCATGACCGAGGCTAGCCGGGAGGACATTTCCGCCGGTCTCGGTCACTGGACCGACTGGCTCGAACGGAGCCGCGACCGCCTCTCACGGCTGACGCTCGGCCCGAGCGTGCGGCGCGTCGGCCGCGTCGAAAGCTTCGCCGACGGCGTCGCCTTCATTTCGGGCCTGCCGCAAGCGCGGCTCAATGAGCTGCTTCGTTTCGAGAATGGAAGCCTCGGTTTTGTCACGGCGCTCGACGTCGACAGCGTCGGCGCGGTGTTGCTCGACGATGTGGGCGCCATCGAGGCCGGCGCCGCGGTCGAGGGCCTCGGCAAGACGGCGCTCGCGCCCGTCGGTCCCGGCCTGCTCGGGCGCGTCATCGACCCGTTGGGGCGACCGCTCGACAATGCGGGGGCGCTCCTCGTTGAAGGCTATCAGCCGATAGAGCGGGACGCGCCGAGCATCATCGATCGTGATCTCGTCACGGAGCCGCTGGAGACGGGGCTCCTCGTTATCGACTCGATGTTTTCCATCGGCCGCGGCCAGCGCGAGCTGATATTGGGCGATCGCGCGACGGGCAAAACGGCGATCGCCGTCGACGCGATTCTCAACCAGAGGCAGACGGATGTGATCTGCGTCTATGTCGCGATCGGGCAACGCTCGACGGCGGTCGAGCGCGTGATCGAGGCGGTGCGTGCGCGCGGTGCGCCGGAGCGCACGATCTTCGTGGTGGCGGCTGCATCCAGCGCGCCGGGGCTGCAATGGATCGCGCCATTCGCGGGCTTCGCAATGGCGGAATATTTTCGCGACCGTGGCGGTCACGCGCTTGTCGTTGTCGATGATCTTACGAAACATGCGGCTACCCATCGGGAGCTCGCCTTGCTGACGCGAGAGCCGCCGGGGCGGGAGGCCTATCCGGGCGACATCTTCTATTTGCACGCTCGTCTGCTCGAACGCGCCGCGAAGCTGTCGCAAGCGAAGGGCGGCGGCTCGATCACCGCCCTGCCGATCGCGGAAACCGAGGCGGGCAATCTCTCCGCCTATATTCCCACCAATCTCATTTCCATCACCGACGGCCAGATCGTTCTCGATTCCCGTCTCTTCGCCGCAAACCAGCGCCCGGCGGTCGATGTCGGGCTGAGCGTGAGCCGCGTTGGGGGCAAGGCGCAGCCAGCGGCGCTGAAACAGGCTTCCGCGCGGCTGCGGCTGCAATATTCGCAGTTCCTCGAACTCGAAATGTTCAGTCGTTTCGGCGGCGTTTCGATCCGCCTCGTGCAGAATGAAATCACGCGCGGCCAGAGAATTCGCGCCTTGCTAACGCAGGAAAGATTCGCGCTGCTGCGACAGGCGGACCAGGTCGCGCTTCTCCTTGCGCTCGACGCCGGAGCGCTCGACACTCTGGATTCCTCGGCGATCGCGCAACTGCGCCATCAAGTTCCAGATCGTGTGGATCGAGACGCGCCCGAAGCGATTCAGGCTTGTCGTTTCGGCAGGGCGCTCGACGAAACGCAGCAAAACGCGCTCATCCGCGTCGTGGAGGCCCTCGCCTCCGAGATCCGCGCGGCGAAATCGAGCGCGCCGACATGAGCGGCGACGAGCTGAGCGCCCTTCGCAAGCGCATCGCGGCGACGCGCCAGCTCGAAACCGTTTTCACCGCCATGCGCGGCGTCGCCGCGGCGCGCAGCCGGGAGGCCCAGCGTAGCCTTGACGGCGCGCGCGCCTATGCCGGCGCTGTGGGCGAAACAATCCGGATCGCCCTCGCCCTCTCCCCGGATGAACCGGCGGCCCGCCGCGCGCCGACGAAGCGGATCGTTTTGGCGTTCTGTTCGGAGCAGGGTTTTGCGGGGCCGTTCGACGAACGCGTGCTGAGCGCGGCGACCGGCCTCGGGGCCGACGCCGCCCTTTATGTCGTCGGGCAGAGAGGCGAGGCCAGCGCGATCGAGCGCGGCCTGGCGGTCGCCTGGTCGACTCCCATGGCCGCGCATGCGGTCGACGCGCCGTCAGTCGCCGAACGGATCGCGGACGCGCTTTACGACCAGGTCGCCAGAAACCAGACGACGCAGGTCACGGTCATCCATGCGACCCCATTCTCGCCGGCCAATTTTGGCGTTGTGACGCGATCGCTGATCCCGCTCGATCTCGCGCGGTTTCCAATTGCGGAACGCGGCAGCCCGCCGATTCTCAATCTCGCCCCGCCATTGCTCCTCTCGCTGCTCGCCGAGGAATATGTGTTCGCGGAGCTTTGCGAGGCGACGCTGCTGTCTTTTGCATCCGAGAACGCCGCGCGCATGCAGGCGATGACGTCCGCTCGGAGCAATGTGCGAAAGACGCTTGACGAGCTGACGGCGCGCCACCGGCGGGCGCGACAGGAGCAGATCACGGGGGAGGTGGTGGAGATTTCGAGAACGAGCGGGGATTTTGCCGGGAGATAAACGGGGGCAAAGCGAAAGCGCGGCTCGAAGCCGCCATTTGCCGGCGCTGCATGTCATGCCGGCCAATGTCAATTCCGCAGAGCAGCGCCACGGCCGCCGCCGCGACCGCCCGTGTCGACGGGTGCGATTCATACGACAGGCTTTTGAGCGGCGAACAAACTTTGCCGTGTCCAAGCAATGGAATGGAACACCGTCTTTATGGAGCGGTCCACCCAGGTTTTTCCTGGCGCCGATTCAGGTCGTGATCGGCCCGCGTGAGCGGATCGAGCCCGCCGAGGCCAAGCAGGATCGCCAGCCATAGTAGCGCCGCGACAGCGAAGAGGCGCGCAAGCTCCCGCCCTCGGCCCAGCTCCATGAAAACGAGAGCGATCACGCCGCACATCAGCGCCGCAGGGGCCAGTATGAGAGGCCGGAATGCGCGATCGAACGGCTGAGAGCTTATCCATATCTCGAATGCAAGCAGCAGGAGCAGCGCGCCATAGGCGAGGGTGAGCTGTCGAAGCCGATCGCCCATGGTCACCGCCCGATGAGATAGATGAGCGGGAAAAGAATGACCCAGACCATGTCGACGAAACCCCAGTACAACCCCACGATCGTCGCAGGCGCATGCGCCGAAGCGGAAAAATGCCGGGCTCGGGCGAGGATCCAGGCCACGAGGCCGAGACCGACGAGAAGATGCAGCCCATGTATCGCCGTGCTGACGAAATAGAAGACAAAAAAGAGCTGCGCGCCGTCTCTAAGAGGTCCATCAATTGAGAAGGCCGCGCCCGGAAATAACGATCTCCGAAAATCCTCGCGCCACTCGACGCCGAATTTAAGAAGGATGAAGCTCGCGCCCAGGAGCCAGGCGAATGCGAGGCATAGCATCATGGCCCGCACCTGGCCCTTCCCAAGAAAGGCGAGGCCGACGCTGTAGAGGTAACTGCTCGAAAGCAGAATCGCCGTGTTGACGACGCCTATGGTCAAAGAGGTTTGTTGCGCGCCGGCGTCGAATCCCGCCGCGTTCCAATGACGCGCATAAATCCAGGCAAGGAACAAAGGTCCGAAAAAAAGCGCTTCGCTGGCGAGAAACAGCCACATGCCGGCGAAAGCGGTCTCCATCTGGTGCCTTGCGCTCGAAAACTGGAAGGTATGGACGGCGTCACTCATTTCGAACGCCCTCTGTGCAGGGATATTGATAAGGCGGCTCGGTGACGATTGGCGTCGTCGAGAAATTTTCCGTCCGCGGCGGCGACGGCGTCGTCCATTCAAGTCCTGTCGCTCTCCAGGGATTCGCGGCCGCATGCCGTCCATAAAATAGCGACCAGCCGAGATAGGCGAGCGGGAGAAGATATCCGACCGCGAGGATCGTCGCGCCAGCGGAGGACAACACATTGAGCACCTGAAATTCCGCGGCGTAGGAATGATAGCGCCGCGGCATGCCGAGATAGCCGAGCAAAAATTGCGGGGCAAAGGTGAGGTTAAAGCCGATGAAGATGATAAGCGCGGCTACGCGACCCCAGATTTCCGGATAGAGCCGGCCGGTGATCTTCGGCCACCAGAAATGCAATCCGGCAAAAAAGGCCGACACCATGCCGCCGACCATCACATAGTGGAAATGCGCGACGACGAAGTACGTTTGCGTGAGATGCACATCGGCCGCCAGCGCCGCGACGAAAAGCCCCGTCAATCCACCGATCGTAAAGAGACCAATGAATCCGATGGCGTAAAGCATCGGGGCGTCGAAGCGGATCCAGCCCTTATGCATCGTGCCGATCCAGTTGAAGACTTTAATCGCCGACGGAACGGCCACCATATAGCTCAGAATCGAGAAAACGAGCGCCGAATAGAGCGACGTCCCCGCGACGAACATATGGTGGCCCCAGACCAGGAAACTGATGACCGCGATCGCGACGCTCGCCCAGACCACGAATTTGTAGCCGAATAATTCCTTGCTTGAGAAAGCGGGAATGATCTCGCTGATGACGCCGAAGCCCGGCAGGATCATCACATAGACCGCCGGATGGGAATAGAACCAGAAGAGGTGCTGGAACAGTAGCGGATCGCCGCCGATCGCGGGATCGAAGACGCCGATGCGGAAGATGCGCTCGAACGCCAACAGGAGAAGCGTCATAGCCAAAACGGGGGTTGCGAGCACGAGAATGACGCTCGTCGCGTAGAGCGACCAGAGGAACACAGGCATGCGGTAAAAGGTCATCCCGGGCGCGCGAAGCTTGTGAATGGAAACGATAAAATTCAGGCCGGTAGCGATCGACGAGAAACCAGAGATGAAAATGGCGACGACCGCCGCCACGACATGACCGTTTGAGTAGAACGAGCTCAGCGGCGTATAGAACGTCCATCCGGTGTCGACGCCGCCGGCGACAAGCGCATAAAGCGCCACGAGCCCGGCGAGAACGAAGAGATACCAGCTCAGCAGATTAAGGCGCGGAAAGGCGAGATCGCGCGCGCCAAGCATCAGAGGAACGAGAAAATTCCCTAAAGTGACGGGGACGGCCGGCACGAGGAAGAACCAGACCATCACCACGCCGTGCAGGGAGAATAGCCTGTTATAGGTCTCGGGCGAATCGAGCACACCCTTCGGCAAAATCAGATTGTATCGTATGAGCGCGGCTGCGAAGCCGCCGATAAAGAAGAAGAAGGTGATCGTTCCGAGATAAAGGAGGCTGATGCGCTTGTGATCTGTCGTGAAGAGCCAGCTCCTCAACGTTGCTCCGTCGTTTAAATAGGATTCCCGGGGTGCGGCGGTTTCGGCGATCACGGCGGCGCCTTTCGTTTCAGCGATTTGATATAGGCAATGAGTTTCAGGAGATGCTCTTCGTCGATCTGCTCCGCAAACGATGGCATGATCGCCGGATAGCCGACGACGCGTCGCTTTCGAGGAATCACGATGCAGTCTCTGAGATATGTCTCGTCGGCTTTCACGATTGCGCCGTCGGTGAGCTTCACTTCGGAGCCGTAGAGTCCCGCGAGGGCCGGCCCGATCCCGCCCGCGCCCTGGTCGCCGTGGCAGCCGGCGCAGCCATGACGCTGAAAGACGGCGGCGCCTGCTTCGGCGAACGTCTCGCCCTTAGCGCCGCCTCCGAGCCAGCGCTCGTATTCTTCTGGCTCCATGACGACAATTTCACCGATCATGCTCGCGTGACCTTCGCCGCAGAGCTGGGTGCAGAAGAGGTGGTAAACGCCCGCTTTTTCGGCCGTGAACCATAAGGTTTCGTAGCGTCCCGGCAGAACGTCGTGCTTGATGCGAAAGGCTGGAATCGAAAAATCATGGATGACGTCCTCCGACGTCATGACGAGCTGAACCGGCTGCCGGATGGGAATATGCAACGCGTTGATCTCGCGTTGCCCGTCAGGGTGTTCGACTTTCCACATCCACTGCTTGCCGACGACGTAGATCTGCAGCGCGTTGGCCGGCGGCTGAAAGAGACGCACGTAGAGATCGGCGCCCCAGATGAAGAGGCCGAAGAACGCGGCCAGGGTTGCAATGGTCCACGAGATTTCCAGGCGCCAGGTTTTCTGCGGAGGCTTGCCCCGATCGGTCGGACTGCCGGCGCGATATTTCACGATGTAGCGGGCCATAAGCCCGAAGACGAGGGCGAGAATGGTCAACGACGCCGCCGTGAGCGCCAAAATCAGCGCATCGACTTCCCTCGCGTCGACTGTCGCCTGAGGAAGGGTGAAATTCACGCGTCAGATCCTTCCCGACGAAAGGCGTATAGAAGCGCGAAACCGATGACGACGCTGGTCGCGATTGAAAGTAGACGAAGCATCTTGACGATGGCGATCGAGTATCGACCCGTCGATGCGTCGAAATCGAAACAGAGAAGCAGGATCGGTGAAGCAGGCGGCAAAATTTCGCCTGACGCCGCGCGCGACGCCGCGAGTTGCGTCTCGGTCGGCCTGAAGCCCACGCCCAGGAGATAGCTCGATACGACGCCCGTCGGCGAGACGAACACCGCACCGACAGGATGCGCGATCGTCCGCGCTTCGTCCGCCGGCCGGCTGGCGAACCCGACTGCGTCGGCGACGCTTTTGATCGCGTCGCGTCCGCCTGTCAGATAATGCGCGTGAGCCGCAAGCTCGGGAGCCGCGGCGTTTTCAAGATCGCGCGCCTTCGCCTGTGATGCGGTTGCATCCGTGTCAGCCGGATCGATGCTGATGGCGACGAAGACATAATCCCGACCCGGGACCATGCCGGACCGCGCGAGCGCCTGGATGAGGCTGGCGCGCAAAACGTCGCATAGTTTGGGACAGTGATAATAGCCAAGCACCAATGCGAGCGGCGCGCCGTTGAGAAGATCCGACAAGCGAAGTTTGTGTCCCGCTTCATCCCGGAACTCCTGTTGTCCCGGTAGCCGTGAACCCAATCTTTGCTCAAAGACGACGCCTGCAATATCGGGCGCCGGCTGCGCAGCGGCGGCCTGCGCCAGGACGACGAGCGCCGTGATTACGACGATGCGCTTCATTTAATTTCTCCTGCGACTTGCTCGCCGCGACTCCGCCGCTCGGCGCTTTTTCCGCCGGGGGTTGCGCAAGCGGGGCCTCTTCTGGCGGGCGCGGCCAGCCGCGAATCCCTTCTTTGGCGACGAGGCGCATCGCTTGGGTGATCGGGATATGCGCGCGCCCGGCGCTTTGATCGATCCAGCCCGTGCTGTTCAGCTGCGCCATCTCTTCGTTGTAAAGGCGCGCCATATCCGCCGCGGGATCGGTTTGCAGCGCCGGCGCCGGATAGGGTGAAATCGGCAGATGCAGCGTGCGGTCGAGGAGCGATCCCGGGAATAGCCATAGCACAAGCGCGGCGAAGAACATCACGGCGAGCGTCGCTGTCGCCGCGCCGGCCCAAACAAAACGGGCCGAAACGTCGCTGGCTTCATGCCGTGCGGGTTCAAGGCCGATTTTGGACATATTTTGCCGCTCCCGTCGGAGGCGCTAGATAAGCGGCCGCGGCCGCAGCTATCGCCAACACGCCAAGCATGACGCCGCCTTCGACCCAACCCAAACTGGCGCTGAAGGGTGGCGCGACCAGCCACAGGCTTCGAAGCACGGCGCTGAAGATGAGCAATCCGCAAAGGAGAATCATAGCGCCGCGTGAACGCTGAGCTCCTGGTGAAAGAAGAACAAGGAACGGTAAGGCGAAATGGATGCCGGCGATCGCGAGAGCGACGCCGCCCCAGAAGCCACGCCAGCGCAAGTTGTACCACGACGCCTCGCTGGGCAGGTTGGATTGCCATACTATGAGCAATTGCACGAAATCGAGATAGGCCCAAAGGATCGTCAGCGCGAGGAGCAGTCGACCAAGCTGACGGAGGATCTCGCCATCGGGCGGTTCGACAAGGGCGGCGAGGAGGATGGCGACTGAAAGAGCGGTTAGCGCCATTTCGGCGATCACCATCATCCCGAAAACGCTGGAAGCAAAGCGCGGGTCCAACGAAAGAATGGCGTCGATCGAAGCGAAGGTCAGCGAAAGCGCGAGCAGGATCAAGCCTGCCGGCGCGATTCTTTCCAGCGCCCGCTCGGGCGAGGGCGTGCGCAGGGCGCGCAAAACGGCGCGCGCCAACGCGAACCAGATCACCAGATAGAGCGCGACGCGCGCTGCGGCTGTGGGACCGTTCAGATAAAAGGCATTGTCGAGCGCCGCGGCCTGCGGTCTGAGCCAGGGATAAAGTTCCTTCGCCGCGAGCAGCAGCGGCACAAGGAAGGGCGCGAGCAAGGGCAATGTTCGGATGCCGACGATAAGCTGCGAACGTATAGAAAAGCCCCAGCCGCCGCCGGTGAGGCAGTGGATCAGCAACAGGCCCATAGAGCCGAGCGGCCATGAGATCCAAGCTGTGAGCGCTGCAAGCCACGCATGAGGAAAGGCGTCCGAACCGCGCCATGCCGCCGCAGCGGCGACGCCGACCCCAATGACCCCGAGGAGCGAGGCGCCCGGCCGATTCATGGCCTGACTCCGTCACCCGCCGCCGCGAGGTCGTCGGGCGTCGCGTTTTGGCTGCGTTGCAACGCCTTGATGTAGGCGACGATCGCCCAGCGGTCGTTTGGCGGCGCCCGCGACGCGAAGGAATACATGTCGCCCTGGCCATTGGTGATGACGTTATAAAAATAGAGCGGCGGCTGCTCGCGCAACGCGGCGCTGTGATAGCTCGGCGGCGAAGGAAAGCCGCGGCGAACGACCATGCCGTGACCGTCGCCGAGTTCGGAATGGCAGGGCGTGCAGAAGATGCGGTAGCGCTCCTGTCCGCGCTCAAGTAGCGCCAGCGTCACTGGCGGAGCCGACGGCGCGGCTTCTCGAAAGCCGGCGACGCCCGCGGGCGTCTCGGCGGGACCGACAAAGGGCGAATAGTTCTTCTGCTTCGGCTGCACGCTCATGTCGTCGCAGCCGGCAAGGAGAACCATAACCACGAGCGCGCGTCTCACGGGAATATCTCCTCAACCGGCTGCGCGCCAAGCTCGTTCAAGAGGCGCTCAACCTCGCGCATTTCGTTGGCGGTATGCGTGTCGACGGCGATAATCCAGCCATCGTGCGCCGCTCCGCGGCCAGCGGCCGTCTCGTCGATTGGTTCGAAATAGGAAAAGAGAGGCGCGGCGAAGCAATAGCCGAAAATCGCCGTCAAAACTGCGGCGAGCATGCCGATCTCGAGGGCGATCGGAACAAAAGACGCCCAGGAAAAGTCCGGACGTCCTCCGACATTGAGGGGGTAGGAGACCGTATTGGCGTAAGCTTCCATAGCAAACCCGCCGAGAAAGCCGATCGCGCCCCCGATCAGCGTGATAGCAGGCAACGGCGAAGACGCGCTCCTGTCGTCGCGATCGCCGGGCGAATAGGTGCGCACGGCGTCGAAGCCGCGGATTTTCAGGCAATCGAGCGCATGTTCGAGTTCCTCGCCCGCCTTGAACGCCGCGACCACAGCGCCTCGAACGTAATCTTCGCTGAGCGTCTCGCGGCCGCCCTGCGACACAGCGGTTACGTCGTCAGGATCGCTCGGCGGCTCCGCAGGATAGGCGCATTGCGGCGGATCGCAGCGCTCCCCGAGACGCGGGTCGAAAGAATACGCCGTGCCGCAATAAGGACAGATGATTTGCGTCGCCGCCCCCATGTCCAGGAAGACATGCGGATGATCGTTGGGCGGCCAGGCGCCGATGCACATGAACTCCTTCACGCCGACAATTATGCGCGGGACGCCCAGCTCGTTGTGGAAATGCGGGGTCGCTTGGGATTTCATGTCCCCGCCTTTCCATCAACGCTCTTGCGGAGCTGCATCGGACGTTCTGACGAGCGCGCGCATTTCGAACATGGAAATCGCGGGGAAAAATCTCACCGCGAGCAGGACGCCGGCGGCGAAGAGCCCGACGGAGCCCAAAAGCGACAGCCAGTCCCACATCGTGGCGTGATAATCCCCCCACGCCGACGGTAGATGCGTGCGCCGCAGACTCATCACGACGATCTCGTATCGCTCGAGCCACATCCCGATAATGACGCCAAGCGCGACACCGACCACAACGATTTGATTCAGGCGCAGGCGCCGGCTCCACATCAGTTGCGGGGCAAGCACGTTGAAGACGATCGTCGCCCAGTAGAGGATAGCGTATTCTCCCCCGATCTTGCTTTTAAACGAAAGGATTTCAGCGCGATCGCCGCCATAATAGGTCGTGAACGCCTCCATGAGGTAGGCGTAGGCGAGACACAAGCTGCTCGCCAGCAGCAGCTTGCCGAGAATGTCGAAATGCCGCCCCGTGATGAAGCTTTCCAGCTTCAACAATCGACGAAGCGGCACGATGAGCAGCAGCACGGTCGCAAAGCCGGAAAGCAGCGCGCCGAAGACGAAAAAGGGAGGAAACTGCGTCGAATGCCAGCCGACAGTCGCGGCGCCCGCAAAATCGAGGCCGACAATGCTGTGCACGGAAACGACCATCGGCGCCATGATCGCCGCCAGTGCGCCGTATGCCGCGCGATAATGACGCCATTGTCGGTCTGTTCCCCTGAAGCCGAGCGCCAATACGCCGTAGAAAAGCTGTTGGCCGCGCGTTCTGGCGCGATCGCGCAGCGTCGCAAGATCAGGCATGAGGCCAAAGTACCAAAATAACACGGACGACGTGACATAGGCGAGAATGGCGAAGAAGTCCCACAACAGCGGACTGCGAAACTGAGGCCAGAGCGTCATCGTATTGGGAAAAGGAAATAGCCAATAGAAAAGCCACGGGCGGCCGAGATGCATAATCGGGAAGATGCCGGCGCAAGCAGCTGCGAAGACGGTCATCGTCTCGGCTAGACGGTTCAGCGAGTTTCGCCATGCGACGCCCGCGAGATAGAAAAGCGCGGAAATGAACGTGCCCCCGGAGGCGATGGCGATCCACCAGACATAATTGATGATGGCGAATCCCCATGCGACGGGCCAGCCGACTCCCCACACGCCGATCCCTGCATAAAACAGCCAGGTCACTGAGATAACGAGCGCAAAAAAAAACGTTAATGATACGGCCAACGACGCCCACCACCAGAATGGCGCGTGCTTAGCCAATGGAGCGGCGCAAATATGGTCCGTCATCGTCGCCGTCGTTTCGCCGGACAGGACGATCGGATCGTCGGCCCGCGGCGACAATCTATCGGAGACGGAAAGATCGCATGCGTTCGGCGCGGAAGCGAGACTCATCGCGTTTTTCCGATCTCCTGATTGCGGTTGAAGATGCGCGCTTCGTAGGACACGCGCGGGCGTGTGTTTTGTGAAGCGAGCAACGTATAGTCGAGCGGGCTGCGTTTGCGCGCCGCTACGGCGGAGCCGCTTTCATTGAGATTTCCGAAAGTGAAAGCTTGAGTCGGACATGCCGCCTGGCAGGCTGTCGTCACTTCGCCGACGGGCCGATTTTCGCGGTCGGCGGCGATTCGCTCCGCGGCGATACGCTGCAGACAGAAGGTGCATTTCTCCATCACGCCGCGCGCGCGAACGGTCACTTCCGGATTACGCGCCAGCGGAGAGCGCCGCTCTTCGCGCGCATAAGCGAAATAGTTGAAACGACGTACCTTATAGGGGCAGTTGTTGGAGCAGAACCGCGTGCCGATGCAGCGGTTATAGACCATGACGTTAAGGCCCTCCGAATCATGCACGGTGGCGCCGACGGGACATACCGTCTCGCATGGCGCGGCTTCGCAGTGCATGCAAAGCACGGGCTGGAAATAGGCGCTTGGTTGATCAGCGTCACCCTCATAGTAGCGATCAATCCTGAGCCAATGCAATTCGCGCTGGCGCAGCACCTGCTCCTTGCCGACGACAGGAATGTTGTTTTCGGCCTGGCAGGCGACGACGCAGGCGTTGCAGCCGATGCAGGCGCCAAGATCGATGCTCATCGCCCACGCCGCCGGGCCTTCCGGCTCGCGGTAATAGAGATTTTGCTCCGCGCCGGGAGCGGCCCGCTCGGCGAGGAAATGCTTGTTCTTCAAAAACTCGTCGAGTGCGCCTGTACGGACAAAGTCGCCGCCCGCGTCAAACATCGACTGATGGCGTTCGACGCTTGCGATATCAACCCGTTTTCCGGTTTTCTCGACTCGCGGTTCGGCGTTCCGGCCCATGAGCGGATAATAATCATAGCCGCCGATCTCCTGGTTCTCGCCAAGGCCGAGCGGAGCGACGATGCAGTTCTGCGCCTGTCCTGGCGCGATCCAGATGGGCGCCGTCGCCTGAGCCGCGCCGATGGTCACGCGGGCGATATCGCCATTTTCAAGCTTGAGCCGCCGCGCCGTCTTCGGCGCGATCAGCAGGGGATTGTCCCAGGCGATCCTTGTTAGCGGATGCGGCAATTCGCGCAGCCAGGGATTGGCGGCGTAGCGCCCGTCCCAGACATAGGGGTCAGGACGAAAAAGTAGCGTTAGCGTTCCCGAAAGAACGTCCGGCGGGGATAAGCTGCGCGCCTCGGCCCTAAGCGTGACGTTTGAGCTTTTCGCGGCCGAGCCTTCGACAATTCCATTCGCCAGAGCCGCATGCCAGGCGTCCGTCGAGTCGTTCTTTCGCAGCGAGGCCCATTCCGTCTTCACCATTTCGACCGTCGTCGGAGGCTGAGCCTGAGTCAGGAGAGCCAGCGCCTGGCATGCGTCATAGCCGCCGTAGAGCGGCAGCGCCTGAGGCTGAACGATCGTCGCCGTTCCATCGAACGCGCGCGCGTCGCTCCAGCTTTCCCACGGATGCAGCAGCGGAGCGGCGAAGAGCGCCGCGTCGGTTGTCTTGTTGGGTGATCGCGAGAGGGCGAAGGTGAAGGGAACACGCGCCATCGCCTCCGCGAAGCCGACCGCGCCTGGCGCAGCGAAGACGGGATTGGCGTCGATAATAAGCAAAGTGCGTACGTCGCCTCTGCGCATTTCCTCCGCGAGATCCGGAAAAGCGCCTGCGTCTGCGGCATCGCGCAGGACGGGGGCGATCAGATCGAAGGTGTTGTTTCTTGCGTCAAGCGCTTCATTCATCGCATGGACCAGCGCATGCGTTTCCGGAGGATGTTCCGGCCCGACATGAATAAGCGCGCGTCCCTTGTTACGCCTGAGGTCGGCGACGACGGCGTCAAGCCACTGCGGCGCGACGATCGGCTCATTAGCCAGGAGCGCGGCGGCGAGAGTCATGACGAAGCGGTTCAATTCCTGTGGACCGGCGACGAAGCGGTGATCCGCCATGGCCCCGGTAAGCGTCGGAATCGTCTCGATCGCGTAAAGGCGATTCATCTGCCCCGTCCGCGTCGGGTTGCGGCGCGCCGCGAATCGCCGCGCGAAGCTGAGACTGCCCGGCGCGCCGTTCAACAGGTCGCTGTCGAGCGCAAGGATAACGTCGGCGGCGTCGAGTTTTGGAATGGCCTCGACGGCTTGCCCATAAGCGAGCTGAGCGCCCTTCGCGATGTTGACGCGCGAAAACGGCTCCCACTGAATCCAGCGCGCCTCCGGATAGGCCTTGAGCAGCGCGTCAATTTGCCCGACGAAGGTTGGCGAGGTGGAGAAACCAGTGAGAATGCGCAGGCTACGACCACGCGTTGATGCGATTTCGTCGCGTTCGAGCGCGAGCGCTTGCTTGAGCTCATCTTCACTCGCCGGCTTGCCATGCTTTCTTATCGCCCAGTCGCGCTGCGGGTCGTAAAACTCCATGAGCTCCGCCTGCGCGAATATGTCGACGGCTCCGAGACTCGCCGGATGAAGCGGATTGCCGTCGACTCGGATCGGACGGCCCATGTGGTGCGCGACGACGGTTCCCGTCGCATAACCGTTCCGCACGTGCGCGCCGCTGAAGAAGTTCGGCAGGCCGGGCACGATGTTTTCCGGCGCTCGAACGGCGGGAATCAGCAGCATTTCGTCGTCGTCGCATCCTGAAATGCCGGCGGCGGCGGTCGAGGCGATGATCATGCGAATGACGCGCCTTCGAGTATGCGGCGATCCTAGCGCCTCGGCGAGGTCGGGAAATTCATCCGAAAAGCGCTCGATCGTCGCCGCGTCAGCAGCGAGTTCGTCCAGACTGCGCCATTGTTTGGCTATCTGTGACATATCGAGCAATCCGTCAGCTTTCGACCGCCAATTCGATATTCGGCAAGCAGCGCTTCGGATGCATGCGTTTCGTCGACTCCACGCCAATGCGTGTCATAAATCTTGTCCCTTGGTCTGAGCCTAGGGCCGGGATCGCGATGACAATCGAGACAAAATTTCATGGTGAGCGACTTTGCCTTGAAAGTAAGCGGCGTCTGCGCGACGTCGCCGTGACAGCTAGAGCAGCCAACTCCTTTGGCAATGTGAACGCTATGGTTGAAATAGACGTAGTCGGGCAGGTCGGTGACGCGCCGCCAAGCGAGCGGCTTGTCTTTCGCGAGGCTTTCCCGCACAGGCGCGAGCATGGCCGCATTTGTCCAGATCTGAGAGTGACAAGTCATGCAGGTGTAGGTTGGCGGCATCCCCGCGCTTGAGGACGCATCGACGGACGTGTGGCAGAAGCGGCAATCGAGACCCAGCCCGCTCACGTGATGCTGATGACTGAAGGGCACGGGTTGCAAAAGCGTCAGTCCGATATTTCGCGCGTAATCGCTGCGTGGTCCGAACCAGAGCAAAAGCACGACCGCGATCAAAATGACGGCGAAACTAATAAGCCAAAGCTTTACGATGAGATTCGCGGATGGTTTGAAGATCGCGGCCAATGTCTCTTCGCCTCTCTCGCCTGATCCCAGGAACTAGTGCAGAGCAGCTTGGACGCAAGCGAGACATATCGCTTTAATGGCCGCGCCTTTCCAATCGACCGAAGCGCTATTCATTTCCTTGACGAAACAGGTTCTTCGAAAAGCTCGACGGCGGAGACTTCGGCGAACGCTTCGGAATGCCGCCGCCGCAGGCGCGGCTTGCCGGCGAAATCCGGCATGCGGCGGTCTTCGAATCGGCGCCCCACGCTGAATCAGGCCCGCCGCAAGCCCGAACCGCTGTTAACCCGAGTTCAGGGTCGTGGCCTGAGGCCAGGGGAATCGCATTTGACGAAATGAGGTAGCGCGGGGCGTTGGAATGGATTCTGTCATTGGTTCTGATTCGCGAGGAGCCGATGAGCCTGTTGATCACGATCTTGCGGGATGTTCCCGATCCGCGGAGCGGCAACGCCACCCGTCACGAGTTGCTGGATATTCTGATGATTGCGCTGACGGCGTCGATCTGCGGCTGCGAGGGCTGCGTCGAATTTGCCGACTTCGCGGAGGACCGGGAGGAGCTGTTCCGGGAGTTCCTGAGCCTTGAGAACGGCTTGCCGAGCCACGACACGTTCTCGCGACTGTTCCGGCAGATCGATCCGGAGGCGCTGGCAGCCTGTTTCGGGCGCTTTCTGGAGGCGCTGGGAGAGGATGGCGCCGGCGTCGTCGCCATCGACGGCAAGACGCTGCGCCGCTCCTTCGACAAGGCCAAAGGCGCCTCGGCGCTGCATGTGGTGACGGCCTTCGCCGCCGACGCCAAGCTGGTCATCGGCCAGAAGGCGGTGACGGACGGCGGCAACGAGATCACCGCGGCGCGGGCGCTGATCGACCTGCTCGACCTGACCGGCGCGCTGGTGACCGCCGACGCCATCCACTGCAACGCCCCGACGGCGCAGAAAGTGCTCGATCGCGGCGGCGACTGGCTGTTCGCGCTCAAGGCCAATCGCCCGGCGACGCTCGAGGATGTCGAGACGTTTTTCGCCGACCCTGCGTCCGTCGTCGCCGAGACCTTCGAGACGACGGACGCCGATCATGGCCGGGTGGAAACGCGCCGCCACGCGGTCGTTCACGATGTCGGCTGGCTGTTTCCAAAGGGCGACAAGGATCGCCCGGCGATGCCGGGGCTTTCGACCATCGGGCGGATCGATGCAAGGGTCGAGCGCGAGGGCAGGACCACGCGATCTTGCCGCTATTACCTGTCTTCCGCGAAGCTGTCCGCCGAAGCTTTCGCCAGGGCGGTCCGCGCCCACTGGAGCATCGAGAACGGCGTGCACTGGGTGCTGGACGTGACCTTCGACGAGGACAGGGCCCGTAACCGCAAGGACAACGGGGCGGAAAATCTCGCGACCATCCGCAAGCTCGCCCTCAATGTCCTCAAACGCTCACGGCCCGAAATCTCCATCCGCCGGAAGCGAAAACGCTCGGGATGGTCCGACGCCTTCGCCAGATCCGTCCTCGGTCAAATGCGATAGCCCTGGGCCTGAGGCGGGGGGCCATTGCCATCTCGCCCCGTCTGCGCTAGCTCGGCGCGTCCTTCTCGCGCCCGCGGCCCCTTTGGCCGAGACCTCACGCGCGCCATCGGAGCTTTCCCGCATGAAACTGCCCAATCAGTTCTACCGTCCGCTGGCCATTGGCGCGCCGGCTCCCTATCGCGAGCCGCCCGTCAAGGTCGAGCGCATGATCCATTTCGTGCCGCCGCATGTCGAAAAGATGCGCGCCAAGGTTCCGGACATCGCCAGGCAGGTCGACGTTGTCCTCGGCAATCTGGAAGACGCCATTCCGGCCGACGCCAAGGAAGCCGCGCGCAAGGGCTTCATCGAGATGGCGAAGGCCGTCGATTTCGGCTCGACGGGCCTCTGGACCCGCATGAACGCGCTGAACTCCCCCTGGGCGCTCGACGACATGATCGAGATCGTGGGCGCGGTGGGAAACAAGCTCGACGTCGTCATGCTGCCCAAGGTCGAGGCCCCCTGGGACATCGCCTATCTCGACCAGTTGCTCGCCCAGCTCGAGGCCCGCAACGGCGTGACGAAGCCCATCATGATCCACGCCATCCTGGAGACCGCGGAGGGCGTCAAGAATGTCGACGCCATCGCCGCGGCCTCGCCCCGCATGCACGGCATCTCCCTCGGCCCGGCCGACCTCGCGGCCTCGCGCGCCATGAAGACGACGCGCGTCGGCGGCGGCCATCCGGAATATAAGGTCATCGCCGACGCCGATCCGGGCGCGGGGCTGCGCGCCACCTATCAGCAGGATCTCTGGCATTACACCATCGCCAAGATGGTCGACGCCTGCGCCTCCGCCGGCGTCAAGGCCTTCTACGGCCCCTTCGGCGACTTCTCCGACGGCCCTGCCTGCGAGGCGCAGTTCCGCAACGCCTTCCTGCTCGGCTGCGCCGGCGCCTGGTCGCTGCATCCGACCCAGATCGACATCGCCAAGCGCGTCTTCTCGCCCGATCCGGACGAAGTCGCCTTCGCCAAAAAGGTGCTGGACGCCATGCCTGACGGAACCGGCGCGGTGATGATCGACGGCAAGATGCAGGACGACGCGACCTGGAAACAATGCAAGGTCGTGGTCGATCTGGCGAAGCAGGTCGCCGCGAAGGACGCGGACTTCGCGAAGATCTACGGCTTCTGAGCGATCTTCGGCAGCCGGCAATCGGAAACGGGTCGCTCCGACTGCCGAAGCCCGACTGCCGCAGGCGTCCGGTGAACGCTGGGCGCGAGCAAATCCCTCCCCTTTACGGGGAGCGACTATCTGGTCTGTCAAGGATGGACTGGAGGGAAAGCGTCCCTGGCTTCTCTTGCTCTTGCGTTGAGGATGACGAGAAGTTTTCGGGCGAGGGCGATTCGGGCGACCATTTTGGGTTTTCCCTTCTGGATGAGGGCGTTGTGGAAAGCCTTGAGCTTCTCGTCGAAGCGCATTGCGATGCCGGCGACGAGGAAGAGGATGGAGCGAACGCGGGCGCGTCCGCCGCGGATGTGGCGATTGCCCCTGCGGGCGCCGCTGTCGTTGGCGATGGGGGCGAGGCCGGCGAGCTTGACGATCGCCTTGTTGGAATAGACGCCGATCTCCGGGAGCTCGGCGAGGAGGCGGGCGACAGTGCGGTCGGCGACGCCCTTGACGCTGCGCAGGGCGGCGTCGAGGCGCGCCCAGAGCGGATCCTTTTCGATTTCGGCGGCGATCTCCTTCTCGAAGCGGCGGGCCTCCGCATCGAGGAAGGCGATGACGGCCTCGATGCTGCCGCGCGCGAGAGCGTCGCTTGTCGTATGGCGGCGCTGCTTTTGCGTGACGAGGTCGGCGACGATCTGCGAGAGACGCGTGGTCAGCGCCTCGAGACGCTGCTGGGCGTCGCTGGGCGGCTTTGTCTCGACGATGTTGAGGGCGCGGGCGGCGCCGGCGATGAGGCGGGCGTCGATCGCGTCGGTCTTCTCCAGCGCGCCGGCCGCCTTGGCGAAGTCGCGAACCTGGCGGGGATTGACGCGCGCGCAAGGTAGGCCGCTTTTCCAGAGCAGGAGAAAGGCGAGCTTTTCGAGGCCGCCGGTGGCCTCCATGGCGACGAGCGCGACGCCGTGCTCTCGGCAGAAGCCGGCGAGCGCGTCGACGCCCTCGGCGGTGTTGTCGAAGGCGGCGGCGACGTTGGGCCCAGCGACGAAGACGTCGAGGCGCGCCTTGGAAACGTCAACTCCACAAATGATCTTTGCCACGGTAACCTGCCTTGTGCGTGCGATTGCAAATCAAGCGACTGTTCGGTCGTGCGCAGCTGCGGCGACGATCCCAGGCTCCCCGACGGTTGTAGCCAAAGGGTGGGCGGGCGACATCGCCGCGCGTCGGGAGGGATGGCCATCCCTCCCGACGCAGGTCGCTTGAATCTCACAAATCCGTTGATAGGCAGATACAAGGGTGGCCCCGCGAAGCGGGGTCGGGTGGGGTCACACCCCAACCAAGGTTATGGCGGCGCGGACCCCACCCGGCGGTCTTCGACCGCCGACCTCCCCGTAAAGGGGAGGTATGGGTGGCTAATGTCCGAATGGTTGTTCGCCCGATCGCCCCTGCCGACTGCCGCTTGAGCCATTGACAGCGCCGCCCAATCGCTCCTAAAACCCCTCCCAATCTCGAAAGAGACGACCGATCATCAGCCCAGCCGCCCCAGAGGCGGCAGGCCAACGCCCGGCAGCGCGATGCGCCCCCGGGCGCGTTTTGCTTTGGAGCGGAGCGCATGGCGAGTGGCGGATAGCGAGTAGAAAAATCTATTCGCTGCTCGCTATTCGCCATTCGCGAGGAGACAGCCCATGTTCGAGAGCCTTTCCGACAAGCTCTCAGCCGTATTCGACAGGATCACGCGGCGCGGCTCGCTGACCGAGGGCGACGTCGCAGAAGCCCTGCGCGAAATCCGCCGCGCTTTGCTCGAGGCGGACGTCGCGCTCGACGTGGTGCGCTCCTTCGCCGACAAGGTGCGCGACCGCGCCGTGGGCGCCAATGTCGTCAAGTCGGTCTCGCCCGGCCAGATGGTCGTCAAGATCGTCAACGACGTGCTGATCGAGACGCTGGGCGAAACGGCGGAGCCGATCAATCTGGCCGCCAAGCCCCCCGTCGCCATCATGATGGTCGGCCTGCAGGGCGCCGGCAAAACCACGACGACGGCGAAGATCGCCAAGCGCCTCAAGGAGCGCCAAGACAAGCGCGTGCTCATGGCTTCGCTCGACGTGAAGCGCCCGGCCGCGCAGGAACAGCTCGCCGTGCTCGGCCGTCAGGTCGAAATCGACACGCTGCCCATCGTCGCGGGCCAGACGCCGCTGCAGATCGCCCGGCGCGCCATGGAGTCCGCGCGTCTCCAGGGCTATGACGTGGTGCTGCTGGACACTGCCGGCCGCACTCATATCGACGAGCCGCTCATGCAGGAGATGGCGGACATCAAGTCCTACGCCTCTCCGCATGAAATCCTGCTCGTCGCCGATGCGCTGACCGGTCAGGACGCCGTCAATCTCGCCAAGAATTTCGACGAGCGCGTCGGCATCACCGGCATTGTATTGACGCGTATGGATGGCGATGGCCGCGGCGGCGCGGCGCTCTCCATGCGCTACGTCACCGGCAAGCCGATCAAGCTCATCGGCACCGGCGAGAAGATGGACGCCGTGGACGAGTTCTCGCCGCAGCGCATCGCCAACCGTATTCTGGGCATGGGCGACATCGTCGCCCTCGTCGAGAAGGCGGCCGCCGCCATCGACGCGGAGGAGGCCCGCAAGGCCGCCGCGCGCATGGCCAAGGGCAAGTTCGACCTGCAGGATCTGTGCGACCAGCTCGCCCAGGTCGAGAAGATCGGCGGCTTCGGCGGCATTATGGGCCTTCTGCCCGGCGTCGCGAAGATGAAGGACCAGATCGAAAAGGCCGGCATCGACGACAAGCTCATCAAGCGCCAGCGCGCCATCATCCTGTCGATGACGCAGCAGGAACGCCGCAACCCCGACCTGCTGAAGGCCTCGCGCAAGAAGCGCATCGCCGCCGGCTCCGGCATGCGGGTCGAGGACGTGAACAAGCTCCTCAAGCAGCATCGGCAGATGGCCGACCTCATGAAGTCCTTCGGCGGCGGCAAGCGCGGCGGGCTCATGGGCAAGGCCGCGCAGATGATGGGCCTCGGCCCCAAGGGCATGGAGATGCCCTCGCAGGAGGAGCTGCAAAAATTGCAGGAGAAGCTCGGCGGCGCCGCTCCCGGCGCCCCCCGAATCCCGGCCGCTCCCCCGGCCGACCTTCTCGCGCAAAAGCCGAGCCTCCCGGGCCTCGGCGGTGGGTTGCTGGGCGGGCTCAACCCGTTCGGAAAGAAGAAATAGCGGCAGTCGGGCTTCGGTCTTCGGCGGTCGATCTCCGACTGCCGACTGCCGATCGCCAACTGCCGATCCATCCAAAGAAGACAGGAAAACCGATATGTCTCTCAAGATCCGTCTCGCCCGCGGCGGCGCCAAGAAGCGCCCCTTCTATCGCGTCGTCGTCGCTGATTCGCGCTCTCCGCGCGACGGCCGCTACATCGAGAAGATCGGCACCTTCGACCCGTTGAAGGCCAAGGACGCCGCCGACCGCGTCGTGCTCGACGCCGAGAAGGCCAAGGACTGGCTCTCCAAGGGCGCCCAGCCGACCGACCGCGTCGCCCGCATCCTCGACGCCGCCGGTCTGCTGAAGCGCGAGGCCCGCAACAATCCGCAGAAGGCCCAGCCGAAGAAGAAGGCCCAGGAACGCGCCGCCGCCGCGGCCGAAGCCGCCGCGAGCGCGGCCGAGTAATTTCCGCCATGGCGCATCCCATTCGCCCTCATGCTGCGGAGCGTCCAAAGGACGCGTCTCGAAGCGCGAGGGCGAATGCTCGCGTCGATTTCCTCCTCCTTCGAGACGCGCGCTTTCGCCCGCTCCCCGGGATGAGGAAATCCGATGGCGGCTAAAAACCTCGTTCTGCTCGGCCGTTTCGGCGCGCCGCATGGCGTGCGCGGCGAGATGCGCCTGCAAAGCTACACCGGCGATCCGCTGGCGATCGGCTCATATGGCCCGCTCACTGACAAGAACGGCGCCAGAACCTTCAAGCTTCTCTCCGTCCGGCCTCAGGGCAAGGACATGCTCGTCGCTCGAGTCGAGGGCGTCGCCGACCGCATGGCCGCCGAGCGATTGACGGGCGTCGAGCTCTTCATTGCGCGGGAAAACCTTCCCGCGCCCGAGGACGAAGACGAATTCTACCTAACCGACCTTGTCGGCCTGCGCGCCGAGACGCGCGCAGGCGCCGAAATCGGAACCGTGATCGCCGTGCGCAATTTCGGCGCGGGCGAGATTTTGGAAGTCGCCCCGGCCGGCGGCGGCGAGACGCTGATGTTTCCCTTCACCAGGGCGGTCGCGCCAATTGTCAGCGTTTCCGAGGGGCGCGTTGTCATAGAGCCGCCTGCGGAGATCGAGGCGCCGGAGGAGCCGCAGGGCTAGCTCCCCTCGTCGCCCCCATGCCATAACCGCCTCATGTGGCGCGCGACGATCCTCACCCTCTTCCCCGAAATGTTTCCCGGCCCGCTCGGCCTCTCGCTTGCGGGCGACGCGCTCGCGCGCGGCGTCTGGGAGCTGGAAACGAGGCAGATTCGCGAGCACGGGATCGGCCGCCATCGCGCCGTGGACGACACGCCGGCGGGCGGGGGGCCGGGCATGGTGATGCGCGCCGACGTGCTCGCGGCGGCGGTGGACGCGGCGGCGCCGGCCGACGATCCCCGCCCCCGCCTGTTGATGAGCCCGCGCGGCCGCCCCCTCACGCAACGGCGCGTGCGCCATCTGGCGCGGGGACCGGGCGCGATGATTCTCTGCGCGCGATTCGAGGGCGTCGACGAGCGCATCATCGCAGCGCGCGGCCTCGAGGAAGTGTCGATCGGGGACTATATTCTCTCCGGCGGCGAAATCGCCGCGCTCGCTTTGATGGACGCCTGCGTGCGGCTCCTGCCGGGCGTGATGGGGGAGGAGCTTTCCGGCCAAGAGGAAAGCTTCGAGGACGGATTGCTCGAATATCCGCAATATACGCGCCCGCGCGATTTCGAGGGCCGCGAGATCCCGGAGGTTCTGCTCTCCGGCGATCACGGCGAAATCGCCAAATGGCGCCGCGCGGAGGCCGTGAAGCTCACGCGGGCGAGACGGCCCGACCTTCTCGCCCGCAAGGAGGATTAGATCACGCCGTGTTCAGGCGAAATCGCTCGAATAGGAACAACCTGACCGATTTCCGAAGGCTTGATCTAACGGTTCAGAAGTCCCGTTCCTGCGACGGTCAATGCGGTCGCGATCAGCGCCGCCGCCGCAACCGGCCATCTTTGAAAAACCTTCTCGCCCCGTTCGACATAAGAGCCGACCGAGCGGATGGGTCTCATGGCGCTCCCGATGAAAGCCGCTACATCGCCTTCAGGCGCTTGCGGCGCCCGGTCGATCCAGCGCCATGAGAGCGCCGCGAGAACGGCGCCGGCCAGGACCGGCCAGAGAGACTCCCAGAACAAGCGATAGCTCAATTGCGACGGCGCATCACGCGTCGTCGCCATAAAATAAAACGCAGGAATCACGGCGGAAGCGATGGTCACGACGAGCCACGGTCCGATCGTTCCAAGTCCGGGCGTCTTCTCTCGCGACAGAGGAGACGTCCAGACCCGCCGGACAAAATGCAGCATGAGAAGCGTGGTCGCGATCGCCGACAGCGTCGAGAGAAGGCCGACGAAGCCGTAGCCCAGCGGCTCCTTGATCGCCAATTTCGCAAGCGCGCCCCCGGTCGGCGGCGATCCCGCCAGACTGAGCGCCAGCAAAGCGACAAGGGGGATTGTCCATACAAGCCGCCCGGAGCGGGTCGCGGCGCCGATGGCCAAGAACAGACCGCCTTTCGCAAGAGCGTGGTGTGCGGCGTAGAATGCGGCGCCGCCCGCGGCGACGGCGTTTCCCGCCGCGAGGCCCGCGCCGAGCGTCGCGGCGACGAGGCCCATCTGACTCACGCTGGAATAAGCCAGTATCGTTTTCGGGTTGTGTTGCGTGAGGCCGATTGCGACGCCGTAGAAGGCCGCGAACATGCCCAAAATCAAAAGCGCGTTCCCCCAACCGGCGATTTCAACGCCCCACGGAAAGAAACGGACAAGGCCGATGATTCCGGCGTTGACGGCGGCGCCGCTGAGGACGGCCGCGACAGGGATCGAGGCCGCGCGATAGGTCGAGGGCATCCAAATGTGGAAGGGGATAACGCCGATCTTTGCGCCAAATCCGGCAATGAGCAGGCCGATCGTCGCCTCCCGCCAGGGCGAGGCGGCCAGGGCGGCCACGCCATCGGAAATAAGAAGGCTGTGGTCCGGCGCCCCCAGCGCAAGCGCCGCAAAAGCGATGATAAGAAACGCCTCGCCAAGCAGGGCGACGGAGACGTACAACCGCCCCGCCTCGTCCATTTGGCCCCCGCGTCCGACGATCAGCCCATAGGCCGGCAGGCTGACGAGCGCGAAAGCCAGATAGAAGCCGACCACGTCCGCCGCCATGAACACGGCGACATTGCCGAGAAGCGTCAAAAGCCAGCACGCGGCGAACCAGATATTCTTCGTTTCGTCTCTCATGGAGGCGGCCGCGTAAATTCCCGCCGCAATCCAGAGGAGAGCGCTCACGCCGAGGAGCAGGGCGCCCGCCGGGTCGAAGACAAAGACTGCCGGGAACAACATCTGGTCCAGCACCAGCGGCCCTGAATCGGCAGCCAGAGCGGCGGCGGCGAGCGCGGGAGCCGGGGCCAGCGCCAGCATCGCCGGCCTGAGCGCTTCCAGGCGCGGCGACGCGCATGCGAGCAGGAAGACGAGCGGCGCGGCCAAGGCGACCGCCATCGTTTGCGGTCCATACGCGAAGGTTGAAAGCAGCGAAACGACCATCTCGTTCATTTGACTATCGCCGCCTTTGGGCCCGGCGCGCCGGCGCGTAGCAGGCCTGAAAGTTCCGGCGGCGCGAAACCCAGAACGATTGCGACGATCGCCAAAGCGAGAGCAAAGGCCGCTCTGCCCGACGATCCCTGCGGCGGGCCCTCCAATACGTCCCCGTCCAGGGGGGTCAGCGCCGGCGCGATCACGCGATAGACATAAGCCGCGGCAAGCAGTCCTCCGGCGACCATGACGATCGCCCACGCCCATTGGCCGCTTTCGATCGCAGCCGTCACAAGCAGCCATTTGGCGCTGAATCCGCCGCTCGGCGGCAGTCCCATGAGGGAAACGCCGCCCAGCCCGAATGCAAGGACGGCGGTGGGAGCAACGCGGCCGAGACCGCGAAATTCCGCGATGCGGTCATGTCCGAGAGTTTTGGCGATAAGCCCGGCTGAAAGAAACATCCCCGCTTTTGCGAAAGCATGGGATACGGCCTGAAGCGCCCCGCCGACCCAGGCGGATCCGGCCCAGGGATGCGCGCCGGCGGCAAGCGGGAAGACGAAAAACAGGTAACCAATCTGCGCCACCGTCGAATATGCGATCAGCATTTTCAGTCTCGCCTCGCGGAGGGCGAGCGCGCCGCCGACCACAATCGCCCCGGTCCCCATGACCGCGAGAATCGGGGCGACCGCTTCGGCCATTTGCGATGGCGCGAGGTCGAGCCATAGGCGAAGCACTAAGAAGAACGAGGCTTTAACGACGAGCGCCGAGAGGATCGCGCTTGCCGGCGGCGGGGCGCCGGCGTGAGCGGGCGGAAGCCAAAGATGCAAAGGGAAAAGGGCGGTCTTCGCAAGGAGGCCCGCGGTCATCGCGGCGAGCGCCAGCCACGCCGCAGGCTCGGGCCGAATCCGCGCCGACAGCACGTCAATGTCAAGCGCGCCATAGGCGCCGTATATGAGCGTCGCGCCCAGCAGATAGAGCGCCGACCCCAGGAGCGCGAACAGCAGATAGCGCAACGCCGCTGTCAGCGTTTCCACGCGCCCGTCGAGGCAAACGAGCGGCACGGCGGCGAAAGTCAGCATTTCGAGAGCGACGTAAAGATTGAAGAGGTCCCGACCGAGAAAAACGCCGTTGAGGGCCGCCCAAATCGAAAGCAGCAGGGTCCAGAACGCGAAATTCGCCCGCTTTTCCGGCTCTCCTTTCGCCGCGCCGAATGCGCCCAAGGCGAAACACGCCGTCGCTGAAATGACCAGCGCGGTCGTCGCCAGCATGATCGCTGAGAAACCGTCGGCGCGCAGAGCGACGCCGAGCGGCGGCGCCCAGGCGCCGATGACGTAGACGAGCGCCTGGCCTTTCCGCCCTACGGCGAAGGCGATCGCCATCGAAAGCGCGATCCCGGCCGGCATGACGGCGAGGGCCGTCCGCTCCGCTCTTCGGCCGCCGAGAAAGAATGCGAGGAGCATGGCTCCGACAGGCAAAGCGATTGCGGCAGGCAGGAGAAAGTCTTCGGGGCTCGCCGCCGAGAGCGCGTTCGACGAAGGAAGCATCAAATCCCGCCGTCTTGCTCGGAAGGCGCGGCCGGCGCGTCGCCGGGGAAAAAGGGCCGCCCGGTTTCTGCGACAACGCGAACAAGGAGCGCGACCGCCAGGGCCGTGGCCGAAAAGGCCACGACGATCCCGGTGATCACCAAAGCCTGTGGAACGGGATCTGCGCCGATCCCTGCGGCTGCGCCCCTGCGCGCTATGGCGCCGAAAAGCAGAAACACGCCGCCTCCCAGTACGTTGAAGGCGATAATTTTACGCAGGAGATGCGGGTGCGCGACGAGGCCGAAAAGGCCCAATCCGATCAAGACCGCGCCGCCGAGACCCGCGAGCGTGACTGCGTTCATTGTTGCGGCCTCCTTGCTGGCGCTCCCAGCGCGAGCAGTCCCAGCGCGACGGCGATCGAGAGAGTCAGCGCCGCCTCGATGAGCAGGATAAGCGGCTTGGCGTAGCCTTCCGGATAGGCCAGAAACGCTCCGGCGATTGCGAAGCCGGCGACGCCGATCGCAAGAAACAAAGCAGGTCCGCCAACCAGAGCGAAGCGCAGCCACGGCCGGCCAGCCGACGGCGCGTCGCACAGTCCGGCAAGCATGACGAGAATCCAGGTTGCGGCAAGTATCGTCCCGCCCTGGAAGGCGCCGCCGGGTTCGTTTGCGCCCGTCCATACGAGATGGACGCCGACGATGATCCCGAGCGGCGGCAAGAGCCGTCCCAGAAACACGAGAGCGCCATCGGGATCGGGCGCGCTCGGGGATTTCGGCCTGCCGCCCCAATGAGCGTCGCGGGCGAAGGACCAGACCCCGATCAACGCCAGAACGAGCACCACCGCCTCAAGCAGCGTGTCGATCGCGCGGTAGGCGAGAAGAACGCCGGTCACCGGATTGCCGAGACCGGTCGCAGGCAATTCCTGAACGGCGAGCGTCGCCAGCGTCGGCGCCGCAGGCGGCAGCGAGAGGACGGCGGCGGCGACCCCGGCCGACGCTCCCGCGCAAAGGATCCCACACAGAATCGTCGCAAAAGGTCCCAGGCTCGCGGGCGCCGAGGCGTCGCCGTCCCCGATCCGCCCTGCGGCGCCAATCAGCAACACCCCTGTCACGCCGCTGCCAATGGCCGCCTCGGTGAGGGCCACATCCACGGCCGACAGCCGAACCCAGACCAGCGCCAATAGCAGTCCGTAGGAGATGAAGGCGACAACGGCCGTGAAGGCTTCGCGCGCGAAAATCGCGTAGGCCGCGACGGCGAGCGTGAGAGTCGCAAGACTCGCATCGAGAAGGAAGGTGGCGCTCACGATTTCGAGGCGTCCTTCGCCACGCGGGCGATCAATTGGCTGAGCGTCGTCCCGGCCATTTGCGCGACAACCCAGACCAGACAGAGTTTCAAAGCGGCGAGCGCATTATCGGCTTGCGGCAGCAGGCCGAGGACCACGAGACCGAGGCCGAGATTGTCGGCTTTGGTTAAAGCGTGGAGACGCGTCAACGTATCCGGAAACCGCAACAAACCGATGGCGCCGGCAAAAAAAAAGAAAATGCCGCCGCTGATGCAGAAAACCGAAAAGGCGTTAGTCGCGAGCGTCATCGGCAAACCCTTCCGCATCATCGTCGCGCCGGCGCGCGTCGTTCACCGCCTTGACGAAAGCGATGCCGGAGAACGCCGCGAGCAACGCAAGAACCATTGCGACGTCGGCTGCGCCGCGCGTTCCTCTCGCCTCCGCGAGAAGCAGCGCCGCGACGCCGCCAGTGCCCAATAGTTGAGCCGCCATCATCCGGTCAGCCCTGGCGGGGCCGCTCAGGACGCGAAAAAGACCAATCGCCGTAATCGCAACGATAAGAGCGGCGGCCCCAAGGAAGAAGTCGCTCACGAGTCGGCTCCAAATCCAAGCGCCGCGCGAAGATCGGCCTCTTCGCGCTCGAGCGACGCCTTGATGGGAAGGCGCACGTCAAGGCAATGGATGTCGAATATCCCGCCCGCCTCGGAGCGGACCGGTACGGAGCCGGGCTGCAGCGCGGCGAGCGCCGCGAAGGCCTGTTGCGCCGTTCCCTCCGGGAGGGAGGTGGAATAGGCGACAAAGCCGGGGCGGAGCGGAAGGGCGGGATCGAGCGCCCGCCGGGCGACGTCGACGCCCGCAGCGATCGCCTGGGCGGGAATTCGAGCCGCCAGGCGGATGCTCGCATAGAACCCTGGCGGCCTGCCAGCGCAGGGGAGCAAAGCGACGCTGGCCCACGCCGCCGCTGTCGCCGCCAGCAGGCCAATGAGGAGGTTCGGGAGGGAAAAGCCGGAAACGATTATCCAGATGCATAAAAAGGCGATTTGCCGGAGAGACGCGCATATCAGGAAAGGGAATCGATCTGTGAACATGCGCTTTTTCGTTCCGATTCCGATTGATCTCGCGCGGCTTGCCGGGCTTAGGCCGATGCTCCATCGTCCATGTTGAACGCGTTCTTCACGCGATGTCGCAACGGCGAAAAACGCATCTTCGCCGCTCATCCGTCAGCGGCGAAGGAGCCCGGCCGCCAGTTGGCGATCCAGGCTCGCGTGTTTTCTCTTTTAACGCCACTGAACGCAGCGGCGACGGCCGAATCCATGCCGGGTGTTCCACCGCCGCGTCCATTTGACGCAGGTTTTCCCGGGGGGCGCGGCGAAAGCGGCTTGCTGCGCAACGGGCGCGACGCTGACGCCGTTCAAGTCAGCGGCGCTGGAAAGCACGGCCGAACCCGCGGGAGTCGACGCAAGCAGCAGCATTCCGAAAATCCCGCCGGCGAATGAAACTTTTGAATTCCAGCCCATTTATTTCCTCCCAATTTTTGAATCGCCCGAAACCGTTGCAAGCGACCACGCCCAATGTCATGACCTTAGGCTGCGGAAGTCAAGAAGAGGGGCCCGCCATCGGACTTGGCCCAGCGGGAAAGCGGTCGGATAGTTAAGCAGCCGGTCGAACTTGTCGCGCCGCGACTCCACTCTGCCCGGCGTTGCAAAAGTCATTTGGGCGTCTTCACTCAAGAGAATAAGAGTCGCCGGCCGGGTTTGCGCGCGTCTGGCGCTGTCAGGGCCTTGCCCGGACCGCATCAACCCCGCGCAGGGATGAAGGGGACCGCCGTGTCGCGTGATACGATTTCAATCGACCTTGCTTTGCAAGGCGGTGGGGCGCACGGCGCCTTCACCTGGGGCGTGCTCGATCGTCTTCTCGAAGAGAGCTGGTTGAAGATCGAAGGAATTTCAGGGACGTCGGCCGGCGCCATGAACGCGGCGGCGCTCATTAGCGGATATGTCGAGGGAGGCCCGCCAGCCGCCCGGGCGACGCTCGAACTCTTCTGGCGACGGGTTTCCGACGCCGCGCGCCTCAGCCCCTTGCAGCGCAGTCCCGTGGACGTTTTGCTTGGGCGCTGGACGCTCGATACTTCTCCCTTTTTCGTCGCGACGGACCTGATGTCGCGACTGTTTTCGCCTTATGACCTCAATCCGAGGGATGTCAATCCGCTGAGGCGCATTCTTTCGGAAGTCGTCGATTTCGAGAGCGTCGCCCGCGCGCCCATCAAAATTTTCGTCACCGCCACATGCGTGTCGACGGGCCGCGCCCGCGTCTTTCGAAACGCCGACGTCACGCCTGAGGCGCTTCTCGCCTCCGCCTGTCTCCCGACGATGTTTCAAGCCGTCGAAATCGATGGAGACCTCTATTGGGATGGCGGCTATTCGGGCAATCCGACAATCACGCCCCTGGTGCGCGAATGCGCGTCGCGCGACACGATTCTCATTCAGATCAATCCCATCGAACGCAAGGAAAAGCCTCGCTCGGCGACGGAGATCGCCAACCGCCTCAACGAGGTGTCGTTCAATGCGGTTCTGCTCAAAGAGCTTCGCATGATCGCGCTGCTGCGCCAGGCCGCCAACCCCGGCGAAAGGGAAGGCGCGCAATGGGCCGGAATGCGCATGCATCGCATTTCGACGGAGATGATGACGTCGCTCAGCGCGTCCTCGAAGCTTCTCGCCGAGTGGGAATTCCTGTGCATCCTGCGCGACGAGGGACGCCGCGCCGCACAAGCCTTTCTCGATCTGCACGGAGACGCCCTCGGAGAGCGCTCCACGCTCGACCTCGACGCCTTGCTCGAAGGAATTTGACGCCATGGGATTGTTGGGAATTCTCGTTGCGCTGAGCGGCCTTATCTGGTTCGCCTATCGCGGGTGGAGCGTCCTGTTGCTGGCGCCCGCGGCCGCTCTGGTCGCCGTCGCCTTTGCGCGCGAGCCTCTGCTCGCCCACTGGACCGTGACGTTCATGGCTGGCGCGTCGCGCTTCGTGGCGCAGTTCTTTCCGATTTTTCTCCTCGGCGCGCTATTCGGCAAGTTGATGGACGACAGCGGCTCCGTCACGGCGATCGCGCATTTCATGGCTGAAAAGCTGGGGACGCGCCGGGCGATCCTTTCCGTCGTGCTGGCGGGCGCTTTCGTCACCTATGGCGGCGTCAGCCTTTTCGTCGCCTTCTTCGTGCTCGCGCCAATGGCGCAAGAGCTGTTTCGCAAGGCGGGCACGCCGCGCCGTCTGGCGCCGGCCGCCATTGCGCTCGGAACCTCGACTTTCACCATGTCGGCCCTGCCGGGAACGCCGGCGATCCAGAACGCGATTCCCATGCCTTTTTTTGGCACGACCGCTTTCGCCGCGCCGGGCCTGGGCGCGTTGGCGGCGGCGATTATGTTCGGTTTCGGCATGTGGTGGCTGAGTCGGGCCGAGCATCAAGCGAGAAAGCGCGGCGAGGGCTATGGGGACGAACCACCCGCGGTCGTCGATGCGACTGAAAATCAGATCATCCGCGAGCGGGCGGCGGTCGCGCGCGAATTCGACCTTGCGGAAATTCCGCATGGCCACCGCGGCGCGGGTCCGAACATTGTCGTCGCAATATTTCCGCTCATCGTCGTCGTCGGCGTCAATCTTGTCATGTCGCTCGGCGTTATTCCGCGAATGGACGACTCTTTTCTCTCCGAAGAGCGCTGGGGGCCGACCACGCTCGCCGCGGTCGGAGGCGTGTGGTCCGTCATTGTGGCGCTCGCCGCCGCCATCATTACGCTGATCGTCCTGAACTGGCGCCGCCTGACTGAGATCCGGGAAAGCGTCGACGCCGGCGTGACGGCCTCGGTTTTGCCGCTGATCAGCGTCGCCAGTCTGGTCGGCTTCGGGGCTGTCGTCGCGGCGCTGCCGGCCTTTTCGGCCGTGCGCACATGGGTGCTGTCGATCGACGGCGGACCGCTCGTTTCACTCGCCATCGCCACCAATGTTCTGGCGTCCTTAACCGGATCGGCGTCAGGCGGCCTCACCATCGCGCTGGATACGCTCGGAGAGACCTATCTGCGGCTTGCCGAAAAGCAGGGGATCGATCCGGCGCTCTTGCATCGTGTCGCGGTAATCGGCGCAGGAACGCTCGACAGTCTTCCACACAACGGCGCCGTCGTGACGTTGCTCGCGGTGTGCGGCTGCTCGCACAAGGAAAGCTACCTGGATATCGTCGTTGTCGCGATCTTGGGCGCGATCCTGGCGCTCGCCGCCGTCATTGCCCTAGGGTCGGCGTTCGGCTCGTTCTGAACCGCCCAGGGTCGCCGCGGACAGGGGCGAGCGGCCGAAGGCGGACCCGGTCACGCGGCCGGCGAACGCAGCGTGATCCAGGATGCGGCGTGGAAGAGCTGGCGGCTAGCCGGCGCCAAATCAATCGTGGCGAGGGGCTCTGTGGCGGCGTCGTCTCCAGCGCCGGAGGTGGGCGCTAGGGCGCTGAACAGGCGGCTGATCGACGAAAGGGGCGCTCCGCCGTTCTTGGGCTGCGGCGTCTTCAAGCGTCGCGAACGCGAGTCCCCCAAACGCCATCATCGCCCCCGCGAAGATGACGAAACAATCGCGCCGCTTAGGCGCCGGCTTATTCGTGGCTGCGTTCATGGCGCTGCTTTCTTCCCGCCGCCTCTTTGCCCTTGGCGAGTTCGGCGAGATGCGAATTTCCCTTTGCAAATCAGCTGGGCGCGGCGATTGAGCCCCGTGGGGAAGAAGAGTTTTCCTCGAAAAATCGAACGCCCTCTTGGACGCCATCCTTGCGCGTCGCCCCTATTGCCTTGGGTCCGCGCTTTACGCTCTTCAATAAAAGCTCGAAGACGGCGTTCGGCGTTCTGGGCCGTTCGCTTCTTTTCAGAACGCGAACGGCGCCAGTCTTGGCCGGCTATTATTGCGCCGGAGTCGGGGCCGGAGCGGGGGCCTCCTGCGTGCGCGGCTGAGCGGGACCGCGGCGATGGACGCGAGCCACTCTGCGATGGTGGCGCGGCCCTCTGACATGGCTGCGCGGGCGTTGGACGCGCGGCTGATGATGGAACGTGGTGAACTGGCGCTCCTGGGCTTCCGCGCTTTCGGGCGTCACGGTCGCAACGCCCACGGGAAGCGCGATCACCGCAGCCAGAATGGCGAGGAGCGACCGGCGCGAAACTTTGCGATTTTCATTACCGCTCTTAGCGGGCATTTGCGTTTCCCCCAAATCGAGTGTTGAACGGGGATCAAGCTCGCACAACCCGAAACCCTTTGCAACATTCGCTCGGGCTGCATTTTTCGGGGCGCCGCGCCTTACGGCCAGGGGCCCTTGCCGGCTTCGTAAGCTTCGTTGGCGCGCGCGATCTCGGCGTTGCGCGTGGTCGGCGACCAGCCGCCGCCGAGCGCCTGGTAAAGGCTCACTGCGGATTGGTAGTAGGCCAGCCGGGCGAGGGTGAGGTTGAATTCATATTGAAAGAACGTCGTTTGCACGGTCGACAACGTAATCACGTCGATCGTGCCTTCGAGGAGCTGCGCTTCGGCCGCGTCGAGCGCGATTTTCGAAGCAGCGACGGCTTCGACGCCGATTTTCACGCTTTTGGCGGTTTCCTTCATCGCGATGAGGGCGCTCTCCGTATCGCCGAGCGCGGCCAGAATGCGCTGGCGATAAAGCGCGGCGGCTTCGGCGTAGCGCCCCTGCTGAAGTTGATACTGGCCTTGCAGGTTGAACCCGTCGAACAATGGCTGCGCCAAATTCGAGCCGACTTCCCACGCGATCGCCTCCGGCCGGAGGAGATTCCGCAAGACGATGCTTTGGATGCCGTATTGCCCGTTCAACGTGATCGACGGGAAGAACGCCGCGCGCGCGGACAGCACCGAGAATTCCCGCGACGCCAATATCGCCTCAGCCTCGGCGACGTCCGGGCGCCGCAACAAGACCTCGGAAGGAAGGCCCGGTTCAAGTCGGGGGTAACGCAGCTTGTTCAGCGTGCCGCCCTTTATCTCGATCGTTTCGGGCGTCTGTCCCAGCAAAATCGCCAACGCGACCTTGGTCTGCCGCAGCGTCTGCTCCAGCGGCGGAATGGCGGCCTTCTGTCCGGCGAGAACCGCCGCCTGCTGGCCGTGATCCAGCATGGTCGCGGCGCCTTTTTCCAGCCGCGCGTCGATCGCGCCGAGAACGTGCTCGGCGATCCGAACGTTTTCCGTGGCGATGCGAAGCTGGTCTTGCGCCGCCAGGACCAGAAAGTAAGCGTTCATGACGGCCGCGACGGTCGCGATCTCCACGACGTCACGATCGAAGCGCGACGCATTCGCAAGCAGGCGGGCTGCGTTGGAAGCGTTCTGATTCTTGCCCCAGAAGTCGATTTCGTAGCTGGCGTTCAAGCCCAACGCGAAAAAGTTGGCGCGCGTCGACCTGAACGTCGCAAGGTCTTCGGCCAGCCGGGCGCCTTCGCGGTTTCCGGCCTCCCGCAGCACGGATTGGGCCGGATTGAAATTCGGCGTTTCGCTGACGAGCGTTCCCGGAACCTGCGCGCGTTGCGCGGCGGCGCCCAGGCTAAGAGACGGCCAGAGGGCGGCGCTGGCGATGCGGGCGCTGGCGTCGGCCTGGTCGATGCGCGCCATCGCCGCGGCGATGGCCAGATTATCGTCAAGCGCCCGCGCCGTCAGCGCCGCGAGTTCCTTGGAGCCGAATTTGATCGCAAAATCCCGTCCGGATGGAATGGGCTGCGCCGATTTAGGCTTTGCTTCGAGGAAGCGCTCCGGCGGGGGGACGCTCAGATCAGGCTTTTCCCAATCAAGATTGCAGCCGGAAAGGCCGGCGGCCGCGAGGATGAGCGATCCCGACGCGCATGCGCGAAGCCGTCTCGACAATGGGGCCAGCAACGCCGTGGTCCGCACTCTCAACTTCCCCGCGCGGTTTCTCCCCGCCGCATCGACGGGACCCTATCCGGCTTACGCCATCTGAGTCGTATTTATCGGCTCTTGGCTGCGGACGGCGATCGGAGGGGAGCCGGCCGCAAACTTATCCACAGGAAACCCGCCGGACCTCGTAGGGTCATTGCAGACCCCGCAGTATTTTCCCTTTACCGCTAGGGCGCGCGTCGCGCATTCGGGAATGCGCTTTGGCCCTGATCAGGCGAATGGGATGAGACCAGTTTCGCGATGCCTATTTTGGGCGGCTCCAGCGTTTCTGTTGGCGTTGGCCGGCTGCAGCCGGGACGGGCAAGACGACACGCAAACGCCGCGGCCCGTGCGCGCGGCGGTCATCGAAAAGAGCAAGCTCGGCGAAAGCGTTGAACTTACCGGCGTCATTCAGCCGGAAAACGAGGCGGCGCTTTCGTTCCGCATCGGCGGCCGCATGATCGAGCGCTTCGTGGGCACGGGCGACGCCGTCAAGGCCGGCCAGTTGCTCGCGCGGCTCGACTCGCAAAACGAGATGAACGGGCTTCGCTCGGCGCAGGCGAGATTGACCGCCGCGCAGGGGCGTTTGCGCGAAGCGCGCAACGTTTTCGCCCGCGAGCAATCGCTTCTGACGCGTCGCTACACGACAAAAACCAAGTTCGACCAGGCGCAGACCGCTGTCGAGACGGCAAAGTCGGACGTTGAGGACGCGACCGCTCAGCTCAAAATCGCCCAGGACAATGTGAGCTACACCGAGCTCAAATCGGACTCGTCCGGAACGATCGTCGCGCGTTCGGCGGAAGCCGGCGAAGTGGTTCAGCCTGGCCAGACGATCTTTCGCCTCGCCCGGACGGGAGGATGGGACGCGGTCTTCGACGCGCCCGCGCGTATTTTGCGCGATGCGCCGCGCGACGCGCGGATTGATTTGGCCCTGACCGACGATCCGAGCGTGACCGCGGTCGGGCGGGTCCGTCAGGTCGACCCGCAGGCGGACCCGGCGACGCGCACTTTCCGTGTCCGCGTGGCGATCCTGTCGCCGCCGTCCGCGATGCGGCTCGGCGCCACCGTGTCCGGCCGCGTTCGCCTCGATTCCAGGGCCGCAATCGCCATCCCCGCGAGCGCCTTGACGGAGACGGACGGACGGCCGAGCGTCTGGATCGTCGACCCGGGGACAAAGACCGTCGCGTTGCGGCAGGTCAAGGTGTCGCGCTTCTCCAGCGACGTTGTCGTCGTCACGGAGGGGCTCAAGCCGGAGGACATGATCGTCACCGCGGGCGTCCAGGCGCTGCACCCCGGCCAGAAAGTCCGCGTGCTGGAGGCGCGCGAATGAGCGGCCTCAACCTTTCCGCCTGGTCGCTCAGGCATCGGTCATTCATCGTTTATTGCATGATCGCGGTCTCCATCGCGGGACTGAGCTCCTATTTTAGCCTGGGGCGCGACGAAGATCCGAACTTCACGTTCCGGACGATGGTCGTTCAGGCGTTTTGGCCGGGCGCGACCATTGACGACACCCTCAAACAGGTGACCGAGCGCATTGAGCGCCAGTTGCAGGAGACGAAGAGCCTCGACTTCATCCGGAGCTACACGACGGCCGGGTCCACGACGATCTTCGTCAATTTGAAAGGCGCCACGCCGCCATCGGAGGTCCCTGATATCTGGTACCAGGTGCGCAAGAACGTCGGCGACATGCGCCACACGCTCCCGGCGGGGGTTGTCGGGCCTGGTTTCAACGACGATTTCGGCGACACGTTCGGGATCATTTACGGCTTCACGGCCGACGGCTTCACGCAGCGTGAGTTGCGCGACTATGTGGAAAAAGTCCGGTCGCGACTCCTCGGCGTCGCGGACGTCTCCAAGATCGAGGTGCTCGGCGCTCAGGAAGAAAAAATCTTCATCGAGTTTTCGACGCGGCATCTGGCGGGACTTGGAATCGACCGTTCCCAGCTCATCGCTGCGCTACAGCAGCAAAATGCGGTCAGCCCGTCCGGCGTCGTGCAAACCCAGGACGAAAAGCTTTCGCTGCGCGTCTCCGGCGGTTTCGACTCCGAGAAGGACATACTGGCCGCCAACATTCTGGCCAATGGCCGCTTGATCCGGCTGCGCGACATCGCCGAGATCAGGCGCGGCTTCGTCGATCCCCCTCAGCCGATGTTCCGCGTCAACGGCCGTCCGGCGATCGGACTCGCCATCGCCATGCGGCCCGGCGGCGACGTGCTCGCGCTCGGCGCAAATATCGCCAAGACCATGAAAGAGGCAACCGCGGATCTGCCGGTGGGCGTCGAACCGGTCCTTGTGGCCAACCAGCCGCAGATCGTCGAAGACGCGATCGGCGATTTCATGACGTCGCTGTGGCAGGCGATCGCGATTATCATGGCGGTGAGTTTCGTGAGCCTCGGGATGCGCGCCGGCGCCGTCGTCGCGATCTCCATCCCGCTCACGCTCGCCATCGTCTTTCCGATCATGCAGATGGCGGGCATCGACCTGCAAAGGATTTCGCTCGGCGCCCTCATCATCGCGCTCGGCCTTCTGGTCGACGACGCCATGACCACCGTGGACGTGATGACCTCGCGCCTCGAGCTCGGCGACGATAAGGAGACGGCGGCGAGCTACGCCTATGACAGCGTCGCGATGGCGATGCTCACGGGCTCCTTCGTCTCGGCCGCCGGTTTCGTGCCGATCGGGCTCGCCAAGAGTTCGGCTGGCGAATATACGTTCTCGATCTTTGCCGTTGTGTCGATCGCGCTGATCGTCTCCTGGTTCGTCGCGGTGCTGTTCACGCCATTGGTCGGCGTTCTTTTGTTGTCCAAGCCGGAGGGGCCGGTCCAGGCGCAGGAAGGCCGACTCCTGAAGACGTTCCGCGAGC